>JBQTKH010000198.1:0-51055 GCA_052386335.1 Microthrixaceae bacterium
CGCCGACCAAGAGCCGCGACTTCCGCTGAGTTCGGCTGGCGTCTTAGCGTGGGGCCATGTCACCGCAGCGACCGTCCAAGCAGAAGCGGGCGGCCCAGAACCGCAACGAGCGGGCAGCCCGCGCCGCTCGGGCCGCCAACGCCAACGCCACGCCCACCGCCCATCGTCCATCGGCGACGGCGTCAGGCAACCGCTCCCTGCTCTCCCGCCTCCGCGGCGGGCAGCCCCGCAGCCGCACAAGTGCACCCCGCACGAGCAGCGCATCGACGCGATCGGTCCCCGTCCAACCGCCGGGCTACCGCGCCGCCATGTCGGCGGTGCTGGCCGCGGTGGCCGCGCTCGTGCTCTGCACGGTGGCGCTGCGGTACCCGGTCGACGTGCGGGGCGACGTGTACTCCGGGCCCACGCTTGTTGCCGATTGGTCGATCTCCGCGCTGCGGGTCGTGGCCGACGAGCCCGATGCCACCGCGGCCGAGGTGGTCAAGGGCATCGACGACTGGACCCCGGGACGTTCCAAGGACACGGTGGCCAAGGCCCTGTGGCCGTTCTCGCTCAGCCTCCTGCTCCCCGTCGTGGGCGCCGGCCTCGGCTTCCACGCGGTGCGACGCCGCGCATCGAGCAAGGTGGTCAACCGAGCGCTCTACGCAACGCTGTTCGGCGCGGTGCTCACCCAGGGCCTGCTGATGCTGTTCCTGCCCGTCGTGCTGGCGATGGGCGTGGCGATGTTCCAGGTGCGCAAGGCCGAGACGATCGCAGCCGTGAGCGCGCCGACGACCACCGGCGACGACGTCATCGAGGTCGACTCAGTCGAGGACGCAGCCGCGGGCGAACCCGTGGACGACGCCGCGCACTAGCGCAGCGCCTGGGCCAGCTCGCCGAGGATGCGGGCCATCTCGGTGCTCGCCTCCACCTCCGTGGTGGCCGCCGCACGGTCCGCCACCTGCTCCGCGAGCCGTCGGAGCGTCAGCGCGACCGCGTCGGCCTCGGCCTGCGTGACGTCGATGCGGTCGCTGCGCAGCCGCACCACGACCTGCTGCTGCTGCATCGCGAGCGTGCGGGCACCGGTCGACGCGTCGAGCCGATCCTCGAGCACCGCGCGGGCGGTCTCGGTCACGATGCGCAGTCGCTCCTCAGGATGCACTGCTCGACCCCACCGCGGCGACCCTACCTGTCGTCGAGGTCGATCCAGGCGGCCTTGAGGTGCGGCGGGTCCCCAGGACCGGTCCGGTGGTCGAGGGGGACCGTGCGCGTGCTGATCCTTCCGTGGCGACCCGCACTCGCCAGCCCCCGCTCGAGGTGGGTGAGGAACGACGGCCACGCGAGGCGCCGAAGGTTCGTGGAGGCGAAGATCCTCCCGCCTGGCGCGCACAGGCGCGCCGCCCGGGCGACGAGCGTGTCGTAGTCGCGCTCGACCGACCATCGCTGTGAGCCCCGGCCTCGCGAGGTGCTCGTGCTCGGCGGGTCGACGACGACGACGTCGAAGGTGCGCGCCTTCTTGGCGAACCGGTCCATCCACTCGAGTGCGTCGCCGTACACGAAGTCGTGGTCGGCAGGGTCGAGGGCGTTGCGGCGCAGGTTCTCCCGGGCCCAGTCCAGGTAGCGCTTGCTGAGATCGAGCGACAGCGTCTCCGCGCCGGCCGCGGCGGCGGCGACGGACAACGACCCGGTGTGCGCGAAGGCGTTGAGCACCGTACGGCCACGGAGGTCGGCGGTCCGAAGGGCCCGACGGGTCTCCCGCTGGTCGAGGAACAGGCCGGTGGACGTGGCACTGGCGTGCAGGTCGATCCCGTACTGCAGGCCGTGCTCGCGCACGACGACCTGGGGCTCCGGCGCGCCCGAGACGTGCTGCACGGGACCGGCCCCTCCGCGAGGCCGGTGCTGGGCATGGACGGCCTGCAGGGGCGCTGCCGCGCTGAGTGCCTCCACGAGCGCCCGGGGCGGACCGGCGCCTGCATCCGCGCCGAAGCTGAGCACGAGTGCCACCCCGCCGAGGCGCTCGACGCGCACCTCTGGGACGCCATCGTGGTGCCGGTCGATCCAGACGTACGCGTCGGTGTCGCTCGGGTCGAACAGGACGTCGCGCTCCTCGCGCGCCGCGACGGCCGCGAGGTCCAGGCTCGAGCTCGCACCGCGTCGGTCCTCCAGCAGGGCGTCGAAGCTGGCCGGGCGGTCGACGGTCAGGGCTATCGGCCCGTCGACGGGGTGCTCGAGCTGCAGGGCCGCAGCGTGGAGGAACAGCCGCACGGCCGCCTCACCGCCGTGATCCGCGTCGCCCACGACGGGCATCCCGAGCGCGGCGGCGTGGATGCGCACCTGATGCGTCCGCCCGCTGTGCGGTCGTGCCACGACGTGCTGGTAGTGCGGTCCGGATGCCACCACGTCGAAGTCGGTCGACGCCGGCTGCGCCCCGCTGGCCCCGCCGATCGGGTCATCGGCATGCAACGACGGTGGACGTCGATCGTCCCGGCGAACGAGCAGCTCGTAGCGCTTGCCCACCGACCGCCCCTCGAACTGCGCCGCGAGCGAGCGGTTGGCGGCAGTGGTCTTGCCGAAGACGAGCACCCCGGAGGTGCCCTTGTCGAGGCGATGGAGGATCGACAGCGCATCGGCCGGTCGCTGGCTCTGCACCCACTCGTACATGCCGTCCTGCGCGTGTGCGGCAGCGCGGTGGGAGTTCACACCGGCGGGCTTGTGCACCGCGAGCAGGTGCTCGTCCTCGAAGCGCACCCACGGCTCGGTCACCGGGTCGCCGGTCACTCGGCTGCTTGGACCACTCCGGACAGCACCGCCCTGTCCGAGGACGCGCCCTCCACCATCTGAGCGGCCTGCTCCGCGGGGATCGCTGGATCGATCACGAGCGGCTCCGGGAGCGCGTGCAGCACGAGCTCGTAGGTGTGCGCACCAGACCCCGCTGGGGGGCACGGTCCGAACCACCCCGCCGCGCCTGTGCTGTTCGCCAAGGCGAGCGCCCCCTCGGGGATGCCCCCTTCGCCGATCCCCTGGACGACCGGATCGATGGCGGTCATCACCCAGTGCACGAACCCGTTCGCGTCCCGGTCGCGCATCACCAGCGCGAGCTCGGCTGCCGGCGGCGTGTCGGTCCACACGAGCGCGGGGGAGACGTCGATGCCCCGACAGGTGTGCCGCTCCGGGATGAGACCGCCTTCGAGATAGGACGGGCTCCTCAGCGAGAACACGCCGCCCGACACGACGTCGGAAGGCTGGCCGACATCCGGCGCCGCCGCCGAGGTCGTGGTCTGGTGCGGCTGAGGAGCGGGGAGGCTCCGACCATCGGCAGACGAGCACCCAGCCGCCGCCACCGCGACTGCCGCCACTGCGGTCACGACGAACAGCACGAAGCGGGAGCGGGAGCGGGGGCGGGGGCGCACGACGACAGTGTGGACCACGTGGGCCGGACGCGGCGCCGCGGGGCGCCGGCCGCCTATCCTTCGATCACTCAGATGGACGCCAGACCCCGCAACCTCCGCGCGATGCTCGCCGAGGCGAAAGACCTGTCAGAGCTCATGGTCGATCTCGCCTATGCCGCCCTCTACTTCGGCGATCCCGACATGGCTGAGGAGGTCGACGAGCTCGAGGAGCGCATGTCCGACCTCGTGCACGAGATGCGGGCCGTGTCGGTGCTGGCCGCGCGCCACCCCAAGGAGGCGGAGGCGATGGCCTCGGTGCTCCAGGTGGTCAGCTCGATCGAGCGCATCGGCAACTCGGCGGTGGACATCGCCCGCATCGTCACCCATCGCCTGGGGATCCCGCGCGAGCTCGTCGCCGACCTCTCGAACGCCGAGGAGGTGTCGCACCGGGTGCGCATCCGCGAGGGCAGCCACCTCGCTCGTCGCCCGCTGGCTGCGCTGGAGCTCCCCGTGCAGACCGGCATGCGTGTGGTCGCCATCCGCCGCGAGCGCGACTGGATCACCGACGTGGATGGCGACGCCATCTGCCTGCCCGGCGACGTCATCTTCCTGCGGGGCTCGCCCGCCGGCATCCCGCGCCTTCGGGAGCTCGCGGCCGCCCCGTACTGGGAGCCGCCCGTCCCGCCCGAGGACGGCACGCTGTCCGACCTCGATCGAGCAGTCGACGTGCTCGTCGAGATGAAGTACATCTCCGAGGTCGCCGTCGGGCTCGCGTACTCGGCGCTGGTGCTGCGCGATCAAGGGCTTGCGGCCGAGGTGCGCCACCTGGAGGATCGGCTCGACGAGATGAAGGACCGCCTCGAGCTGTGGGTGCTGCGGGCCAGCAACGACCGCATCGATCCTGCGCCCCTGCGCGGCCTGCTGCATCTCTCGCAGGCGGCCGAGGATCTGGGAGACGCGGCTCAGCAGATGGTCTGGCTCATCGAGGAGAAGGAAGAGCTCCACCCGATCATCTCGATCGCGCTCGGCGACTCCGACGAGGTCGCCGTGCGCGTCCCGGTCGCGGCGGGGTCAGAGGCCGACGGCAGCACGCTCGGCGCACTGCAGCTCGACATCGAGCCGGGCTTCCACGTGCTCGCCGTCCAACGTGGGGGCCGCTACGTGTACCGCCCGGGCGGGCATGTGCGCCTCGAGGCCGGCGACGAGCTGATCGCCTCGGGCCCCGACGAGGGTCACCCGATGCTCGCCAAGCGCTGCGGCTGGCACCTCACCGAGGACGAGGACACCGGCGAGCACACGCTCGCCGCGCTGCGCACCGCGGGTCGCGCCCGCACCTGATCCGGCAGGCCGTGGCGTGGGCGCCACCGCGCCGAGCGCTCAGCTGCTGAGGGGCTCGGTGCCGGCTCGGCCGATCGTCTCGGTGATGGCCGTGACAGCGCCCGCGATCCCGGCCAGCTCCGTGGGCAGGATGACCTTCGTGGCTTGGCCGTTGGCCATCACCTGCAAGGCCTCGAGGTACTTGATCGTGATCAGTCCGGCGTCGGGGTTGCCGTCATGGATGGCCTGGTAGACGGTGCGGATGGCGGCGGCCTCGCCCTCGGCCACGGTCTCCTGGCGGTAGCGCTCGGCGTCGGCGACCGTTCGGATGGCGCCGGCCTCGCCTTCGGCTTGCAGGATCTGCTTCTGCTTCACGCCCTCGGCCTCGAGGATCGCAGACTGGCGCTGGCCCTCCGCGGTGGTGATCACCGCCGTCTGGCGACCTTCGGCTTCGGTGACCACCGCGCGCCGCGTGCGCTCGGCCTTCATCTGCTCGTGCATCGAGGCCATCACGTCCGGCGGCGGGTCGATGCGCTGGAGCTCGACCCGCACCACCCGCACGCCCCACTTGTCGGTGGCATCGTCGAGGATCTGGCGCAGGTTGGTGTTGATCGAATCCCGGCTGGTCAGCGCCTCGTCGAGCTGCATCTCGCCGATCAAGTTGCGCAGGTTCGTCTGCGCCAGCTTCGTGATGGCGAGGATGAAGTTGCCAACGTTGTAGATCAGCCGCTGCGGGTCCGTGGGCTCGTAGTAGATGACCGCGTCCACCGACACCACCACGTTGTCCTTGGTGATGACCTCCTGAGGGGGCACATCGATCACCTGCTCGCGCATGTCGACGAGCCGCACGGTCTGGATGAACGGGATGATCAGCTGGAGGCCGGGATCGACCGTCTCCTTGAACTTGCCGAGCTGCTCGACCACGCCCCGCTGGTAGGGGCGCACGATGCGCACGCCCGACGCGACGTACACGAACAGGAAGAAGGCGATGACCGCCAGGAGGATGACGAGCGGGCTCACGATGCGTGCTCCTTGTCGATGGTGACGAGGACGCGGGTGCCCTCGACCTCGGTGATCTTCACAGCGGTGCCTGCAGGGATGGACCCGCCGCCCACGGCTTCGGCGCGCCACTCCTCCTGGTCGACTCGCACGACGCCGAGCTGGCCGGGCGAGATCCCTTGCAGCACGACGCCGCCTCGCCCGATGAGGCGGCGCGAGCCGATCCCGTCGGAGCCACCATGTCGGTCGAGGCGCCGGGCGAGCGGCCGCATCGCGACGAGGGCCGCCACGGAGACGCCCACGAATGCCGCCCACTCACCGGCGATGGGCACGTCGCCGAATGCGAGTGCCGCCGCCACCACTGCGCCGACGGCGAACGGGGCGAGGAAGAACGCGCCGGGGGTTGCCATCTCGCCGATGCCGAAGAGCACGGCTGCGCCCAACCAGATCCAACGCCACTGCTCCGGTTCGTCCATGGGCGCAGGCTAGTGAGATGGCGCGCTGGTCACCGGTAGGGTCGTGCCCGATGTCTCGCACGCGGACGGTGCTGCTCGGGGTGTGCGTGGGTGCGTGCGTGGCGGTGGCCGCTGCCACGGTGGCCTTCTGCATCGTGGCGATCCCCCTGTTCGTGCTCGGCGCGAGCTCCGAGGGTGGCCTTGACCGGGATGCCGTACGGATCGGGCTGTTCGCGGTGGCGCTGCCGCTCGGCGCGGTGGCCGGTGTGGTGAGCGGCGTGTGGGCCGGTCGCTGGTACGGGCGGGGCGGTCGGCTCCCGACGGGTCGCGATCCCGACGGCACGCCGATCGCCCGGTGACCGTCGATATGGTGCACCGATGGCCGACCCCCTGAGCCTCCTGTCGATCCACGCCCATCCCGACGACGAGTCGTCGAAGGGTGCGGGCACCGTCGCCAAGTATCACGCCGAGGGCGTGCGCACCACGCTGGTCTGCTGCACCGGTGGCGAGGAGGGCGACATCCTCAACCCTGCGATGGATCGCGACGAGGTGCGGGCGCACCTCCCCGAGGTCCGACGCGCCGAGCTCGACAAGGCGGCGGCGATCATCGGGTACGACGAGGTCGTGATGCTGGGCTACCGAGACTCGGGGATGCCCGACAGCGAAGCCAACGCCCGCCCAGACTGCTTCGCCAACGCCCCGCTCGACGAAGCGGTCGGTCGAGCCGTCGCCATCATCCGTCGCACCCGTCCCCAGGTGGTGCTCACCTACGGCGACGAGCAGGGCGGCTACCCCCACCCCGACCACCTCCGGGTGCACGAGATCACCCAGCCGGCGATCGAACGAGCGGCCGATCCCGAGTGGTACCCCGAGGCAGGGGCGCCGTGGCAGGTGGCGAAGGTGTACTACTCCGTGTGGTCGAAGCGCCGCCTCGAGCTCATGCACGCGAAGTACCTCGAGCTCGAGCTCGAGTCGCCCTACAGCGAGGAGTGGTTCAACCGGCCCTGGCAGGACGATCGCATCACCACGATGATCGACATCGAGGGCTACGCGGAGGTGCGCTGGGACGCGCTGCTCGCGCATGCCACCCAGATCGACCCGGCCTCGCCGTTCTGGTTCGGCCTCCCGCGCGACGTCGCCTCGGGGATCCACCCCTATGACGACTACATCCTCGCGTCGAGCACGGTCGAGGTGGTCACGCCGGAGTCGGACCTGTTTGCCGGGGTGCGCACCGACGCCCACGCTCGCTGATGGTCGCCTTCCTCTCCCAGGAGTGGCTCGACCTCCACCAGCAGCTCGCCGCCGACCTCCCGGCACGACCGGGCGCGACGCTGCGGCTGCAGATCGTGGTGTCCGGCGCGCCCGACGGCGAGGTCGTCTACTCGCAGCGCATCGAGGACGGCCGCATCCGCGCCGCCACCCTTGGCCCCGACGCCGACGCCGAGGTGGTGCTCACGCAGACCTACGCCGACGCGCTCGCCATCGCCAACGGCGACCTCGAGCTCGAGGCTGGGTTCATGCAGGGCCGCGTGAAGATGACGGGCACCACCGGCGATCTCATGGCGATCCTGCCCCTCACCCAGAGCCAGGAGTACAAGGCGCTCCTCGCCGAGGTCGCCGCCAAGACCGACACCTGAGCCGGAACGCTTGCGGCGCTAGCACGACCAGCCCTCACCCGCGCTCAGCGTGATCGTCGCGTGCTCCGGGTCGGCGGTGGAGTTGGTGAGGACCATGTCGACGAGGTCGCCGGGCTGGATGAGGCCACCGCTGCACCCCACGAACACGCTTGCATCGCCCACGCGTCGCCTACGCATGTGCGGGTAGTAGGTCGTTGACACCCCGTTTCGGGTCACGGTCACCTCTCCCGTCGCGCCGGGTGGGTCAGTGGTTCCGCTGGAGGTCATCTCTGTTCCGCCCCTTGCCGTGGCCGTGAACCGGCAGGTGCGGATCTCACCATCGCCGAGGTCGGCGTTGTCGACGACGCATTCGGACTGCCGCGGGTAGAACGACGAGGCGGACGGCTCCTCACTGGTGGTGCTGGTCGTCCCGATCACACCGCCCATCGACCCGACTAGAGCGTTGCTGCCCTCGATGCTCGGCGCGCTCGGTGCGCTGCCTGGCATGGGCGCGGGATCGGCTGCATCGACGATCTCCGTCGCATCCACGGCCCCGGCATCTTGCTCGACGGCGGCCTGGTCGCGATCGCCTTGTGCAGCGTTGACCAGGAAGGCACCACCGGTGGGCACGGCAGCGGTGATCACCGCACCGACGCCCGCGACCCAGGTGGCGAACCGCCGCAGCGAGCGTCGGCGGGCCCGGGCGCGCAACGCCGTCATGTCGAGCGGCCCGAGCGGCTGCGGGGCGGCGTGGTGGAGCAGCATGCGGATGTCAGTCATCGGTCACCTCCAGACCGGCACGGCGCAGTCGGGCGATGGCCTGGAACGTGAGGGTCTTCACGGTTCCCTCCGGGCAGCTCATGAGCGAGGCCACCTCGGCGACGCGCAGGTCAGCGAAGTAGCGAAGGATGAGGGCTCGACGCTCGCGCTCGGGGAGCGCCGCGACGGCGGTTCGCACGGCGATGGCCGATGCGGTGTCTCGACGGTCTTCGCCGGGGGCGAGCGTGTGGCCGTACCGGTCGAGCACCCGCCGTCGTGTCACCTTGGACCGGAAGCTCGACTTGGCCAGGTTGAAGGCCACCCGGGTGAGCCACCGTTCGGCGTCCTCGGTGCTGGGCAGGCGCGCCCAGTGGTTGCAGAGCCGTGCGAGGGCCTCCTGGGTGAGCTCCTCGGCAAGGTCCCGGTCGGCGCAGTAGAGGCCGAGCATGCCCAGCACACGGGCGTGCTGGTTCCGGCAGAAGGTCTCGAGGTCGCGGTCGGAGAGCACCGCCGTGGTCCCTCGTGCTGGGTCCACCCGCACCCCCGGCTCCGCTCCGACCCGAGGGCTGCCCCAGGCGGCGGTCGATGACCGCCCAACCGATACCAACGCCCAAGCGCGGGGACGGGTTTGGGGGAAACCGTACCAATCGGGGCAAACCGTTCGTCGGGCTCAGGGGTTGGTACTGGCATGTCGGCCGGCGTCCGACCCACGAGACGAGGATCGATGTCCCCAGCACGCAGCTCACGACGTTGGGTCACCGTCGCAGGGTCGTTGGCCCTGCTCGTCGGGGGAGCCATGACAGCGCCGAACGCCCAGGCGGAGACCCTGCGGTTCAACTACGTCGCTGCGAGCGGCGTGTACAACGGCTTCGACGCCCTTGTCTACCGACAGCCCACGCCGGTGGGTGCGGTGGCGCCCGGCGGGCACTTCCGGTTCAGGTCGTCGAGCACGGCGTTCACCCTCGAGGTCGATGACGCCGCGTCCCTCGACGGGACCGCGGTACCCGTGCTCGTCGCTCAGCAGTTCCCCAACGGGAGCCACTCGGAGTCCTACGCCTGTGTTCCCGTCAGGACGACGATCTCCTACGCGTCGTCCAACGGCGCAGCGGTGATCGTGCTCGTCGCGTCAGAGATGTACTGGTTCGGCATGCCCTCCTACGACCTCCACTGCTCCGGACGCGCCCTGGCCGGTTCAGTCCTCGTCGGGCTGTGATCGGCATTGATGTGGCGAAGTCACCGCTATCGACACGCAGCGCTCGACGCTGGACCTGCACCTGGCTCGCGCTCGGCGCCGTCGTGATTGCTGGGATCGCGGCCGCCCCTGACGCTCGCGCAGAATCGTTGAGCTTCCGCTACATCTCCTGGACCGGGGAGATCTCCTGGACCGGGGAGGTGTCCTCGCAAACCCCCGCAGGAAGGCTGGCCCCCACGGGGAGCTTCCAGTTCACGTCCACTCGTGAGTCCTTCACGATCCTCATCGACGATGTGGGTGTCCTCGACGGACAGGCCGTTCCCGTCTTCATCTGGCAAACGCGTCCGGACGGCACGACGAGTTCGACACGCAGGTGCGTCCTGGCCCGCGACGTGATCGAGGTCGGCTCCATTGCGGGGTCAAGGGTGACCGTCGCCGTGGTCAACGAGCTGTACTGGCTCGGAGGGCAGCCCAGCGCCGACCCGCATTGCACGGCGGGGGCTCGAGCCGGCACCGCCTACGTGGGACTCTGAGCCTCGACGACGGTGATCGAGGCCTCGTGGTCGGGGTCCTCGAGGTCGCGGTAGGGGATCTTGCCGGGCTCGGTGAGGACCATCGTGGTCTCGTCGCCGGGGTGGAGGCGGCCGGTGTCGAAGCGCTCGTCTGCGGTGAACGAGTGGGGGCCTGAGCCCTCGTTGACGAGCAGCACCACGTCACCCGCCTCGATCTCGAGTGAGCGCGGCGAGAAGCCGCTCTCGTCGACGGTGATCGTGTGGTCCGGGGAGAGGTCGATCCTGTCGAGGTCGGCCGCGGTGGGCGAGCTGGGCTTCGGATCGCCACACGCCACGAGCAGCAGGCCGCCCGCGGCGAGCAGGCCGAGCAAGCGACGCCGCATCAACCGGCTCGCTGGAGCTCGCGGAGCGGGCGGTAGCCGATGCGCTGCACACCGGCCCGATCCATCGCGGCTCGCAGATCCGGGTCGGCGGTGACGAGGTCGTGATCGTCCACTCGGGCGGCCCAGTCACCGGCGAGGGCCTGCAGCTCGGGGGTGTCGACCGCCGGGTGCACGTACACCTCGGTGACGCCGGGGCGAAGCTGGTCGAGCACCTTCTCAATCGTGCTGCGCGAGCCCACCGAGCGGACATGGACGAAGTGATCGGGGAACACCACGCCCTCCTCGGCCGCCAAGCGACGGAACGGGAAGCCGATGGCCCGCTCGCTCGACGCGCCGGAGAGCCGCAGTGGGAGGCCGAACTCGACGGCGAGGTCGAGGTACACGTCGAAGAACTCCGGGCGCAGCTGGAGCGTGCCCATGTGGCTGTCGAGGTGGCTGACGTCGAAGCCCCAGAGGATCGCCCGCTCCACCTGGGCGCGCAGCTCGCGGCGCACCTCGTCGAGGTCGGCGTGGTCCCAGACGTCGCTCACGGTGCGGGGGAAGCCGCCGTCGCCGTCGAGGAGCGAGGGCGCCTGCGTGATGGGCCCCCAGCGGTAGCGCTCGTGCTCGGCGTTGAGGGTGAGGTGCACGCCGATGTCCTCGCCCCGGTACTGCGCCGCGGCGTCGCGCGCCCAGGGGCACGGCACCATCAGCGTGGCGCTCGTGGCCAGGCCGTCGCGCAGGGCCTCGTAGGTGCCGACGTTGGCGGCGTGGCACAGGCCGAGGTCGTCGCAGTTCAGGATGAGCAGCCGGTCGTCGGGCCCATGCCCGAGGCGCTCAGCAAGGGAGGTCACGGCGTGACGCTACCCGGCGACGCGTTCAACCCGGCGACGGTGCGACCGGCACGTCGGTGCTCCCGCACGCGGGCCACAGCCCCCGACCGGACGCCCGCGCCTCGGCCTCCGCTCGGTCGAGCTCGGCTTGACGCGTGACGTTGGGCTCGAACGCTCGGGCCTCGGCGAAGCCCTCCTCCACGAGGAGCAGGTTGATGTGCACGCCGTCGCTCGAACGGAACACGTAGGCAAGGAGTCGCCCGTACTTGTCGCGCGCCTCCACGTCCCGCTCGAGTCGCACCTCCGTTCCCGGCGGCAGCAGCTCGGCCAGGCGCGCCTTGGCCTCCACCCCGAAGCACTCGATGGGTCGGTCGCGGGCGACCGACTCGGGCGTGTCGATGCCGATGTACCGCACGCGCTCGGTGGTGTCGTCGAGGCGCACCTCGATCGTGTCGCCGTCGATGGGGTGCACCACCAGAGCCGAACCGGGAGCGCGGGATGCGCCACGGGAGCCTGTGGTGAGCGAGCAGGCGCCGAGCAGCCCACTGAGGGCAAGGACGATGAGCGTGCGCACGAGGATGCCCTCCGCGACGGTGGACGGTGCTGGCCGGGCGAGCCGGCGAGGAGGGCTAGAGGCGCTCGATGATCGTGCCGGTGCCGATGCCGCCGCCGCAGCACATCGACACCAGCCCGTAGCGACCACCGGTGCGCTCGAGCTCGTGCAGGGCCTTGGTCAGCAGGACGGCGCCCGTGCCCCCGTGCGGGTGCCCGTGCGCGATGGCGCCGCCGTTGGGGTTGGTCTGCTCTGGCGTGAAGCCGAGCTCCTTCTGCCAGGCCAGCACGACCGACGCGAACGCCTCGTTGATCTCGCACACGTCGATGTCGCTGGCGCTGAGGCCGGTGCGGTCGAGGAGCCGCTGGGTGGCATCGATCGGACCGGTGAGCATGAGCACTGGGTCGACGCCCACGAGGCAGGTGTCGACGACGCGGGCCCGGGCCCGCAGGCCGAGCTCGGCTGCGCGCTCGGCCGACATGAGCAGCACGGCCGCGGCACCGTCGGAGATCTGTGACGACGACCCGGCGGTGTGCACGCCGTCGGGGCGGGCGACGGGCTTGAGCTCGCTGAGCTTCTCGAGCGACGTCTCGCGGAGGCCCTCATCTCGGCTGACGGTGTGGGTGGTGCCGCTGGGCTTGCCCTCGTCGTCGAGGTCAGGAGCGTCGACCGGAACGATCTGGCTCCCGAAGCGATCCTCGGCCCAGGCCTGCGCGGCGAGCTGCTGCGACCGCAGGCCGAAGGCGTCGGTGTCGGCCCGGGAGATGCCCCACTTCTCCGCGATGCGCTCGGCCCCCTCGAACTGCGAGGTCATCTCGTACTGGGGGAAGTAGGTCTTGGGGATCGGGATGCCGAGACCGAGATCCTTCCGGCCGCTCGAGCCGATCGGCACGCGGCTCATGACCTCCACGCCACAGGCCACCGCCGCGTCGACCACCCCACCGGCCACGAGCGCCGTGCCGAGGTTGGTGGCCTGCTGCGAGGAGCCGCACTGGGTGTCGACGGTGGTGTTGGCGACCGACTGGGGGAGGCCAGCGGTGAGCCACGCCGTGCGACCGACGTTGAACGCTTGCTCACCGACCTGGCTGACGCAGCCGGTGATCACCTGGCCGACGAGGGCTGGGTCGATGCCCGAGCGCTCGACGACGGCCTTCTGGACGGCGGCGAGCAGGTCGGCCGGGTGGACGGAGGAGAGCCCGCCACCGCGGCGACCGACGGGCGTGCGGACGGCTTCGACGATCACGACATCAGACATGGGCGCAACCTATCTGTCGGGGCGGCAGAGCACGACCGCCGGGCTACCGCCGACGTCCGCCGGCGGCTTCGAGCACGAGGAGCAGCGCGGCGGCCCCGACGAAGGCCACGAAGATCGAGCCAAGGTCGAGCTCGTCGAAGGTGGAGATCTCATCGCCGGTGGCAAAGCGCGTCACCGCACCCGCGAACAGCGCGCCGAGCACGCCGACCGCGACGGTGCCGAGGCACCCGCGCTTGGGCGCACCCACGGCTCGACGGGCCAGGCCACCAGCGATCAATCCGACGACGCACCACGCGAGGATTCCCATCGGGGCGTGACCGTAGCGGTGCGAGCCGGCTCAGGCAGCCGAGCGGCGGTGGGTGGGGTGCTCGGCGGGGGCGGCCGGGCGATCGGTGGAGTTGCGGGCGGGGCGAGCGGCCAAGGCGGCTCGAAGCGACGCCCGGGCGGCGGCGATGCCCTGCCGACCTGCCTCCCGGGTGGCGTCATCGAGCTGCCAGGACGGCGGGACCTCGAGGAGCGTGAGCTGACGTGCCATGCATCTCATTCAACCCACGGGGTGTGACAGTCATACCCAGCCGCCGGTTGACCTTCGTCACACGGGACAGAAGCCCAGGTCAGCGGCCACCGAGCGCGGTCAGACGGGCGCGCTGGGAGCGACGAGGGGCCATGGGCAGGTGCGCTCCACCATGAGGGCCAAGTCGAGGAGGAGGGAGTCCTCGTGGTGCTTGCCCATGATCTGCATCCCGACGGGGAGGCCGTCGACCGGCGTCACCGGGATCGACACCGCCGGGTTGCCGCAGATGTTGGCGGGGATGGTGAGGGCGCCATTGTTCTCGGGCCCGACCTTCTGGTCACCCACCCGGGTGTTCATCTGCACCTCGGCGGGGTAGGCGACATCCGGGTTCGTGGCCGACACGACGAAGTCGACCTCGTCGAACAGCGCAGCCATCGTCTCGTTGGCGTGGATGCGGGCCAGCTCGGCCTTGGCGGACATCTCGAGGTTCATCGCCTTGTCGGCGAAGTCGAGGCCGAACGCGATCTGCTTCGAGAGGAGCTCCGCGCACTCCGGCCAGAGGTCGAGCAGGTCGGCGCGCAGCGTGGCGAGGTTGGTGATGGCCCACTCGAGACCGAGGCCGGGCATCTGCACGGGCACGTCCACGATCACGAGACCCGCGTCGCGGGCCAGCGCCTCGGCGGCCTCCCGCACCGACGCCTGCACCTCAGGGCGAACCACCGCAGCGCCGAGGGTGGGCGCGATGACCATGCGCCTGCCCTTGAGGTCGTGCGTGCCGAGGTTGCGCTCCCAGCCCTCGACCTTCGGGAGGCTGTACGGATCGCGGCTGTCGTGGCCGGCACACACGTCGTAGAAGCGGGCGACGTCGCGCACGGACCGCGTCAGGCACCCGGTGACGACCGTGAGCGGCGAGATCATCGTGCGCGGGCCGCGGGGGATGCGCCCCGCGGTGCCCTTCATGCCGACCAGCCCGTTGAAGGCGGCCGGGATGCGGATGGACCCGCCGCCGTCGCCACCGGTCGCCAACGGGAGCAGACCGCCCGCGACCGCGGCGGCCGAACCGCCGGATGACCCGCCCGCGGTGCGGCCGTGCTGCCAGGGGTTGTGCGTCGTGCCGTGGAGCCGCGTCGTGCTCACGTTGAGGCCACCGAACTCGCTGGCGGTCGTCTGCCCGACGAGCACGGCGCCGCCGTCGTCGACGAGCCGCGTGATCTTCGTGGACGTGTAGGTGCTGATGCGGTCCTTGAACACGAGGGAGGCCTCGGTGTTGGGCCATCCCTCCACGTTGTCGAGCTCCTTCACGCCGACCGGGATGCCGCCGACGGGCTAGCTCACGTCGGCAGCCGCGGCACCGGCCGTGGCCATGTCGTGGTCGATGAAGGGGACCGCGTTGAGCTCGCTGCGCATGATGGCGCCGAGCACCAGGTCGAGCTCCTCAGTGGGGGTTCGCTCGCCTGAGCGGAACGCGTCCATCAGCGAGCAGGCATCACCGAGCCACGGGGTGTCAGTCATGGGGTCATCATTCACCGTCCGGACGACCCTCGCCTGCCGGGTAGGTTCGCCGCCGTGGATGCCCCCGCCTGGCTCGGCCTCGAGCCCACGCACAACCCGATGCGCTGGGTGCTCCCGGTCACCCCCGGCATCTCCACCGGCCACCAGTTCCTCTTCGGTGGATGCGGCCTGGGCGCGGCCATCGCTGCACTCGAGGGACGCTCGGGACGGCCGGTCGTGTGGGCCACCGCGCAGTACCTGTCGTACGCCAACCCGCCGTCGATCATGGACATCGACGTCACCATCGCGGTCGCCGGTCGGCAGGTCACCCAAGCCCGCGCGGTGGGTCACGTGGGCGACCGCGAGATCCTCACCGTGAACGCCGCGCTCGGCGAGCGTCCGATGGAGGTCGACGGCCAGTGGGCGGAGCGCCCGCAGGTGCCACCCCCCGACGAATGCGGCCCCCGCATGGATCGCCATCCGGGGGCGGAGTCGATCATGGACCGGCTCGACGTGCGGCTGGCCTCGGCCCTCTCCATGCAGGATCTGCCCGGACCGGGCATGCCGGGTGGCCGGTGCGCGCTGTGGGCGCGGATGCCCGAGGTGCTCGAGATGTCCGCCGCCACGCTCGCCATCCTCGGCGACTACGTGCCGTTCGGGATCGGCCAGGCCCTCGGCGAGCGAGCCGGCGGAAACAGCCTCGACAACACCCTCCGGGTCGGGAAGCTCGTGCCCACGGAGTGGGTGCTGCTCGACATCCGGATCCACGCCGTCCGCAACGGCTTCGGCCACGGTGACGTGCACCTCTGGGCCGACGACGGCACGCTGCTCGCCACCGCCAGCCAGTCCACGATCGTGCGCTTCTGGAAGGAGTGACGCCCCACCGGCGTTCTTGAGTCACCCACCGAGGTTCTTGAGTCGTTTCGTCGCCGTCTTCGCAACGGGTCCACCCAAGAACGGGCGGGTGAGTAGAACGCGTTCTAGTCTCGGCCCATGCGACGGTACGAGGGGCGAGTGGCGTTGGTGACGGGGGCCGGCTCGGGGATCGGTCGGGCCACGGTCCATCGTCTCGTCGAGGAAGGCGCGCTGGTGCTGGGCGCCGACATCTCCGCCGACGGTCTGGTGGTCACGCAGAAGGACGTGCTGCGCCCTGACGCGGTGACCACGCTGGCGGGCGACGTGACCGATCCGGGCTACGCCCCTGCGGCGGTGGAGGCGGCGCTGGCACTCAGCGGACGCCTCGACCTGCTCGTCAACGCGGCCGGCATCTTGCGCTTCGAGCACAGTCACGAGGCCGACCTCGACGCCTGGGAGCGCATCCTCGCGGTGAACCTCACCGGCACCTTCCGCTTCTGTCGGGCCGCCCTGCCCGCGCTGCTCGACGGCGGGGGTGCCATCGTGAACGTGGCATCCACGGCGTCGCTGTTCGGGCACCCCTGGGCGGCGGCCTACGCGTCGTCCAAGGGCGGGGTGCTCGCGCTGAGCAAGACGCTGGCCGTGGAGTACGCCAAGCAGGGCCTGCGCGTGAACTCGGTGTGCCCGGGGTCGATCGAGACCCCGATCACCGGTGCCTTCCAGCTCCCCGAGGGGGCCGATGGTCGGCTGGTGCACCGCATCATGTCCCCGGTGGGGATGGGCGACCCGAAGGTGGTGGCAGCGGCCATCGCCTACCTCGGATCCGACGACGCCACCCACGTCAACGGCGCCGAGCTGCGCGTGGACGGAGGGACCCACTCGTGACCGAAGGCGGCGATCTGAAGTTCTGCGTGTCCGGTGCGTTCTCACCGCCAGAGGAGCTCGTCCCCCTCGCCAGGGCCGCCGACGAGCACGGCTGGAGCACGTTCACGATCGCCGACCACCTCGTCAACCCGGTGGCGACGCGCTCGACGTACCCCTACACCGACGACGGTGCGCGCCGCTGGGAGATGGGCACGCCCTGGCCCGACCCGTGGGTGACGATCGGCCACCTCAGCGCGGTCACCACCCGGCTGCGCTTCCTCACGACCGTGTACATCCTCCCGGCGCGCATGCCGGTCCACGTCGCCAAGCAGGTCGGCACCGCAGCGGCACTGTCGGGCAACCGCGTCGAGCTCGGCATCGGGATGGGGTGGATGGAGGAGGAGTTCGACCTCGCGGGAACGCCGTTCGGCAAGCGCGGCAAGCGCGCCGACGAGATGATCGACGTGCTGCACAAGCTCTGGTCCGGCAAGGTGGTCGAGCACCACGGCGAGCACTTCGAGGTTCCCCCGCTCGAGATGCTCCCCGCGCCGACGGCGCCGGTGCCGATCATCGTCGGTGGCACCTCCGATGCGGCGCTGCGACGGGCGGCCCGCAACGACGGCTGGGTGAGCGACCTGCACACCGTCGACGAGCTGGGCGCCATCCGGCAGAAGATCGAGGGCTTCCGACAGGAGTACGGGCGCACGGATGCGCCGTTCTCGATGTACGGCTCGGCCAAGGACGCCTGGGACCTCGACGGCTACCGACGGGTGGCCGAGGCCGGCGTCACCCACCTCGTCACGATGCCCTGGTACTTCTACGCGGGCGCCGATGCGGATCTGGCCGGCAAGCTCGACGGGATCAAGCGGTTCGGCGAGGACATCATCGCCAAGTGGTGACTCGGCCGTACCCTGGTGGGGTGACCGCGGTGTTCGACGAACCGCCCCAGGATCCGGACGACTGGACCGAGGAGCAGTGGCTCGCGTGGCTGGCGGCCGTCCCGCCGGACCCCGAGACCGGGCGCGCCCACCCGCTCAGCCGCGCCCGGGCCACCACGGGCGGGGCCTGGCTCGGGGCAGCGATGCTCGGGCTCGACCAAGCGCTCTACGGTGAGCGGCCCAAGACCGAGATCGTGGCCGTGGCCGACAGCGACGGGCTCGACCTCGGCGACCTCGACCTCGATCCCGACGATCCCGCTGCGTCGCGCATGAGCCTTCCGGCCGAGGAGTGAGATGCCCGTCCACCTGAACCACACGATCGTCAACGTCCGCGACCGCGAGGTCTCCGCCCGCTTCTACGTGGAGCTCCTCGACCTGGACGAGCCCACCGAGTTCGGTCCGTTCCTCGACGTCGTCCTTCACAACGACGTCACCCTCGCCTTCATCTCCGCCGGCCCCGAGTACGAGATCGAGCCGCAGCACTACGCGTTCCTCGTCTCCGACGACGAGTTCGACGCGATCTTCGGACGCATCCGCGCCCGAGGCCTGCGCTACTGGGCCGACCCGGCGCGCAAGGTCGAGGGCGAGATCAACACCCACTTCGGTGGGCGCGGCGTCTACTGGGCCGACCCCGACGGCCACTTCCTCGAGATCATCACCCGCCCCTACGGCAGCGAGCCGTAGATCACAGAGGTTCGAGCAGCTCGAGGCGGTTGCCGAAGGGGTCGTGGGCGTAGATGCGGTCGTACCCGTCGAGCGGGTCGTCATCGACGACCTCCACGCCCGCCGCGGTCAACGTCGCGGTGAGCTCGGGCAGGCCGCTGACGAGCAGGGCAGGGTGCGCCTTCTTGGCGGGTCGGAAGTCGGCATCGACACCGAGGTGGATCTTGACGGCAGCCGACTCGAACCAGCACCCGCCACGTGCCGCGAGGTGCGGCGGCTTGGGCACCTCAGGCAGCCCGAGTAGCCCCGCGTAGAAGTCCCGAGCCTCGTCCTCGCCCCCGGCCGGCATCGCCAGCTGCACATGGTCGATCGCCTGCAGGTGCACCGCCCGATCCTGCCAGCCCCGGCGCCTGGCGGGCGGCTAGAGCTCCGGCCCGGGGAAGGCGATGAAGACCAGCGACAGGAAGCAGCCTCTACGGGCAGGTGACACTGCTCCGTTGAATTGGCAGCAGACTGTGCGCGTGGTTCCCGAAGCCCCCGTCGAGCTGCTGCGCGAGACCTTTCCCGATCACAGCTGGCTCACGGCGCGCCATCAGCGTGGGGCGTTCCATGACGTATGGGCTGCCGACCAAGAAGTGGTCGCTCGGATAACCCGCTCGAGCTACGCGGCCGAACGGCTCCGCCAGCGCACCGTTGTGCTGGACTTGGTAGCTCCGCTGGGCTTGCCCGTTCGAACCCCGAGGCTTCTCTCGGAGGTCGTGCGCTGGGACGAGCGTCGGGCCGTCGTGCTAATGGAGCGGCTGGACGGAGCCCAGTGCGACGACAAGTCGTTCGGTGGGAAGGGATGCCTCGAGCAGGTTGGGGCCACGCTCAACGCGCTGCATGGGGTTCCAACCGAGCCTCTTGCGTCACTGCTGCTCCCAGTTCGAGATTGGTGCGGTGGTGACCAATGGCCCGAGATCGTGCGAGAGATGCTTCCGCTCCTGCCGGCGGTACACCGAATCAGGGCGGATTGCGCGGTGGCGGAGGTTCTCGGGCTCGAGGAGGCCCAAGTTCTCTCTCATGGAGACCTGACTCGGTTCAACTTCCTTTGGGACACCTCTTCGAGGCCCGCGCTGATCGATTGGGATCACGCTTGCGTCGCCGGAGCGAGTCTCGACATCGCTTGCCTGATGGGATCACTGGGTGCACCAGCGCTCGTGGCACTGGCCGGTGAGGACACCGTCGCCCGTGCCCGCGTCCAGAAGCGCTCCTTCCCTCTGCAGGTCGCGGCCGCTGGCCTGCTGCATGGGGACGATCCTCTGCGCGACACGGGGTTGCGGAACTTCGTCAGCCGACCGGACCCGGCGTAGCGATCCCCCCTTGGTGCGACTCCGTGAGCCCCAAGGTGCCACCGCAACAGGTGTGGCCGCCGTGGTGTGTGGGGTACATGTGAGAGCACTTAGATGATGGAGAGCGCCTCCGGAGACTGTCATACCCCCTGAATAGGGTTGGATGCATGGGGAAGCTCGTGCACGTGGAGGTGCTGGCGAAGGAGGCGCGTGACGCGCTCGCCGGGCTGACCAGCTCCGACCTGAGCCTCACCGATGGCGAGATCACGGAGCTGATCGTGCTGACCAGCGAGGTGGCGAAGCTGGCCGAGGCCGCCCATGTCGCGGTGCTGGGCCGCCTCGACGTATCTCGCGCCTGGCAGGGCAGCGGGGCCCGCTCGGCCGCCGCGTGGGTGGCGTGGCAGTGCCACCAGTCCCAGACCCGCTCGAACGTCGCGCTGAAGTGCGCTCGACTGCTTCGCGATCTGCCCGGAACCGAAGCGGCGTTCCTCGCGGGTCGGATCACCGTGGATCACGTGCGCTTGCTGGCGTCGGCGCGCCGCGCCAACCCTGAGGCGTTCGCCGTGGACGAGGCCAAGCTCGTCAGTCTCGCCCAAGAGCTGTTGTTCCGCCGCTTCGAGGTGGGGATCACCTACTGGATCCACGCCAACGACCCCGACGGTGCAGAGGCCGATGCCACCAGCCGGTACGACTCGCGGCGGGTCGATTGCTCGAGCACGTTCGAGGGGATGGTCGTGATCGACGCGCTGCTCGACCCGGTCACCGGTGAGATCGTGGCCCGCGAGCTGGCCCGGTTGGAACAGGAGCTCTTCGAGGCCGACTGGGCAGAGGCCCGCCAACGGCTCGGAGAGGGCGCCACTGTCTCAGACCTGCGCCGCACACCCAAGCAGCGCCGCGCCGATGCGTTGCGGATCATGGCGGAGCGTTCCGCCGCGAAGCCCGCCGATGCCACAGAAGGGCGCGTGCTCATCCATGTCCTCGCGGGTGACCAGTCGGTGGAGCGCATGTGCGAGCTCTCCGACGGCAGCGTGGTCACCCCGGGCGAGATCCTCCCCCTGCTCGACCGCGCCGATGTCGCCCGAGTCATCTTCGACGGTCCATCACGCGTGCTCGATGTCGGTGTTCGCCAGCGCCTCTTCACGGGCGCCACGCGCATTGCGGTGGAGATGCGCGATCGCTTCTGCCAGCACCCGTCCTGCTCGGTGCCCGCCGAGCGCTGCGAGGTCGACCATGTCGTCCCCTACGAGGATGGCGGCCTCACGGTCCAGGTCAACGGCCGCTGTCGCTGCCGCTTCCACCACCGCTGGCACCACCGACAACACCCGCCGGCGGCCTGACCCGGCCGACCGGCACCGATGACTGGCGCGATCAGGCCACTGAGGAGCGGTGAGCACGGCCGGTGTGGTGCCGCGCGCCAGTGGGGAAGGCCGATCGGGTGACGGTATGACCCGGGGACGGTGTGCTCGAGGGCAGTCGCTCTGCGGCCGACTGTCGACCGCTATGTGGCGGGGCGACTCGTCCCGATCCGGCACGACGCGCGTTCCAACCGCCGGGGTGCGGTGGCGACAGCGGGCGGCTGGAAGCCGTGTGGGACAGTGTCGTGATGGGGGATGACGCTGCTGGCGAGAAGCGGGATGGACGCGGTCTGACGCGGAGGAGAGGTGCAATTGCTGCTGCGATGATCGTGGGATCGCTGGTGGTGGCGGCCATCGTCATCAACGCGGACGATCCGATGGCTGGACCTCCGGATACGACTCCGGAGCGAGGAGCCAGCACGTCGACGAGCGCTGACCCGCCGCCGACCGACACGCGAGAGCTCCTCGTCGACGTGAACGAGAACCTGGCCTCCATCGACTTTGTGGATGACGAGTTCGTCATCGGGGCCACGTGTGATTCCGAGAGGAGCGACCCCGACCTCGATACCTGTCCTGTGGCCATCCTGCAATCGTTCAACAGCGGCAAGACCTGGGAGGTCGCTGCCCGCCTCAACGAGTACGCGGACGTCGAGTCCGGGATAGGGCTGAGCGTCCGATTCGCCAATCGCACGGACGGCTGGCTGCAGGTTGGAGGACGCCTCTTCGACACCCACGATGGTGGCGCTTCGTGGGACTGGAACAATCCCGGATTCGCCGCTGCGTCGCTGCTCCTCGAGGGGCCGCGAGTGATCGCGAGGGGCCCGTGCTCGGAGGGCCAGGGCCCCACTGACGTGTGCGTTGTGTTCGTGGAGGCGCCGGTCTCGGGAGGGCCTTGGCGTTCGGCGGACATCCCGTTGGTGGCGTCGACCAGCGCCAGCCACGGGACATCACCCACGCCGCGCAAGGTCACACTGCTGGTCACGGCGACCGATGGATTGCGTTGGTTCGACCTCGCTCCGCCGTGCGCGGGGCACAATGGGAATGGCGTACCAAGCGCACTGAACCGCGACGCGCTCTGGTACACGTGCGTGGGGGAGCCCGCCGGAGGCCAGTCGTCCGTGGAGATCTACCGAAGCACTGATTCCGGGCAGTCGTGGGCGCTCGCCGGATCGAACGGCCTGCTCGGTACGAAAACGGCGGGAGATGTGCCGCCCGACTCCTTCGCGGCCAAGGTGGCGCCCAACGGCGATCTGTTCGGCACGACGCGATACGGGGGCGTGCTGCGTTCGACGGATGGCGGCTCCACCTGGATCGATGTCCTGCCGAGCGGAGACGAGCGGTTCGATTTCGACTGGATCGACGAGACGCTGGGTTTCGCTCGCTCGAGGTTCCAGATCGCGCGGACCCGCGATGGCGGCGCATCGTGGGAGGTCGTCACGAACGACTGAACCACCCGTCACCATCGACCCTTGCCTTCAGCTCGCCAGCACCTGGCGCACGAGCGCGAGCAGGGCTCGTTGCTCGGCGCGGGTCTGCACGCGGAACCGCTCGAAGTCGTCGGTGAGGCGCACATCCGCGTGGTGGCCGGTGGGGTCCTCGTGGAAGTGCAGGAAGGCCTTGCTGCGGCGGTAGAACACACCGCGGCTGCGCTCGGTGAGCTCCGGCATCTTCCGCAGGTCGGCGAGCAGCGGTTCCAGCTGGTCGAGGGCATCGCTGCGGGCGTGGCGCACGATCGGGACCGGCGTGGCTCAGGTGGACAGCGTCCTGAAGATCCACTCGCGGGTGGTGACGCACTGCAGCGTGTCGGTGTTGCCGAACGTGGCCATGTGGTCGTTCACCCGTGCGATCTGATCCATCAGCCGTGCCGGGTCGTCGGCGCAGCCGAAGAGCCGAGGGAGGTCGGTGATGTCCTCGTCGTCGGGGGCCGCTTCGTAGACGATGCCGCGCACTCGGGGCGCGCCAGGCGTGATCGCACGCAGCACCTGGTTGCGCACGTAGATCCAGAACGGGTGGATGTCGAAGGTGAGCGGCGTGTGCTCGCCGTGCCAGATCCGGTAGAAGTCCTCGTCGTCGACCCCGTCCTTCTTGTCGAAGAACGTGAGGATCGACATGCCGGGGGAGCGCTCGCCGTCAGGCCACGTGCGTCGGGGGCCGTAGGCCTTGGCAACAGACTCGGCGACGATCCAGCCGTGCACCTGCGCACCGATCGGCGCGAGGAGGGCTTCGTGGCGCCCCCGGTTGTCGTAGCTGTCGAGCCAGATCGACACCGACCCGCACAGCAACGACCCGTCCGGCATCGCGCCGGTGCGCAGGATCTTGCCGGCCGGCTCCTCCACCTCGATGCGCAGCCCGTCCACGCCCAACGCCAGCAGCCTGGGGGCGACGTCCTCGATGAGGGCCGCCCGCAGCGGATCGACGTCCTGATCGGGCTGCCGCCACAGGCCGTACACCAGCTTCTCCATGTCGGGAACCTATCTGACACCGCGACTGGCATCCTTGGGCCTCGTGGACGTGCAGGTCAGCGTGGTACCTCGGCGGCGCACACCATCTCCGAATAGGGCCCGGGGCCGATGTAGGAGTGCTCATCCGGGGACGTGTAGGAGTTGGCGGCGGCGAAGTTGGAGTATGCCCAGGGCAGCTCGCCGCAGCGGTCGACGGCGAGGAAGAAGAGTCCGAAGCCGTCGAGCATCGGCGCAGGGCTGAGTGCCGAGACGGTCAGGGGTTCCCCATCGGCCGGTTGGACGGCGAGCGTCAGGATCTGCTCGCCATCGACCGTCACCGAGAAGGTGACGTCGTCTACCTCGAGGTCGATCCCCGGCGCGTCCGGTCCGGACAGCCCATCGCAGGCCTGCTCGGCAACCTTGCGCTCCGTGGCCCCCAGGCGATCGGCATCGGGCGTCCACCCTCGTCCGAGCCGTGCTGCGTCGCCGGCAACGCGGTCCTCGACCGCTGATCGCATCGCCGCGAGCGCCTCCTGGCACGGGCCGAGCGGATTGTCCTCAACGACGGTGACGGCGAACCAGGGCATCATGGCGAAAGCGCCGGCCTCTCCGAACACGCCAACGCGCATGAGGACGTCGGCCAGCCCGAGCTGAAGCTGGTTGGTGACGACGGTGTCCCTGGACAAGAACGCATCTGCAAACAGCGGTTCGAGCGCATCGAACCGCTCGTGCATCGCCAAGAGACGCTCGACCTCCTCTCGCACCAGTGGCAGGTCCATGTCTGCGACGGTGTAGGTCGTGCCGCTGGCCGTGCGCACATAGCGGCCCGTGTAGGTGTCGTGACCGCCGTCGTGTCGATGGTTCGACAGCGCGATCGAGAAGGTCCCGTACTGACCTCGTCCCTCCAGCAGGTCGAGCACCGAGGGTCCCACCTCGGAATCCATGATGACGGAGGGCGCCGTGGACGCGGTGGCAGGCTCGCTCGAGGTGGGGACACCCGCGGACGGCGCCTTGGTCGTGCCCTCGCTGCAGGCGGCGGTGCTGACCACGAGTGCCAGCACCGCAGGCGCCCGCCAGAGGTGCGGCCTCATGTGGGGATGAGCTCGAAGGGGACGGCGGCGCCGACGCCCACCTCGCGGCCGGTGGGCTCGGCCATGCCGCGCAGGAACGACTCGGGGTCGAAGTCGCCACCGAGGCCGTCGATGTAGGCGTGATGGGCCCGGAGGCTGGCGATGCCACGCTCCAGCGAGTCGGTCACGTCGACGTAGTGACCCGACTCCGGGGACGAGGCCGCCAGCACGAACCGCACACCACTCCACGGCTCGTGGCCCTCGGCGATGAGCTCGGGGAACACCCAGCGGTTGGCGGCGTCGCGGACAGCGTCGACGAGCGAGATGCCGATCACCCGATGGTCGACGTGGTTCCAGGCGCTCCCGGGACCCCACTGATTCCGGAAGGTGAGGGTCACGACCACGTCGGGCCGATGTCGGCGGATCGCCCGAGCGAGGGCGCGTCGCAGGTCGAGGCCGGGCATCAGGGACCCGTCGGCGAAGTCGAGGAACTCCACGATCTCGACGCCCACCTCGGCCGCACCGGCGATCTGCTCCGTCGTGCGCACGCGGGCGCACTCGACGGGATCGAGTCCGTCGATGCCTGCCTCGCCTCGGGTGGCGAGCACCGCACCACGGTCTTGCCCTGCGCGGACCAACGGGCCAGCGCGCACGAGCTGCCGTACTCGAGGTCGTCGGGGTGGGCCACAACCGCCAAGCAGCGGTCCCAGTCCTCCGGCACAGGCTCCCGGTCAGGCATGACGGCGACGCTAGCGGCGCGCCTGGGCCATGATCCGGGGATGGACCCGCGCTATGGCATGACCATCCCCTTCGACGGCATCCCGCTGCACGCGCAGCGCGACTGGATCATCGAGCTCGAGGAGCTCGGCTACACCGACGTGTGGTCGGCCGAGGCGAACGGCGCCGACGCCTTCACGCCCCTTGCGCTGGCCTCGGTGTGGGCGCCATCGCTTCGACTGGGCACCGCGATCGTCCCGGCGTTCACCCGAGGGCCCGCGTGCATGGCGCAGTCGGTGGCGTCGATGGCCGACGCCGCGCCGGGGCGCTTCGCCTTCGGCATCGGCACGTCGTCGAACGTGATCGTGGAGGGATGGAACGGCATCCCGTTCGAGTCTCCCTACCAGCGCACCCAGGACATGGTGCGGTTTCTGCGGGCGGCCCTGGCGGGGGAGAAGGTCACGATGGAGACCGCCTCGTTCAACGTCCGCAGCTTCAAGCTCGGCGTGCGCCCTGAGCAGCCGGTGCCGATCCTGATCGCCGCGCTGCGCGAGGGCATGCTCAAGCTGGCCGGCCGTGAGGGCGACGGCGCCATCATCAACTGGCTCTCGGCCGACGACGTGTCGACCGTGGCGCCGATCGTGCAGGCCGCCGGCGACGGCACGCCCAAGGAGGTGGTGGCCCGCATCTTCGTCGCGCCCACCGACGACGCGGACACCGTGCGGGGCATGGGGCGCTTCGCCATCGCCGCCTACCTCAACGTGCCCGTCTACGCCGCGTTCCACGAGTGGGTCGGGCGCGGCGAGATCCTCGGCGACATGTGGCGCCTCTGGAAGGAAGGCGACCGCAAGGCAGCGCTGGCCGCCATCCCCGACCAGGTCGTCGACGAGCTCATCGTGTGGGGTCCGCCCGAGAAGTGCCGCGAGCACATCGGTCGCTACGTCGCCAACGGCGTCACCACGCCCGCCCTCGCACTCCTGCCCTTCGGCATCGACGCACGGCAGGCCATCCGGGATCTCGCCCCCCGCTGAATCTCCCCCGCAGGACCGCGTCCCCTAGCATGGCCCGATGCGCTGGGGCGCGAGGTGGACGGGGATCGGGCTGAGCGTCGCGCTCGCCGCGGGAGCGCCTGCAGTGGCGCGCGCCGTGCCCGACGACGTACCCGCCTGCGCGCCCGATGGCGCGGCGGTGGTGGTGACCGGTTCCGTGTCGAGCGACGACGCCAAGACCTACCGCGATCTGCCGTTCGACGTGGCGCCCGGCACCACCCGGGTGGAGGTCGGCTACCGGTGGGACGACGCCCGTCCGCTGCCGGGCACCCCGGCCAACGTGCTCGTGCAGACCGTGCTCGACCTCGGGTTGTGGGACGAGGGCGGCGTGGGGTCTCCGGCGGGCTTTCGCGGCTGGTCGGGCAGCCGTCAGGGCAAGACGGCGACGGGTCAGCCGCCGATCTGGGTGCAAGCCGACACGGCCGAGCGCGGCTACCGGCCCGGCCCGGTGGAGCCGGGGATCTGGAACGTCGACCTCGGCATCGCCGCCGTCGCGCCCGCCGGGGCCTCCTACGAGGTCGTCGTCCGCTGCCTCAACCCCGCGGTGGGACCCGCGGTCGTCGCGCAGCCGGTCGACGCCTCCCACATCGCCGATGCGGAGGCCGGTTGGTACCACGGCGACTTCCACATGCACGGGTACCACTCGAGTCCGAGTGCGCCGACGTGGACCCGGTTCGCCGAGTACGCCCGAGCCGCGGGCCTCGACTTCCTTCCGGTCACCGAGTACGTCACGGATCAGCACCAGCGCGAGCTCGGCCCCATCCAGACCGCCAACCCCGACCTGCTCATCTGGCCCGGCCGCGAGGTCATCACCTACTTCGGTCACGCCACCGTGTTCGGCGAGACGCCGTCGGTCGTCGACTGGCGCCACGGCGCCCCCGGCGTGACGCTGCGCGACATCCAGACCGCCTCCGTGGGCGACGGCGCGCTGTTCGGCGTCGCCCACCCCACGATCTTCCCCACGCCGATCTTCGGCAGCTTCTGCCGGGGCTGCGAGTTCACCCTGGGCGACGACATCGACTGGGACCAGGTCGCCACCATCGAGGTGCTGACCGGTCCGATCCTCGTCGACGACAAGCAGATCGGCGGCCCCGGGCTGGGGCGAAAGATCGAGAACCCCTTCGTGCCGACCGCGATCGACCTGTGGCAGCGCAAGCTGCTCGAGGGTCACAAGATCACCGCCGTGTCCGGCAGCGACGACAAGCTCGGGCCCGACCTGGGCAGCTCCGCCACTGCCGTCTACGCCCAGCAGCTGTCTCGTCCGGCGCTGATCGACGCCATCCGCGCCGGTCGTGCCTACGTCCGCACCCAAGGGGCGCACCGGAGCCCCACCGTCGAGCTCACCGCCACCACCGCCACCGGCGAGCACGCCATGGTGGGCGACACGCTCGTAGCCGACGCGGCACGGATGACCGCTCGGGTGCAGGGCGGAGCCGGCCAGACCCTCGCCATCAGCGCCGACGGCGTGCCCGCAGGCACGGTCCTCATCACGGGCGACGACGTGACGATCGAGTTCCTTGCGGTTCGCTTGCCACAGTCGGGCCCGTTGGGCACGTTCTGGCGGGTCGACACCGTGGCCCCACCCACGGCGTCGACCGGCCCGTACCGGACCACGATCGGCAACCCGATCTTCCTCAGCCCGGGCTGAACGAGATCAGGGCCGAGGTGCCGGTGCCACCCTGCACGTGCTCCTCGAAGATGACGCCAACGCCTCGGGCGTAGGTCTTCTGCTCCACCACGTCCGGCTCGAGCGGGTTCCAGTCCCTCGTGACGAGCACGTCGGTGTAGGTGCCGGCGGGAACGGTCTTCGAGCCGCCGATGTCGATGACCTCACCGAGATCCTCCGCTTCGCCGCGGTAGAACTCCTGGCGGTAGGCATCGCCGACCTTCGGCTGCCCCTTCATCACGATGCCGGGGAGCGCGCCGTCGACGCCGGCCTCGAAGGAGCCGTCCGTGTCGGTGAGCTTGCCGTCCTCGTAGTTCTTCACGTCCTCACCCAGGTACCAAACGTTCCCGTCCTTGTCCTGCGCGTACCAGTCGTAGGTGTCCTCGAGGAGCACGCCGTCGACCGTCACTGTGTCACGCACGATGGTGGCCGAGATGCCGAGGATCTCCTTGCGCTCGGGGAGTACGACGACCTCGATGTGCTCGGTCTTGCCGGGCTCGTCGGCCGGACCCTCGTAGACCCACGTCGAGCCCACGGCGAGCGGGAGGTACGGGTTGTCGACGCCGTCGACGAAGTCGGTGGGGTCCAGCTCGGGCGCGTAGCTGCCGCCGTCACCAGGATCGATGACCGGCTCGGCGGTCGTGGAGGTCGCTCCGTCGCCCCTGGTGGTCGTGGTGGACGCGGTGGTGGCCGAGTCGCTGCCGCAGGCCGCCCCGGCCAGCGCGAGCAGCGCGAGCAGCGCGGCGAGCGCAGCGGCTCCGGCGCGTTGATGGCGGGTTCTGAACATGGTGGCCTCCTGATGGGATCTGTTGATCGACCGCATCCTGTACGTCCCAACCTGAACGCACGCTGATCGGGCGCACGACGACAGGCCTAGAGTCCGCCTCATCGGGGTGGTGGAGGGGGAGCAGATGCCAGACCTGTTGGAGATCGCGGAGCGGCTGTGGCAGGGGGAGATGTCGACCGAGGTCGACGGTCATCATCCGGTGACGCTCGACGTCGGCATCGCGGAGGTGGCCGACCGCACCGCCTTCAACGCCGCCTTCGGGAACAACTGCGCGTTCGACACCGACGATGGCTTGCTGCTCGTGGACACCGGCAACGAGGTCTTCGCGCGGACCAACCACGAGCGCACCCGCGGCTGGAACATCGACCGGCTCCACACCGTCGTGTTCACCCATGGCCACATCGATCACGTCATGGGTCTCGGCCCGTTCGAGGCGGAGGCGACGGAGAAGGGTTGGACCTTGCCGCACGTCATCGCCCACGAGCTGCTCCCGGCCCGCTTCGAGCGCTACGTGCTGACGGCTGGGTACAACGGCGTGATCAACCAGCGGCAGTTCCAGTTCCCGATGCCGTACTGGCCCACGGAGTACCGCCAGCCCGACCGGCTCTACCGCGACGACCACACCTTCAGCCTGGGCGGGGAGACGTGGGAGCTGCACCACGACAAGGGCGAGACCGACGATGCCACCTGGGTGTGGAACCCGGGTCGCAAGGTCCTCTGCACGGGTGATCTGTTCATCTGGGCCAGCCCCAACTGCGGCAACCCGCAGAAGGTGCAGCGCTACCCGCGCGAGTGGGCGATCGGCCTGCGCAAGATGGAACAGCTCGGTGCCGAGGTGCTGCTGCCCGGGCACGGGTTCCCGATCCTGGGGGCCGAGCGCGTCCGCCAGGCGCTCGGGGACACCGCCGAGCTGCTCGAGTCCCTCGTGGATCAGACGCTCGAGATGATGAACGCGGGCGCACGCCTCGACGAGATCGTCCACTCGGTGCAGGCCCCGTCCCACCTGCTCGACAAGCCCTACCTGAAGCCCGTCTACGACGAGCCCGAGTTCGTCGTGCGCAACCTCTGGCGACTGTACGGAGGCTGGTACGACGGCAACCCCGCCAACCTCAAGCCAGCCCCCGACGCGGTGCTCGCTGCGGAGGTGGCTGCGCTCGCCGGAGGTGCGAGCGTGCTCGCGGCACGGGCCCAGGAGCTGGCTGCGTCGGGCGACCTGCGCCTGGCCGGCCACCTCGCAGAGATGGCGGCGCTGGCCGCGCCCGACGACACCGGCGTCCACGCCGCGCGCGCCGAGGTGTTCGCACGACGGGCTGCGGACGAGCGCAGCACGATGTCGAAGGGTGTCTTCAGCTGGGCACAGCGAGAGAGCGAGGCCAAGTCGGGCGACTGAGCGTCGGGGCCCGAGGCTGGACGCAGTTCAGGGGGCCTCGCGGAGCCCGCGGAGCAGGAGCTCGCCCGCACGGCGGGCCTGTAGCTCGAACAGCGCGTCGTAGTCCGTGATGACCCGGTGCAGGTGACCGAACAGCTCGTAGCTGATGGCGCCGAAGAGCTGGGTCCACACCAACAGTCCCCGGGACAGCACGCTGTCGGGCACGCCCGGGGCGCCGACCGACCGCAGCCGGGCCAGGTCCTGGCGGAGCACCCGAGTGGTCTCGATGCGGTCACCGGTGGCGATGGAGCCTGAGCCGACGCCGTCGGCCAGGATTCGGAGGAACACGAGGCTGACCCGCCCGGCCGGGTCGACCGTGTCGGTGGGGGCGGTGTAGCCGGGCACCGGGCTGCCATACACGAGCGCGTACTCGTGCGGGTTGCTCAGCGCCCAGGTCCGGACGGCCCGAGCCACCGCCAGCCATCGCCCGTCCAGGTCGGCACGGTCGCACCCGGCATCGGCCTCCTCGGCCGCCTCGCCCACAGCATCGAAGGCATCGACGATGAGGGCCGTGAGCAGGTCGTCGCGGCTGGCAAAGTACCGGTAGACCCCCGATGAGACCATGCCGGCCTCGCGCGCGACGGCCCGCAGCGAGAGGGCCGGGGCGCCTCGTGCGGCGAGGTGGTGGCGGGCGATGCCCTTGATCTGCTCGGTCAGCTCGCCCCGCACGCGGGCTCGGACTCCTCGCGCGGGGGCCTCAGGCATGGCGGCATCCTAGCATGATGAGAGCACTGCACTGGATCAAGAGCGGTGCTCTTGACAGAGCGACAGTTGCCCTGCATCATCGGTGATGTGAGAGCACTGCTCTCACATCACGAGGAGCTCACGATGACCACCGCCGCCCCCGACCGCTATCTCCGCCCGAGCTGGATCACCCAGCACGTGGTGAACCGGGCGATGCGCCGCCTGGCCCGCCTCGGCCTGAGTCCACTGGGTCTGCGCCAGCTGGCCGTCCGCCGGCGCAGCAGCGGGGAGTGGCAGACCGTGCCGGTGAACCTGCTCGAGCTCGACGGGCAGCGCTACCTGGTGGCGCCGCGCGGTCATACCCAATGGGTGCGCAACATCCGGGTCGCCCGATCAGGGGAGCTGCGCGTCGGCCGGCGGGTCGAGGCCATTCGGGTGGACGAGCTCGCCGACGACGACAAGCCCGCCGTGCTGCGCGAGTACCTGCGTCGCTGGAAGGCGGAGGTCAAGGTGTTCTTCGACGGCGTCGACGGGGACTCCACCGACGAGGAGCTGCTCACCCTCGCCCCCGGGTTCCCGGTGTTCGCTGTAGCCGCGGCAGAGCCTGGAGCTACTCGGCCACCCCCACAGGCTTGTCGTCGATGATCTGGTCGAGGTACTCGGAGAGCCCGTAGCCCGTGCGGCCGTCGTCGAGCGTCCACTCCGTCATGCCCTCGCTGATGCGAGTGACCAGCATGTCGCCTGAGGTGGGATCCGGTCGCCGGTTGCGGAGCGGGATGAGGTTGAGCACCTTGCCGGTGACCTTCCACTCCCTGTCCTTCGACCGCAGGGTGGCGGAGATCGACTGGTGATAGGTGTCGTCGCCCTGCCAGTCGGTGGCGATCTGGAAGTCGTCGCAGAGGTGGAGGGTCCCGTTGTCCCACACGAAGCCGCCACGCGTGCCGTCGCCGTCGCGTCGCGCGATCCGTGAGCCCATGAAGCCGAAGTCGGCACCGAAGTTGGCGGTGAGCCAGCGGTAGTAGAAGGGCGCCTGCCAGTAGCGCGGACCCCACGAGTGGTCGCGCAGGCCGAAGCCGTCCACCTCCCACTCCTGGTCGCCGACGCGGATCGTGCCCTTGCCCGCGATGAGCTGCTCGTAGTGGCCCTTGGCGAACTCCTCGCCAGGCTTTTCGTGGGGCTCGTCGGGCTCGCCGCCGAACATCGCGGACACGCCGGTGTACGCGATGCGCACCTCGCACTCGGCGTAGGGGTTGTTGGTGAAGGCGCTCTTCGGGTCGGCCATCTGGAGCGGCTCGTCGAGCACGACGACCCTGCCGGTGTACGACACGTCGAGCCGCTTGAAGGGCTCCTGTACCTCGAAGCGGATGCCACCGGCGTCGAACGCGTCGTTGTCGCTGATCTCGGGCCGCTTGTACATGAACGCCACCCGCCCGTCGGGCAGGTAGAGGCACACGGTCATCTCCGCGTAGCCCTCGTTGGCCCGGTTGCCGCATCGGAACCAGCCGCCGATCTGCTGAGCCGGGTCGTAGAGGTTGAAGTACATGCTCTCGTTGAAGTTCGACTCGGGGCCGAGCTCGTGCATGTACTCATCGTGTGGTTCGAGGCGTACTCCCATGCCGCGCACCGTACTTGACCAGCCAGTCAAGTGCTGGCACGGGCGTAGCACGGGGTGCTACGTTTGCGCGGTGGGTCGTGAGATCACGCAGCGCGAGCTGCGCAACGAGAGCGGCGAGATCATGCGCCAGCTCGACCGCGGGGAGACCTTCATCGTGACGCGGAGCGGTGTGCCGGTCGGCGAGCTCACACCGTTGCGGCGTCATCGCTTCGTCAGTGCCGACACCGCCGTCGCGATGTTCCGCAACGCACCAGGGGTCGACTACGCCACGTTCCGGGCCGACCTCGACGCCATCGCCGCGCCGGATGCGGCGCCCCGTGCCTGAGCTGGCTCGGCGGGCTCGCGGCCTCGTCGACACCTCCGTGCTCATCGACCTCGAGCACATCGACGTGGCGCGGCTCCCCAACGAGATCGCGGTGAGTGCGATCTCGATGGCGGAGCTGGCGGCGGGGCCCCATGCCACCAGTGACGGCGACGAGCGGGCCCGCCGCCAAGACCGGTTGCAGCGCGCCGAGGCGACCTTCGACCCACTGCCCTTCGACGGCGAGGCAGCGAGGGCCTACGGACGGATCTACGCGGCCGTCGCCGCCGCGGGCCGCAAGGCACGCGGGGCGCGGGCCGTCGACCTGCTCATCGCGGCGACCGCCTGCGCCGCGGGTCTGCCCTTGTACACGCGCAACCCAGACGACTTCCGCGGCATCCTCGGTCTCGTCGACGTCATGGACGTCTAGGGCGCCCCAGGAGCTGCGTACCTCACCCCGGTGTACTTGGCAGTCCGGCTCCCGCCAGCCTGAGGTGCTGGGTGAGGTCGCCGAGGCCGGTGGCGGCATTGAGCCCGCTCGTGCTCGGCATCACGTAGACGGGTCGGCCACCGAGCGGGCGGTCCTGCCAGCCGGGTGTTGCCTTCCGGTCGACGGCGGCGCGCCAACCGGCCAGGCCGACGAAGCAGATCGCCCTCGGTTGGAGCCACTCGCAGAGGCGACCGATCCGCTCGACGCCCGCGCGGTACTCGTCGCGCGTCAGCGCGTCAGCGCGCGGCGTGGCCCGCTTCACGAGGTCGGTCATGCCCACCCCGTGACCGACGAGCGCGTGACGCGGGTCTCGATCGCGCGTCACCAAGCCGGCGTCGAGCGCCGCCGGCCAGAACCGGTTGCCGGGTGTGACGAAGCCCACGCCCGCGTCCGCCGCGTGGAGGCTCGGGTTGAGCCCGCACACGAGCAAGCGCATCGACGCGCCCACCGTGTCCGGCAGGGTGCGCTGGCGGCGAGCGCGCACGACACGACGTGGCTCGTCGATCGCCAAGGACGTGAACCCGCCCCCGATGATGACGTCGGCGACGCGCTCCAGCGACCAGTCGACGGGAAGGGCCACCTCGACCTCGGCATCGACCGGGGTCGAGCGGTGCAGATCCGCGAGCGCCAGCAGGGCGGTTGTCGTCACACCAGTGGGGCCGGAGGCGAGCCGGCGTTGCCGGCCGGCGGGAGGCACGTGCGGAGGCAGGAGCGCAGCGACGCCCGCAGCACGCCTGTCACAGGAGGCCGAGCTGCTCGTCGCGCTGGGCTCGTTCGGCGACCGGCTCCCACACGACACCGCCTCGCTTGCCTGTGGTGCGCACCTGGAGGCGCTCGATGGCGATCGCACGCGCCGCGCCGCGGCCGTCGCGCACGCCGATCGACCCGTCGCGCTCGCGGCGTTCCACGATGCCCTCGTGCCACGCTCCACCCTCACGCTGACGAAACCGAACGCGGTCGCCGGGCCGCAGACCCACCTCGACGAGAGCGGACTCTGCCAGCGGTGCGGGGGTGGGGTCGGACCGCTTCACTGCATCGCGTCGCGGATGCGGCGCTGCAGCTTGCGCATGCCACCGAGCCAGCGGTCCGGGTCGGCCGCCTTGCGCTGCAAGTAGTCGTGCACCTCGGGGTGGGGGAGGATCAAGAAGCGCTCGTCGGCCAGACCGGCGATCACGGCCTCGGCCACGTCCTCCGGCTCGATGAGGCCCTGCGCGATCACGACCTGTCCAGCGGAGCCCGCTGCTCCTTGGCGAACCATGTCGGTGTTGACGCCCTGCGGGCAGAGGCACGACACCTTGATGCCCTCGTCGCCGTAGGTGATGGCCAGCCACTCGGCAAGGGCAACGGCTGCGCTCTTGGTGACGCTGTAGCCGGCGTCGCCGATCTGGGCGAGCAGCCCGGCGGCCGACGCGGTGTTGAGGAGGTAGCCCTCGCCGCGCGCGACCATGCCGGGGATGACGGCGCGGGCGGCGTAGACGTGGGCCATCACGTTGACGTCCCAGATGCTCTGCCACGCCTCGTTGGACGCCTCGATGCCCCCGCCGGTGCCGATGCCGGCGTTGCTCACCATCAGGTCGATCGGCCCGAACCGAGCCTCGGTGGCGGCCACCGCGGCGACGACGTCGGCCTCACGGCTCACGTCCGCGGCGAGGCCGATCGCACGATCACCGAGTGCTTGCGCCACCTCGAAGGACGTCTTGGCATCGCGATCGACGACGGCCACGCCGCGGGCGCCCTCGGCCACGAAGCGCTCGCACAGCGCCCGCCCGATGCCGTTGGCGCCGCCCGTGACGAGTGCAACCTTCCCGTTCAGCTGCATCCGACCTCCACCTCCCCCGTTCTGTGCACGCTCAACGTCGGCATGCGGTGCTGACGGTGCACAGAACGCGACGGGGGACGCGACACGGCGTGCAGACGGTGCACAGAACGCGACGGGTGGTTCATGCCTTGGCCACCGCGGCGCGGATGGCGGCGTCGGCCGAGGCGCGGCGATCAGCACCCCAGGGGAGCGGCATGAGCACGGGCACGTCCACCCCGGCGTCGACGTAAGCGCGCATCGTGGCGTGCACGGTGTCCGCGTCGCCCATCACGTCGATGGCGTCGACCATGCGGTCGGACACCGCGGCGAGCGCCGCCTCCCGGTCGCCGGCCGCATGCGCCTCCCGTACCGCGGCGACCTCGTCGCCGAAGCCGGCGCGGGTGAAGTTCCGGGCGTAGGAGTCGACCACCGCGTAGGAGAAGAGATCGCGCCGAGCCAGGTCGATGCCCTCTTCCCGTTCGCAGATGCCGGCGTGCACGTACGCGTAGATCGTGGCGTTGCCGCCCTTGCGGACCTGCTCGACAGACCAGGGCACGTGCGACGCGGGGAGGTAGTTGAGCAGGACGCCATCGGCGAGCTCCCCGGCGAGGGCGAGCATCTTCGGGTTGAGCGCGCCGACCACGATCTTGGGGCGCGTGTCGCCCAGGCGCACCCCGAGGCGGAAGCCCTTGACCTGGTAGTGGTCGCCCGCGAAGTCGACCTTCTCGCCGGACAGGCAGGCCCGCAGCAGGGTGACGTACTCGCGCACCTGGCCGAGCGGATCGTCGCCGTAGGGCATGCCGTGCCACCGCGTGGCGACCACGGGCGACGAGATGCCGATGCCCAGGATGATGTCGCCGTCAGGGTGCAGCGCCTGAAGGGTGGCACCGGCCATGGCCACCACCATGGGGGTGCGCAGCTGGAGCGCCAGCACACCGGTGCCGAGGTCGAGCGAGGGCGCCGCGGCGCCGGCGGCAGTGAGCACCGAGAACGCCTCTGGGCCGGTGGTCTCGGCGGTCCAGTACGACGTGTAGCCGAGCTCCTCGGCCAGCTGAGCGGTCTGCACAGCCGCCTGTGGCCCGAGGCCCATGAGGCTCGCGAAGGTGACGCCGGCGCGCTCCATTCCCATGTCGGCGACCCTATCCGCCGCCCAAGGGGCCCCCGGAAGGATCCCCGATCGGGCCATGGCGTCCGCTTGTCAGAGGAGAGGGGTATCGTGCTCTCAATGACTGATACCGAGGACGTCATCACCCAGGCGGGCGAAGCGGACACCAAGGTGGTCGACGAAGCTGTCATCGACGAGGCGCTTCGCCTCATCGACGGTGGTCTCGCCGATCTCTTGCACCGCGAGCTGGTGTCGACCGACGAGATCTCCGATCTGCTCCTCGACGTGCGCATGCTCCTCACGGCCGCCGACATGGCGTCCGCGGTGGTGCCGCTCGTCGCAGAGCACGTCGGGGCCTAGCCGACCGACCTTCGTGACGCGGTGCTCCGGCGCGGGCTGACCGCTCCGAGCAGCGCGGTGAACTCGAGTTCGATGGCGGCCCGGAGCGCGGCCGGATCCGGCACCGCGCCGAGGTCGGCGTTGAGCCCCATGTCGAGCATTCCGTTGTACGACATCAGCGTGAGGTTCCACGCGGTGCCGCCGGTGGGCCCGACGGGGTAGTTCGCCTCGATCAGCGCGCCGGCGATGTAGAGCGGGAAGGGCGCGCCCCGCACGTTGGAGATGGCGAAGTCCACGGTCTCCACCTGCTGGCGGGCGAGGCGCACCGACACCGAGGTGGGGAGCAGGTTGGCGATGCCGGCCATGCCGCTCACCGCGCCGAGCGCGCGCTCCGCCTTCACGGTGGACAGCCGTTCGCGGATCGCCGCGAACCGCTCGACGGGGTCCTCGAGGTGGATCGGGATGAGGACCCGGGTGGGCGTGAAGGAGTTGCCGCCGGCCGAGCCGTCTCGGCGGGTGCTCACCGGCATCGAGATGCGCAGCTCGTCGACGGGCAAGCCAGCCGCTCGGTGCACGGCGCCCGCACCGCCCGCGGCCGCCGTGACGAACAGGTCGTTGAGGCTGCCTCCGAGGCGCTTGGCGGCCGCGTGGGCGTCGTCGAAGGGCACCTCGAACACCTCGAGGTGGCGGCGCAGCGACCGCTCGGTCCACAGCGGTGAGTGGGCCTGGTCGGTGACGACGAGCTGTCGCATCACAGACTGGGCCATCTCGACGGCGTCGGTGCCCATGTCGATGATGCGGTTCGGGTGCTGGATCGTGACGGCCGCGGCCTCCACGCCTCGACGGGCCACGCCCAGGCCGCGGCGAAGGTTGTGCGTCAGGGTGTCGACGGTGGTGTCCCAGAGGCTGGCGTCGATCGTGACCGGCGGTGGGCGGCGCACCGCGATCGGCTCGGTGGCGGCGCGCTCGACGTCGATGAACTGCTCCGACATCCGGATCGCGCCCTCGCCATCCGCGATCGTGTGGTGGAGCTTCTGCACCATCGCCGCCCGGTCACCCTCGAGGCCCTCGACGATCACGAACTCCCACAGCGGGCGGGTGCGGTCGAACGGACGGTTCGCGATGGCGGCCGCCTCGTCGAGGAGCTGGCGCATCGTGCCCGGGCCGGGGAGCGCGGTGGTGCGGAGGTGGTAGTCGAGGTCGAACTCGGGATCGTCGCGCCACTCGGGGGGAGCGAGACGGCCGAGGGCGGGCACCACCCGCTGGTGGAGCCTGGGGATCATCGTCACCGCGTGCGCGAGACGTGCGCGCAGCCGATCGAGATCGGGAACCCGGTCGAGCACCGTGACGTTCGCGATCGACGCACTGAGGTGCGGGTCCTTCTCGAGGTTCCACATCAGCGCCTCGACATCGGACATCCGACGGTCGGCGCGCATCTCCCGGTCACCGCTCATGAGCGCACGGTACTGCGAGCGCCCCTTGGCGTCCTCAGCGGGCGATGGAGGTGTGCTTGAGCTCGTTGAGCTCGGGCCACTCGAAGAGACTGACGATGCGCTCGATGGTGCGGGTGGCGTGGGACGCATCTCCCCCCGGGCGATCCATCACCCGCACAAACGCAGCCTGGTCACCGACGATGAACGTCGGGACGCCCCAGACCTTGTGGTCCTTCGCGGCCGTCTCGTGCGCCTGTTGCACCGTGATGATGGCGTTGCCGTTGTCGATCTCGGCGAACACCGCATCGGCGTCGACGCCCTGGGCATCGAGCACGCCGCGCACGGCGCCCTCGTCGCGGAGGTGGCCGGCATGGTCGTGACGCAGCGCGAAGAGGGCCTCGTGGACGTCGTAGAAGCGATCGGGATGGGCATCGCGCACGACGACTCCGGCCTGCAGGGCGAGGAGCCCGGTGTCGTCGCGCCAGTGGTCCCAGATGTCGGGCTCTCCCTCGGCGACGTGCACCTGGCCGAGCGAGAAGGGCACGAAGGTGACGTCCCAGTCGGCGCCGTGGCGCAGCGCCTCGACGACGTGCTCGTGGACGTTGCGGGCGAACGGGCACCGGTAGTCCCAGGTCACGGCGAAGGACAGGGGCGCGGTGGTCACAGGTGTGCCAACGGTCTCATCGTGCGGCGTATTCCGGTCGTGCCGCTCATGGCTTGGGCCAGAGGTGTCGGGCCGCGGTGGCGATCCCGATTCCGAGCGCCGCACCCACGACGACATCGGACGCGTGGTGGATGCGCACGTAGACGCGGCTGCTGGCCACCACGACCGCGACGCCGTAGTAGACGGGCCACAGCGGATCGCCCTGCGCGAGCACGCCTGCCGCCGTGAACGCGGCGCTGGCGTGGCCTGATGGGAAGCTGCTCGACATCGGGGTGCGCAGCCGGTGTGGGCGGGGTGGGCCGTCTCCCCACACGGGGCGGGCACGCCGGAAGAGGCTCTTGATCCCGCCGTTCACGAGGAGGGACTCGGCGCCGAGGATCACCGAGAGGCGCACCGCAGTCATCGGGTCGCGCCCGGGGAGCAGGGCCTGGGTGGCACCGATGAGGTGCCAGATGAGCGACCAGTCGCCCAGCTCGGACGCGCCGTACATCACCTTGTCCAGGGCTCGGTTGCCGCGCACCTGGCTCACCCCGCGGTCGACCGCATCGTCGAAGGCGACCACGGCGGTCTTGGCGCGGTCGAGGGGGGATGGCACCGGGCGCAGGGTAGCGGCCGGTCTACTGAGCGCGAGGCCGGCCGAAGGCGAGCCGGCTCTGCCGGTCGCCGGGAGGCACGTGCGTAGGCAGGAGCGAAGCGACGCCCGAAGCACGCAACAGCTCAGACTGGCTCGAGCTGCCGGCGGTGCGCATCGGCGAGCGCGATGTCGCCCCCGAACGATGGGCAGTAGGCCTTGAAGCCGCACCAGTCGCACAGGCGGGAGGGGTTGGGCCGGAAGTCCTCGCGCTCGCAGGCCCGCTCCACGGCGGACCACACCGCGGCCAGCTTGCGCTCGACGCCACGGGTGGAGCGATCGGTGGGCGTGGAGATGATGGCCAGCGGATCGGCCAGGTAGAGCAGCTGCACCTTGGCCGGACGTCGACCGAACAGGCGCTCGCAGAGCAACGAGTAGAAGGCCACGCCGGCCAGACGCTGCTGCTCGTGGGTCTCCCCGGGCGCTCGACCGGTCTTGTAGTCGGTGACGACCAGCTCGCCGTCGGCATCGAGCTCGAGACGATCGATGATCCCGCGCAGGCGCACGCCGCCGAGCGCCACCTCGAGCTTCAGCTCGAGGCCGATCGGCACGATCGTCGTGGGATCCTCGAGGCGGAAGTACTTCTCCACCAGCGCCCTGGCCTCGGCCAGGAACGTCGCCGTGGCGGCGTCGTCCAGCTCGAGGCCCACGAGGTCTGGGTCGTCGGCCATCGCGGCGGCGGCCTCCTCGAGGCACTCGAGGGCCGCGGGCAGCGTGCGGGCCGGACCATCGAGCATGAAGAGGCGCTCCAGCGCCGCGTGCACCAGGGTGCCGCGCGTGGCAGCCACTGACGGGGGCTCGGGGAGCCGGTCGATGGCAGAGAAGCGGAAGGCGAGCGCACAGTCGGTGAAGGACGACACCTTCGACGGGGACAGGCTCACCGGGAGCGGGAGGGACATGTGGTTCAGGGTAGGCCTGGGGTGTGACATCGAACCGGAACCCCGGACACGTCCCGGGCTGGTCGGGACGCGCGGTGGGTCAGAGCTCGGCCACGAAGGCCCTGATCGATGCCGCACAGATCTCCGGGGCCTCCAGCGGCCCGAAGTGGCTGAGCGGGTCGAGGCGCTCCAGGCGCCCGAGCGGCAGCCCGTCGGCCACCGCCGGGGCGAACATCGCCGGTCCGGGGTCGGGCCGTCCGCACGCGACCACCACGGGGCAGGCGACCTCGCTGAGGTGCACGAACGCGTCGTGTGCGCCGCCGCCCAAATAGATCCGTGACTCGTCGTCGGGTCGGCAGGCGAGGTGAGCCTCCCCGTCGGCGCCGGTGACCAGGCCGTGGCGGACGTACGCGTGCAAGGCGTCGGCTCGGAGCACGTCCAGCGGCGGCTTCGAGGCGTAGTTGGCGAGGGCATCCGAGCGCGACGGGAACGAGGGACGTCGCCGCGCCGCCCCCTCGGCCAATCGGTTGCCGCCCTCGGCCGACGGGAAGAACCCCGGCGGCGGCGCGATGGGCTCGTAGAGCCACAGGCCTGCGAAGGTCCCGGGGCGGGCTTGCTCCGCGAGCAGCAGCGCGGCTCCTCCCATCGAGTGGCCGATGCCGACGGTGGCGCCGGGGCGTAGGGCGAGGTCGTCCATCGCCGCGAGCACGTCGACGCGGAACCGATCCCAGTCGAGCGGGTCCCCGGGCGGGACCGTCGAGTCTCCGTGGGCGCGGAAGTCGATCGCCCAGCGCTCCATGCCGTCGAGGGCGGTGGCGAGCGGCTCCCACACCGCGCCGTGGAACCCCGTGGCGTGGCAGAGCAGCGCCGGACGGCCGGTCCCGCCGAGCTTGTGCACCGCGAGCACCGGGCCGTCGGGCGTGGGCACATGATGCATCGACGCATCCTCGTACGGAGGAGGGTGCCCGGGCGAATAGCGTCGGCGTGTGCCGCGACCCCCCGCCCCTGATCAACCGGACGCAGCGGCAGGCGACGAGGCGTTGGTGCGGGCAGCCAACCGTGCGTTCTACGACGCCTTCGAGGCCCGTGACATCGACGCGATGTCCGACTGCTGGGAGCACAGCGATCGGGTGGTGTGCACCCATCCAGGCTGGCGCACGCTGCGCGGGTGGGGCGCTGTGTCGGGGTCGTGGTTCGCCCTGTTCGGGGGCCCGAGCCCGTTGCAGTTCATCCTCACCGACGAGGAGGTCGTCATGGCTGGCGACGTCGCGTGGGTGACCGTCGACGAGAACCTCATCACCGCCGAGATGGGGGGCGGGACGGTGGCGGCCCTCAACCTGTTCGTGCGCGAGGCGGCGGGCTGGCGCCTCGTCGCCCACCACGGCTCCCCGGTGGCGCCCCAGACGTGAGTTGTTGCGGGCCGGTAGGGTGCACGCACCGTGCAACAGGTTCCGGACACCGCACCAGCGTCCACTGACGGTCGCACCCTGCGCTCGATGCGCACCCGGGAGGCGATCGTGGACGCCACGATCTCGCTCATCGAGCAAGGTGACCTCCGGCCCACTGCGCCGCGGGTGGCCGAGCAGGCAGGTGTGTCGGTGCGTTCGGTGTTCCAGCACTTCGACGACCTCGAGACGCTGCACGCCCGCGTTGCCGAGCGGCTCGTCGAGCGGGTGGCGGTGCTCGTGCTCCCCGTCGATCCCGGCCTTCCGCTCGCGGACCGACTCGACACGTTCGTGCGGCAGCGGGCGCTGCTGCTCGAGGCGGTGACGCCGGTGCGGCGCGCCGCGGAGGTGCACGGGCCGTTCTCGACGGAGATCATCGCTCGGCTGCGGGATGGGCAGGCCTTCCTCCGGCACGAGCTCATCCACACCTTCGGCCCCGAGCTCGCCGCCGCTGGGGCCGCGCGTGACGACCTCCTCGATGCCCTCGACGCCGTCCTGAGCTGGAGCACCTGGGAGGGCTTGCGGGTGGCCCGCAATCGCGACCAGGCCACGGCGCAGCGCGTCATGCGTCGCCTGGCAGCATCCGTGCTGGCCGGCTGATCTCGGCTCGCTCCCGACCGGGCGTCTGGGCGCGATCGGTGGAATCATGGTGGGATCATCGGGTAGGGAGGCCAGATGGATCTTCGAGTGCTCGTGCTGGTCGCGGACCCGGGTTTCGGCGAGCTGGTGCGCGCCCAGGTGGACAACCTCGGGTGCGCCACCAACCTTGCCCGGACCTACGACGAGGGCAGCAGCGCCCTGACCTGGGCCGATGCGGCCGTGGTCGACCTCACCGGCGACGGCCTCGACGACCTCAACCGCTTGCGAGTCGAAGCACCCACCCTGCGGGTGCTCGCCATCGCGCCCGACGACGAGCGCGCCGAGAGCGCGCGGTCCTGCGGCGCCAGCGCGGTGCTCGTCGAGCCCTTCGCCATCCCTGACATCGTCACGGCGATGCGCCAGCTCGCAGCGCCGCGGGGCGCCCCGGTCATCGACCTCCGCGCTGGAGCCGAGGCCACCGCTGCCGTCGCCGACGACGATGCTCCCTGGTTCTCCACGAGGTGAGCTGCAGCGACGTGACCGAAGGGATCAGCCCGCCGCTTTGAAGGCGAGCATCATCTCCTCGTTGAGGTTGGCGGGGACCTCGTAGCCGTCTTCCTTGCGGATCTGGTCGAAGTGGTCGCGCACCGACTCGGCGGACAGCTCGTTGTCGAAGTAGCCCGGCGTGACGCCGATGAAGATCTTGGCCACTCGTCCGCCGCCCACCGAGTACACCTCGCCGGTGACGGGGCAGTCCTCGTGGGCGAGGTAGGTCACGATCGGGGTGACGAACTCGGGGGCGAGCTTGTCGGCGGCGGCGCCGAGGAGCTCCTCGGTCATGCGGGTCTTGGCGACAGGAGCGATCGCGTTGACCTTGATGTTGTTCTTCGCGCCTTCGATCGCGAGCACCCGGGTGAGGCCGACGAGGCCCATCTTGGCGGCGCCGTAGTTGCCCTGGCCGAAGTTGCCGAAGATGCCCGCCGCCGATGAGGTGTTGATGATGCGGCCGTAGCCCTGGTCGCGCATGAGCTGCCAGGCCGGCTGGGTGACGTAGAAGGCGCCCCGGAGGTGCACGTCGAGCACCGGGTTCAGCTGGTCGGGGGTCATGTTCTTGAAGGACGTGTCGCGCAGGATGCCGGCGTTGTTGATGATGATGTCGACGCGTCCGAACGAGTCGATGGCGGTCTGCACGATCGACTGGCCGCCCTCGGGGGTGGCGACGCTGTCGTAGTTGGCCACGGCCTCGCCGCCGATGGCCTTGATCTCGTCGACGACCTTCTGCGCGGCGGTCTCGGAGTGGCCGGTACCGTCGGTGCTGCCGCCGAGGTCATTCACGACGACGAGGGCGCCTCGCTTGGCGAGGTCGAGCGCGTGGGAGCGGCCGAGGCCACCGCCCGCGCCCGTGATGATCGCGACCTTGCCATCGAACCCGAGATCAGCCATGCCTGCTCCTGCGTCGTGGGATGAGAGCACCCGACGAGCGGAGGTGGAGGCCCTGGAAGGGGCCGAATCGGCGCCTGAACCGCGGCGACGTCGACCGCGGAGCTAGTCGCGCTGCAGCTTCGAGAGGAGCCGCAGGAGCTCCAGGTACAGCCAGATCAACGTCACGAGCAGCCCGAACGCGGCGTACCACTCCATGTAGCGAGGGGCGCCGGCTTCCACGCCCTTCTCCACGAAGTCGAAGTCGAGCAGCAGGTTGAAGGCGGCCACGCCGACGATCGCGAGGCTGATGCCGATGCCGAGCGCACCGGTGGAGTGCAGGAAGGGGACGTTCGCACCGAACAGGCTGAGGATGAAGTTGGCGACGTAGATGAGCATCACGGCGCCCGTGGCGGCGACGATGCCGGTGCGGAGCTTGTCGGTGACCTTGATCACTCGAGTGGCGAACAGGAAGAGCATCACCGCGAACACGCCGATGGTGAGGCCGACCGCTTGGATGACGATGCCGTCGTACGCCGAGTTGTACGCCGCCGAGATGGCGCCGAGCAGGGCGCCCTCGAGCAGGGCGTAGATCGGGGCGGTGAAGCGGGCAAGCTTCGGCTTGAACATCGTCAGCACGGCGACGCCGAGGCCGGCGAAGAGCACGAGGAACAACCAGCCGGGGAGGGCCACGGAGTCGGCCGTGTGGTCGACGCTGTTCCAGCCGTACACGCCGGCGGCGACCAAAAGCACGAGGAGCGCGCTTGCGGCCCAGGCGACGCCGTTGAGGCTCATCGTGTCGTCGCCGACGATCGGTCCCCGGTAGGCAGGGGACTGGTAGGCCTCCTCGAGGCGCTCGCCAGCCCCCCAACCCGGTGCGGTCGCGGCGGTGGAGCCGAGGCGGGCCTGCTCGAAGACCTTGTCGTTGAGCGCGGGGTTGGAGGTTCTCATCCCCCCAGTCTGCCGCGTCAGCCCAGGGAATTGGCGACGCGCACCGCGATGTGCACGGCGTGGTCGGCCAGGCGCTCGTAGAAGCGGGCGACGAGGACGGCGTCGGCAGCCTCGGGCGTGCCGACCGACCCGCTCAGCAGCTCCTTGGTGAGCTCGGTGTGGAGGTCGTCGACCTCGTCGTCTGCCTGTTCGAGCCGGTCACCCGCGGTGGGATCGCGGTCGGCGAATGCGTCAGCGGCGGAGTGCCACAGCCCCGAGGTGATCGTCCCCATGCGCTCGAGGAGACCCCGGGCCGTGGGGGTGAGCTGGGCCGCGAGGCCCGTGCTTGCCCGCTTGGCGATGTGCACAGCGAGATCGCCCGAGCGCTCGAGCTCGGGCACGATGCGGATCAGGGTGAGGGCGTAGCGCAGCTCACCGGCGACGGGCGCCTGCAGGAGGAGCAGCCGCTCGAGGTCGATCTCGAGCTCGAGCATCAGCTCGTCGATCGTGAGCTCGCCGCGGCGCACGGTGGCGAGCGCGTCGGTGTCGGCCGCCAGCAGTGCCTCGTTGGCGGCGGCCACGGCTTCGGACACCAGCGCGAACAGTCGCACGACCTTCTGGTCGATGGCGTCGATCTCGCGGTGGTAGCCGACCCGCAGGCGCTTCGGCGGTGGTTCCACGGTCACGCGGTGCCCCTCACAGGCTGACGCCGAGCTGATCCGCGGCCCACTGCTTGAGGCGCTTGTAGTCGACCTTGCCGTTGGGGGCCCGACCGATCGTGTCGATCTCGAGCACGCGCTTGGGGCCTTGTACGCGGCGAGCTTGCCCTTCACGTGGGCGATGATCGCGCCCTCGTCGAGCGAGGCGCCCGGGTTCAGCTCGACCACGGCGGTGATCGCCTCGCCGAACTTGTCGTCGGGCATGCCCACGGCGACCGCGTCGACGACGGCTTCGACCGTCTTGAGCGCCTCCTCGACCTCCTCGGGGAAGACCTTCTCGCCGCCGGTGTTGATGCACACCGAGCCGCGCCCGAGGAGCGTGAGCGTGCCGTCGGCCTCGACGGTGGCGTAGTCGCCAGGTACGGAGTACCGCTTGCCCTCGAACGTGATGAACGTGGCAGCGGTCTTGTCAGGGTCCTTGTAGTAGCCGACGGGCTGCCAGCCGCCGACGGCCACGCGCCCCCGCTCGCCCGAACCCGGCTCCACGGCCCGACCGTCGTCGGTGATCACCTTGGCGTTCTCGCCGAGGGTGAAGGCGGCCGTCGTGGACGTGCCGGCCGCGCTGGACACGGACTGGCCCATGCCGAGGGCCTCCGACGACGAGAAGGCGTCGACGATCATCATCCCGGGGTGGTGGGCCAGCAGGGCCTGCTTGGAGTCCTCGCTGAACATCACGCCGGACGACGAGATCATGAACAGGCTGGAGAGGTCGTACTTGCCGGGTGAGGCATCCAACGCACGCAGCATCGGCTTGGCGAAGGCGTCGCCCACGATGGCGATGGTGCCCACGCGCTGCCGCTCGATCGTGGTGAGCATCTCCTCGATGTCGAGGTGCCTCGACTCCAGGGTGACGGTCGCTCCGCCACCGGAGAGGATGATGAGCTGCGTGAAGCAGCCGGTGCCGTGCATGAGCGGGCAGGCCGGCATCCCGACGATGCCGGGCGCGGTGACCGCCTCACGGATGATCGTCTGCTCCGCATCGGGGTCGGCATCGCGCACGGCGGGCACGAACGTGCCGACGAGCGACCGGAACAGGTCGTCCTGCCGCCACATCACCCCCTTTGGCATCCCCGTGGTGCCACCGGTGTAGAGGAGCAGCAAGTGGTCGCCGGAGCGTCCCCACGGACCGGCGACCGGCGTCGAGGTCCCCACGGCGGCCGCCGTCTCGTACGGCGTTGCCCACTCGGGGCACGGGCCGCTGCCGTCGTCGACCCACAGCCAGGTCTGCACGCGGGGCACGCGGGCGCGGATCCCCTCGATGCGCTCGGCGAAGGTGCCGTGGAACACGACCGCCACGACATCGCCGTTGTCCCAGAGGTAGGCGAGCTCGTCGTCGAGGTAGCGGTAGTTGGTGTTGATCGGCGCGAGGCCCGCCTTGAAGGTGGCGAACATCGACTCGAGGTACTCGGGGCAGTTGTGGAGGTACTGGGCCACCTTGTCCTGCTCGGCCACGCCCGCATCGAGCAGCGTCTGGGCCACGCCGTTGGCGCGGCGATCGAACTCGGCCCAGCTCAGGTGGCGGTCGCCTTGCACCTGGGCGTCGGCGTCGGGCACCTGCTGCGCCACCGTCTCCCACACGTCAGCGAAGTTCCAGCCGGCCATCTCTTCCCCCATCGTTCGACAAGACCGGCGATCCTAGCCGGGCCCGCATGCTCTTGACCGTCCGGTCAAGAGGCGCGGTACGTTGCCAGGCATGGACTTCGAGCTGCCATCGCAAGACGACCCCCGCCGACTCGCGGTGCGGGCGTGGCTCGCCGAGCACCCGAACCCCACAGGCCGCGACCTGGCCGAGGCGGGCTACGTGGCGCCGCACTGGCCGCGTCCGTGGGGCCTCGACGCGGATCCGATCCACCAGATCCTCATCGACGAGGAGCTCGCGGCGGCGAAGGTGAGCCGCCCGTCCAACACGATCGGCATCGGCTGGGCGGGTCCGACGATCCTCCACGGTGGCACCCAGGCGCAGAAGGACCGCTACCTGCTCCCCCTGCTGGCGGGGGAGGAGATCTGGTGTCAGCTCTTCAGCGAGCCTGGCTCAGGCTCGGACCTCGCGTCGCTCGGCACGCGCGCCGTGCGCGACGGCGACGAGTGGGTGGTGACGGGCCAGAAGATCTGGACCTCGCTTGCGCAGTTCTCCAAGTTCGGCATCCTCATCGCCCGCACCGAGCCCGACGCGCCCAAGCACGAGGGCATCTCGTACTTCATCTGCCCCATGGACACGCCTGGCATCGAGATCCGCCCGATCATCGAGATGACCGGCGCCCACCTGTTCAACGAGGTGTTCTTCGACGAGGTGCGCCTTCCCGCGGAGAACCTCGTCGGCGACGTGAACCGAGGGTGGGGGCTCGCGAAGGTGACGCTCGGCAACGAGCGCGTCTCGCTGTCGTCGGGCGGCGCGCTCTGGGGCGCGGGTCCCACCGCGGAGGACCTGATCGGGGTCGTGCGGGCCGCGGGCGGCACCGACGACGACGTGCTCCGCCAGGACCTCGCCCGGCTGCACACCGAGTCGGAGATCCTCCGCCTCATCCGCCTGCGCACGGTCACCGCCCGCATCAAGGGCGAGCCGCCCGGTGCTGAGGCGTCGGTGCGCAAGGTCCTCGCTGACGAGCACGGTCAGCGGATCATGGGCCTCGCGAAGGACCTCGCCGGGGCAGGCGGGATGCTCACGACGGTGGGGCCGCTCGGCGGCGACCCTGGCATGTGGCACCACGGGTTCCTGTTCTCCCCGGCGCTCACCGTCGGCGGCGGCACGGGCGAGGTGCAGCGCAACATCATCGCGGAGCGGGTGCTGGGCCTTCCGCACGACAACGACGTCACCCAGGGACAGACCTGGGCCGAGTCGCGCCGCTGACCCCGCTGTTCTGCACCGGGGCCACCGGAATGCGGTGTTCCGGTCCAGAGATCGGCGGGATTGGGTCAGCTGGTTCGTGACCGCGGGCGTGGGCGGGCCACAATGTCCGCCATGTCTGCCCGCATCGCCTCGATCGAGCTCAAACGACACGAGAAGGTCCGCGCCAACATCGACCTGGCCGGCGTCCCCGCAGGCACGCCCGGCAAGGTCTTGGTCGTGTCCGGTGTCACCTGGATGCGCTACCGGGTGCTGTTCGAGAACGGTGTCGAGCAAGGGCTGCTCGACGGTCGGCACATCGTGCGCACCAAGGACTTCATCCCGGTGGACGAGCGCGTCGAGGTGGAGGCCGCGGTCGCCACCACCGACGGCCCCGCCGCCGACGCCGCGGCCGACGACACCGGTGCCGACAACGCGTTCGGTGTGCCCGCACACCTGCTCGAGCGGTCGAAGAAGGCCCGAGAGCGCCTCGCCCCGGCGAGCTGACATCCCAAGTCGCGATCCCAGAGGGGGGACCATGCAGCTGTCCACGCAGCTCAACTACGCAGGTGGGTTCAAGGAGGCGACCGATCAGGTCGTCGAGCTCGAGAAGGCCGGCCTCGACATGGTGTGGGTCGCCGAGGCGTACAGCTTCGACGCGGTGAGCAGCATGGGCTACCTCGCCGCCAAGACCACCACGGTCAAGCTCGCCGCGGGGATCCTGCCGATCTACACCCGCACGCCCACGCTCATCGCCATGACCGCGGCGGGCATCGACGCGCTGTCCGACGGTCGGTGCATCCTCGGGCTCGGGGCCTCCGGGCCACAGGTGATCGAAGGCTTCCACGGCGTGGTGTACGACCGCCCGCTCGGCCGCACCCGCGAGATCATCGACGGGTGCCGCCAGGTGTGGCGCCGCGAGAAGGTGCAGCACGTCGGCACGAGCTATCAGATCCCGGTTCCGGAGGGGAAGGGCTCGGGCCTCGGCAAGCCGCTCAAGCTCATCAACCATCCGGTGCGCAGCGAGATCCCGATCTACGTGGCCTCGCTCGGCCCCAAGAACGTCGAGATGACCGCGGAGCTGGCCGATGGTTGGCTGCCGCTCTTCTACCTGCCCGAGAAGGCCAAGGCCGTGTGGGGCGACGACCTCGCCGCCGGCGCCGCCAAGCGCTCGGCCGATCTGGCGCCGCTCGAGATCGTTGCCGGCGGCCTGCTCTCGGTCGGCGAGGGCGCGGAGGCCGTGCGCGAGTTCGCCCGGCCCATGGCTGCGCTCTACATCGGTGGCATGGGCGCCAAGGGCAAGAACTTCTACAACGACCTCGTGAAGCGCTACGGCTTCGAGGCCGAGGCCGAAGCCATCCAAGACCTCTACCTCGACGGCAAGAAGGACGAGGCCGCCAAGATGGTGCCCGACGAGCTGCTCGAGGCCACCACGCTCTGCGGCTCCGAGGGCTACGTCCGCGACCGCATCGCGGCGTACAAGGAGAGCGGCGTGAGCGTCCTCAACGTCACGCCCATCGGCCCCGACCCCGTCAAGCTCATCGAGCAGGTCAAGAGCTGGATGTAGCGGGCTACGGGCTGACGTGGGTCGCGCGTGACCCAGCTCTGCCGCGTCGAGCTCACCGGAATCGTGCAGCGTTGGAGCGACAATCCTCTACGCCACGTCGTCGGGTGGAGCGTCTCGAAGGGAACGGAGCTTCTCCAACAGCTTCGCGAGGGTCTCTGGGTCCACCTCGAGGCCCTGAGACTCGAGTTGCTCTCGAATGAAGGCCTGCATCGCCTCCGGGTCTGCCGCCCCATCGATGGTGAATGTGGGCGACCGCTCGTCGAGGGTCGGTGCGGCTGGTGACGCGAAGAGGGGGCCGAGGAGCTCCGCGAGGATCGTCTCCGGTGCCCGTTCACCGGTGTCATCGGCCGCGCTCAGCAGCTTGACGACGCCTGGGTCGTTGATCCGGATCGTCACGCCCTCGTCGGTCACGTCGATGCGGAGCGCTCGCTCGGCGCGGCCTTCGGGGGTGTCGTCGCTCGTGCCGGCGACGTCCCAGCTCGTCGGTGGCGTGGGGAGCCGTCCTTCGTCGAAGCCTCCGGCCGCGAGGATCTGACGAGCCGCGCTCGCGGGGTCGGCCAGGAACGCGGCAAGGAGATGGTGCGTTCCGGTCTTGGTGCGCCCGGCGAGCCGCTTCGCGAGCGCCTCGGCGCCACGCAGCCCGGGGGTGCGATCGTCGCTGTCACCTGAGGGTGGCCGGACGACGTCCTGATCCGACACGAGCGCCTCGATGACCGACTCGGGCTCGACGCCGAGGCCACGCAGCAGTGATCCGACGAAGGAGTCCGGCTCCATGGCCTGGTTGAGCACGGACAGGAGGAGGTGCTCTGGTCGGATCTCGTCGGCTCCGAGGGCGACGACGCGACGAAGCGAGTCCTCGAGGATGTGCTTTGCCACCTTCGTGAACGGCACGTGGTTGCCGGGCGGCTTCGCAGCGGGCGGGAGGAGCGAGCGAGTCGCGGCCTGGAGTGCGGCGAACCGCACGCCGCATCGGTCGAGGGCGTCGTGGGCGGGGCCACTGTCAAGGCTGGCGATGCCGAGCAGCAGGTGCTCGGCACCGATGTAGCCGTGCCCGAGCTCGCGGCTCTGCTCCTGCGCGAGCACCACGACGCGGCGGCTTGTGTCCGTGAACTTGTCGAACATGCCGCTGATGGTCGCAACCCTGTCAAGACCCTGCTACTAGCATGGATACCGCTGGATTGTCAGGGCTAGTGGGAGGCGCGTGATGAGCTGGGAGCGGCGGCTGGATGCGTGGCGCGAGGAG
>JBQTKH010000199.1:0-1860 GCA_052386335.1 Microthrixaceae bacterium
CGCGGTGGTGACCGCCAGGCCAACTCGGCGCTGTGGACGATCGTCCTTGTTCGCATGGGCACCGACCCGCGCACCAAGGCCTACGTCGAGAAGCGCACCGCCGACGGGCTCTCCAAGCGCGAGATCATGCGCTGCCTCAAGCGCTACGTCGCCCGCGAGCTCTACCCCCTCATCCGCGACATCACTGCCGTCGAGGCCCTCGAATCAGCCGCTTGACGACAAGAGGCGCATCGCTTCTTCGGCGGCAATCAGCTCGCATCGCCGCGCCGCCCGAGTGCCGCGCTATCGGCACGCAGGAGCGGCTCGGGGAGGTGACATAGTGGGGCGTGTCTCGACCCCGCCTTGCAGCCATCTGTGCTGCGCTCTGGGCACTGGGGACCGTTGCCGCGCTTCTCATCACCCTCCCCTATGTCCAACCCGGCGTGGACTTCGACGGGTTGAACAACATGTTCCAGGTCCCATTCGCGTTGCCGTGGTTCCTTCTGCTCACTGGCTCGAACGATCACGTTCGGGACACCTGGATGCTCGCAGGCGTGGGCCTTGTGAACTCCGCGATCATCTACTGCGCGATCCGCTTCCGGCGTCCACGGGACTTGACGTCCAGCAGTCCCCAGGGACGCCACTGAGGTACACGCTCGACCCGCGCCGATTGCCGGTTCTCGACGCCGGTGTCCGCATCGGACCCAGGACCTATCGGCGCTCCGAACGCTCCGTCCGCCAGGGACTGCGGGCGCGCCTCTCGGCGCATCGGGGCGCGTCTCCGAGCGGGCGTCTGGGATAGGACGAGCCCGCTGCTCTGCTTTTCGCCTTCTCGGCGCCGATGCGTCAGCCCGCAGCTACGTCTCCTTCGACAGTTGCGCTGCGGCTTTGACCCAGCGGTCGGGCCGTGCTGCGAACGGCGGTCTTTGCTCGGCCACGGCGGCGAACAGGTCAGTCGCTGCCGCACGAGCCGACGTGGACACCGACACCGGGTAACTCAGCGACACGGAGTGTTCCGCGAACTCGTCTTCGTCATTGAGGATGACCCGTCCGTCCAGGTAGCGGATCACATCAAGGTCGAGGTCAACGACCTGCAGGCAGGAGTCCGATGTCCACGCCGGCGGGTGGACGATGTCGACGTAGAGCTCAATGTCGATGGTCGGATTGCCCCACATCCACGTACACACCCACCACTGCTCGCCCGGGGGCACCAAGGTGAGGAAGTTCACCGGGAGAGGAGCAGGACCGGTAGCCGCGTACGTGGCCGCCGCGCCCTTCGGGGCGAACAGCCATGTCCCGTGCTCGTCGTTACCGAGTCGCGTCATCGGCATGACCCTGTAGGGCGCCGCTGGCCACTTGAACCATTCGACCAACACTCCGGTCACAGCGCACCGTACAGGCGCACTGGATGACCCCACTGCCGTACCACGAGTACCCCCAGGTGCCGGTCGGGGCGCACCGGATAGCGCGCGCACCGAACATCGCGCGCCAGGACCACCAGACGCGCCCCTATCGGCGCCTCGGACGTGCCCCCGATCTGGCAGGGACAGGCACTACCGGAAAGCACGACCGCCTCGGGTCGTCGCATCGTGCGAGGCTTCGGCCCGTGCAGCCCGCACTCCACGAAGCACTTGCCGCGCCCTTGACGGGCGGCGGCATCGGGCTGAGACAGCCTCAGCCCGGTGATGTCGACACCATCCAGCGCTACATCGGCCGTGAGGACGCGCAAGCATGGCTGTCTGGCAGCCAGGATGCGGGATTGCTGCAGGTTCGGTTGACGGTGGTTGAGACAGATCATGCCGCGACGTGATCCTCGGCAGGGGCGAAGGCGAGTTCGAACTCGACCGGTGTGAGCTTGCCGAGCGATCGCTGACGACGGCG
>JBQTKH010000200.1:0-2715 GCA_052386335.1 Microthrixaceae bacterium
GATCAGCCGCCTTTGGCTGTGGGGGTTCGATTCCCTCTCTGCCCACCGAATGAGCAATGACGACGGGCCGAAGGGCCCGTCGTCGACCTAAGGGCCGAGCTTGCCCGCGACCCGCCAAAGGCAGCGCAGTCGCATGACCGTCATACCCTCGCGGTACCGTCTCCCGGTGCTTCGACTCCGTTCCACCCTGGTCCGCGTCCTCGCGCTCGCGCTGTGCGTGCTGAGCGCGTGCGAGGCGACCGCCCCTCAGCCGGCTCCCGAGCGGTCGAGCGATGAGGTCGTGCGCAAGCTGCTCGCGAACGTCTACCACCCGGTCGGCGGCGTCGACCAGCAGGGGCTGCGCGACATCGTCGCCGCTCGGCGCACGGAGTTCGTGCCGGTGCTCATCGACGTGCTGCGCTTCGAGCCGTCGAACAGCTCGGGCATCCCCGACGCGCTCGAGCGGCTGACGGGCCAGCGGCTCGGGGCGGACTGGTTCGCTTGGGTGGAGTGGCTGGGCGCTCACGAGCTGCCCACACCACCGGGCTTCGACGCTTGGAAGGCGGATCTCTTCGCGACCGTCGACAGCAACTTCCGCGACTTCCTGTATGGCGGCGTGCCCACGCGGATCAGGCTCGAGGAGATCGTGTGGGGCGGTGTGCGCAAGGATGGCATCCCCGCGCTCGTGAGCCCGAAGCTCGTCGCGGCGCGCGACGCCGGCTACCTCACCGAAGAGGAGCTCGTCTTCGGCGTCGCCGTCGGCGGCGACGCGCGAGCGTACCCGCACCGCATCCTCGATTGGCACGAGATGGCGAACGACGTCGTCGGCGGTGTCCCCATCGCGCTCACCTACTGAACGCTCTGCGGTTCGGGCATCGTGTATGCCACACAACTCGACACCAGGACCCTCGTCTTCGGCTCGTCGGGGTTCCTCTTCCGCAGCAACAAGCTGATGTACGACCGCGAGACCAAGAGCCTCTGGCACTCGCTCACCGGCGAGCCCGTGGTCGGCCCGCTGGCGCACAGCGGCATCAAGCTCCAGATCCTGCCCGTCGTCGTCTCGACGTGGGGCCAGTGGAAGAGCGACCACCCGGATACGACCGTGCTCAGCCTGGACACCGGGTATCGCCGCGAGTACGTGCCGGGCGCCGCGTACGGCGCGTACTTCGCGAGTCCCGACACGATGTTCCCGGTGTGGCGGCGCAGCACCATCCTGCCCACGAAGTCGTTGGTCTTCGGCCTCAGCATCAACGGCACCCCGCAGGCGTACCCGCTCGCTACGCTCGAGCGCGAGCGCGTGGTGAACGACACGCTTGGCGGTCAGGAGATCGTGCTGGTGGCCGAGCCGATCGGCCGGACGGTCCGTGCGTACCGGCGAGGTGGCCACCGCTTCGGTCTCGGTCCCGAGGACCGCACCGTGATCGACGAGCGGGGCACCCGCTGGCGCGTGACCGAAGACGCGCTCATCGAGATCGGCGGCGGGCAGACGGTCCTCGACCGGATCGCCGGTCACCTCTCCTACTGGTTCGGGTGGTACGTCTTCAACCCGCGCACGCTCGTATACGGGTACTGACGCGCGCCGCACGAAAACTGACTGTCTTGTCGCTGACGCCGCTAGGCGTCAGAATGGGTAGCGTAACGTGCGGGAAACCGCGCTGGGCGCGCCTGTGGCTGTGGGGGTTCGATCCCTCTCTGCCCACCGGGAGTACGCAAGCGGGCCGCACGGCCCCCGCTCTTTAGCAGACGACCTGAGGGTCGCCGAGCCGTAAGGCAGGCGACCGGCGCTCGGAACAGAACGGGTGACCCAAGCGTTGGAGAAGATGTGAAGACATCAGGACTTCCCTGCCGCGCCACGCTCGACTGCGAGACGGTGTTCACCGTGGCTCGTTCGGACTCGATGGAATCGCTCAAGGAGGCGGGTAGCCTCCGCGACTCCCACGAGATCGAGGTCCACGGCTACCGCCACGTCGTCCGTGACGTCGCGGCCGCCACGCCCTTTTCGCAGGCTGGCAGCGTCCGTCGCGGGCGCCCCAAGCGCTCCGAGGAGCCGATCCCGGTCTAGGGCGGGGGCGGTCGTTTGACCGCTCTCGTCTAGCGGGCTAGCGTTCGTCGCCTCGCGAGCACTGCTCGCGGGCGGGGCGCTGCGGACCCGATATCCCCGTAAGCACAGGTGGAGACTGTCGCAAGTGCTTTGCGGCGGTCTCTTTTTTTGCGCCCGGGAGGTTTGGCGTGACAGAAGGGCCGAAACAGGCGGACCCGAACCAGCCGCCGCCCGCGACATCGAAGGTAGCGATCGGGTGCATCGGGGTCCTGGTCGTCCTGGTGATCCTGGCGGTCCTCGTCCCGATCATCTTCGGCGCCAGCCGCTGACAGGCGGGCGCAGGGGGTCCCCGCAACGGGTTCGGGAGGCCCGCTAGGCGACCTAGCGGGCCGATCCGGCTAATATTCGAAGGTTCCACGCGACCGAGGGAGTTGCGCGAGCAACTCTCTTTTCGTGTCTGGGACCAGGGGGGCTCTGCCCACCTAGCTCAGTCGGTAGAGCACGTCCTTGGTAAGGACGAGGTCTCGGGTTCGATCCCCGAGGTGGGCTCCAGAAAGGCAGCGATAACGAGATGGCGAAGAAGAAGTTCGAGCGCACCAAGCCGCACGTGAACGTGGGGACCATCGGTCACATCGACCACGGCAAGACCACCCTCACCGCGGCCATCACCAAGACCCTGTCGCTGCGCGGGGCCG
>JBQTKH010000201.1:0-10827 GCA_052386335.1 Microthrixaceae bacterium
GACAGCCTCAACGACCGACCCCGAAGGACACTCCACTGGCAAAAACCCACCGAAGCCCTCGACGCCCTACTTGCGGTGACCGGTTGACACCACCCTCCGCCGGAGCCCCCACCCGGTGAGGGGTGGCTCCGCCACCCCCGAGCGACAAGCCCTTCAGCGCGCCGCCGACAGGCGGCGCTCAGCCAAGCTCGTGAGAGGCAGCCGAAGGCCGACGATCACGAAACCCGCACGGGCCTCAGCAGGTAGAGGAACTCGGGGTGCTCGGGGACGCGGAGGAGTGCCGGCTTGAGGGCGTCGACCGTCTCGATCGTGACCTCGTCGCCGGGAGCCACCTCGATCCCCTGCACGAGGTACTCCGGGTTGAAGGCGACGGTGAGGTCGGTCCCTTCGAACTTCGCGTCGAGGCTCTCGTGAGCCTGGCCCACGTCCTGGGTGACCGCCACGAGCTCGAGACCGTCGGACGACATCGTGAGCCGCACCGGCGTGGCCTCACGGGCGAGCAGCTTGACGCGGCGGACCGCCTCGAGGAGCACCTCGCGGCCGACGGTGAGCCGGTTCGGCTGGGCCTGGGGGATCAGACGCTCGTAGGGCGGGAACTCACCCTCGATGAGCACGGTGGTGAGTCGGGTGCCGCCCACCTCGAAGCTGGCGTCGCGCTCTCCCAGGCGGATGCTGAGCGAGTCATCGGCGGCTGCGAGGACCCGAGCGAGCTCTTGGAGCGCACGGGACGGGACGAGGACGTGCTGCCCCTCAGCGAGAACCGACGTGCCCGGCAGATCCCGGATGGCGAGGCGGTACGAGTCGGTGGCCACGAGGCGGAGACCGCCTTCGTGGGCGGCGAGGAGCACCCCGGTGAGGATCGGACGGGCGTCGTCGCCGGATGCCGCGCGGACGACCTGTGAGAGCGCGCTCGCGAGCTCGGCACTGGCCACGGTGACCGCGTCGCCCGTTGGCGCGGGGAGTCGCGGGAACTCTTCGGCGGGAAGGGTGCGAAGGGAGAACTCCGAGCGGCCAGCGGCGATCCGCGCCTCGTCGGCGTCGACCTCGATGTCGACGCTGCCCGGCGGCAGGGCTCGGGCGATGTCGGAGGCAAGCCGACCGGGCAGGACGGTGACGCCGTCGACTGCGCCGGACACCTCGACCTCCACCGAGATCGTGAGCTCCAGATCGGTGCCGGTGAGTCGCAGGCGGTTGCCGGTGAGCTCCACTCGGACACCGGAGAGGACCGGCAACGAGGTGCCGCGTCCGGCGGCGGCGCGGCCCGCGCTACCGAGGGCCTCGACGAGGACATCACGCTCACATCGGAACTTCACGCCGTGGCTCGCTTTCTACCGTCGAGTTGTGCTGACAAACAGAGGAGTGGTGGTAGGGGCTGTGGATTGGGGATGACCGAGCGTTTGCCCAGGTCAGACCGTCTGTGGTTGCGCGCGGGTTGTCCCCAGGTTCCCACAGGTGTGCGGGTCGGCGTGGGAGCCTGCGGGACCAGCCCCTGAGTTGCCCACAGGCCGGCGCGGCTGAGCCCATGCTGTCCACAGGACGAACCCTGCGACATCCCCAGGGCGGTCACGCGCCGGAGCGGATGGTCTGGACCAGCTCGGTGACCTGGTCGTAGGTGGGGCGCTGCGTCTGCATCTGGGCGCTGATCTTCTCGACGGCGTGGATGACCGTGGTGTGGTCGCGGCCGCCGAACTCGCGGGCGATGGCGGGATAGCTGAGGTCGGTCATCTCGCGGAACACGTACATCGCGACCTGGCGGGCGGTGACGAGGGGCCGTTGACGCTTCTTGCCGGTGATCTCCTCGATCGGGATCCCGAACATCTTCGAGGTGGCCTCGAGGATCACCGTGGGCGTGATCGGCTTGGGCTGGCGGGCGGTGAGGAGGTCGCCCAGCACGTGCGCTGCGGTGTCCACGCTGAGCTGCTCGGAGGTGAGGTTGGCGAAGGCCGCCACGCGGATCAGGGCTCCCTCGAGCACGCGGATGTTGTCGGTGATGTTCGTGGCGATGTACTCGAGCACCTCCGGCGGGATCCAGGTGGCCTCTCGTTCGGCCTTGTTGCGAAGGATGGCGAGGCGGGTCTCGAGGTCGGGGGGTTGGACGTCGGTGATCAGGCCCATCTTGAAGCGGCTGCGCAGCCGGTCCTCCAACGTGCCGATGGCGTCAGGCGGTCGATCCGAGGACAGGACGATCTGGCGGTTGGCCTGGTGGAGGTGGTTGAAGGTGTGGAAGAACTCCTCTTGGGTCTCCGTCTTGCCCTCGATGAACTGGATGTCATCGACGAGCAGGACGTCGACGTCCCGGTACCGGCGCTTGAAGCTGTCGTTGGTGCGCTGACGGACCGCGTCGATGAACTCGTTGAGGAATGCCTCGGAGGTGACGTACCGCACCCGGTAGGTGGGGTAGTTCTCGCGCACGTAGTGACCGATGGCCTGGAGCAGGTGCGTCTTGCCGAGGCCGGCGTCGCCGTAGATGAACAGCGGGTTGTACTTCCGTGCGGGGGTTTCGGCCACCGCGAGGGCGGCGGCGTGCGCGAATCGGTTGGATGGGCCGATCACGAAGGTCTCGAACGTGTAGCGGGGGTTGATGTCCTGGAGCGGTTGCGCGCTCGGGCTCAGGCTGGGGGCAGAGGCGGCGCTGGGGGGTGATGCCGACGGTGGTGTGACCGTCCATGCGGGCTCCGGTTCGCTCGGGGCGATCTCGAAGGCGAGCGCGACGTCACCGGCGCCGACCTCGGTGAGGGCATCGCGCACGAGGGACTGGTAGCGGCCCTCGATGCGCTCCTTGGCAAGGAACGACGGGACGGCCAGGGTGAAGGTGGTGCCGTCGAAGCTGAGCCCGCGGGCGGCCTCGAACGAGGTGAGCCAGACCGGTTCGGACACCTGAGCTCGAACGATGCCGGCACACTCGTCCCACAGCCGCTGTGCCTCGTTCACCCCGGGCCCTGCCTTCTGCTCGAGGGACGTCCACAGCGACGTCCACACCTGTGGAAAACGACCACCCAGTGCCCATCTCCCCCCAATTGTGGACATCGATGGTGCAGGTGGCGTACCCCGTGCACACCGGACCAGGGGGCGGGGTTGTCACCGCTCTCGGGCCGCTGTGGCGGTTCGGGCACCGTAGCACCGGGGCGGGACCGTCCGGCAAGGGGTCTGTGGAGATCTCTGTTTGCCCAGGTCAGGGAGGTGAACGGTCCCCCTGGCGCGGTTCATGCTGTGGTACGGGGCCCCCAGGTTGCCCCCGGACGCGCCGACCCTCTAGCGTTGTCCGAGCACCATCGGGTGCCGGGTTCCGGCGCGTCGTGGTGCCCCCACAGGATCGCTCCGTGTGGCCGCCCAACCCTCGGCGGTCGCGTGGTCAACAGGTCATCGCTGCTGGTCCGACGGACCGCAGACGAGGAGGCAGCAGTGAAGCGCACCTTTCAGCCCAACAACCGCCGCCGGGCCAAGCGGCACGGCTTCCGTCACCGGATGTCGGATCGCGCCGGCAAGGCGGTCGTCCGGGCCCGCCGCCTCAAGGGCCGCAAGCGCCTCACGGCCTAGGGTGACGACCGCGCTCGGTCGCGAGCACGATGCCTCGTCGCGGCCCACGCTCTGGCACATCAGCGAGCGGTCGACGTTCGCGGCCTTCAGGCAAGACGGACACCGCGCGCACCGGGGCCCACTCACGGTGACCTGGCTGCCACCTCGCGACGCCGCGTCTGACCCCCCGCGGGTGGCCTTCGCCATCGGACGATCCGTCGGGAACGCCGTGACCCGCAATCGGGTCCGCCGTCGCCTCCGCGCCGCGCTCCGCGAGCTGCAGAATTCGGGCCGGCTGCCACAGGGCGCCTACCTCGTGGGCGGCCGCGCTGAGGCCGCCACGCTGCCGTGGACCGATCTGGTGGCCACCTTGGACCTGGCTGTCGAGGCCGCCTGCGCGTCGGGCCCGCCGCGATGAGTCCGATGGCCCGCGCGATCCACGCACTCGTGCGGGCGTACCGCTACCTGACGGCGAGCCGCCCGTCCCCCTGCCGGTTCGACCCGAGCTGCTCCACCTACGCCCTCGAGGCCCTGGAGCGCCACGGCGCCGTCCGGGGCTCGTGGCTCACCATCCGGCGTCTGACCCGTTGCCACCCCTGGGGCGGCGCCGGGTTCGATCCGGTCCCCCATGGAAAGGCGAACTGATGTTCGACGGTCTCTTCGAGATCATCGCCAAGACGCTGAGCGTGTTCTACGACCTCGTCCCCAACTACGCCGTGGCGATCGCGATGCTGACGCTCGTCGTGATGATCGTGACGACACCCTTCACCCTGAAGGGCACGCGCAGCATGATCCAGATGCAGCGCCTGCAGCCGGAGATGAAGCGGCTCCAGCTCAAGTACAAGGACGACCGGCAGAAGCTCAACGAAGAGCTGATGGTCTTCTACAAGGAGAACCAGCTCAACCCCCTCGGTGGCTGTCTTCCCCTGCTCCTCCAGGCGCCGATCTTCTTCCTGCTCTTCCAGGTGATCCAGGGCCTCACCCGGATCGGTGCGGATGAGACCTTCAACCCGAAGCACATCGAGCACAGCTCGAGGATGTTCCAGGACCTCGATGGCACGCGAGAGATGGTGGCGTTCGGTGTCGACCTGGCCGAGAGCGCCAGCAACGCGCTGTCGCAAGGCTTCGTGCACGGGCTTCCCCACGTCGTCATGGTCGCGATCGTGGCTGTGTCGTCCTACTACCAGCAGAAGCAGATCCAGGGCCGAAACCCGAACGCGGAGATCCCCCCGCAGCAGAAGATGCTCATGCGGCTGATGCCGGCGATGTTCGTGTTCTTCGCCTTCGTCTCCCCCGCGGCGCTCGTGGTGTACTTCGTGACCTCGAACCTCTACCGCATCGGGATGCAGCACTACATCACCCGAACCCTCTACCACGGCGAGGATTCGCTCGGTGCCCAGGCCCACAAGGCGGCCGCCGAGGTCAAGCAGCTGAAGGAGGCTGACGGCGGGAGCTCCGAGCTCTTGCCGAAGCTCGGGCGCAAGGCGCCCACGCCGAAGCCAGCGGGCGCATCTCCGAGCAGCGCCGCGGGCAACAACCGAGTCACGCCGCCCTCCCCCACGGCCCGCACGGGCGCGAACCGATCCAAGAAGAAGAAGAAGCGCCGCTGAGCACCGCTCGTCGGGACGAGATCCCGGCCAGTGCGCCCGCCCCTGCCCGTCCTGAACGACGTGTTGGTCGGCGGGAAGCGCGGCTCCCCCACAACAACGCACGAGGCAGGCCAGCATGGAATGGGTAGAGACAACCGGCAAGACGGTGGAAGAAGCGAAAGACGCCGCCCTCGACCAGCTCGGCGTCGACGAACAGGACGCCGAGTTCGAAGTGGTGGAAGAGCCCCGCACGGGCCTGTTCGGTCGAACCCGTGGCGAGGCGCGCGTGCGCGCTCGGGTGCGCCCGACACAGCCTCGACCGAAGGTCGAGCGCCGCGATCGCAAGGGTCGAGGCGGTGGGCGCGGCCCGCGCTCGGGTGAGCGAGCCCGCCCGAACGCCCCCCGGGGCAAGGACGGCCCCGCCCGGGAGCGCGCCCGGCCCGCGGCGCCCTCGCCGACGGTGGCTCCGGCGGCGGACGCGCCACCGAGCGATCGCTCCGGAGATCCGGCGCCTCGTGCCCGGTCGACCGGCGGGGGCGAGCGGCCGGGCGGCAGATCCCGCCGCGGTGGAGCCCGCCCTGACCAGATGCCCGACGATGAGGAGAAGATCGAGATGAGCGAGGCCGAGCTTGTTGCCCAAGGAGAGATCGTCAAGGGGTTCCTCCTGGACCTCCTCGATGCCTTTGGACTCGACGGCGAGGTCGTCGCGACCCCCGCCGAGGAAGGAGCGATCGAGCTCGATGTGACCGGCGAGGACCTCGGTCTGCTCATCGGGCCCAAGGGTCAGACGCTCCAGGCGGTGCAGGAGCTGTCTCGCAGCGTGCTGCAGCGCCAGCAGCCCGGCGAGACCCACGCCCGGATCCGCGTCGACGTCGGCGGCTACCGCCAGCGTCGACGGGAGGCGCTTGAGCGGTTCGTGTCGCAGATCGCCGAGGACGTCAAGTCCTCCGGCGTGCAGAAGGCGCTCGAGCCGATGAGCCCGCCGGACCGCAAGGTCGTGCACGACACCGTGAACACCATCGACGGTGTGCACACCCTGTCAGAGGGTGAGGACGCTCGACGCCGCGTCGTGATCCTTCCCGACTGACGGACCAGCGGGGACTCCCCCGCCCCCACGACGATGCCCCGGGTGTACCCCCCGGGGCATCGTCGCGCTGCGGCCCCGCGGCTCGCGCCCGACGCGCCCGGCGGCGGGCACTACGGTTGCGTCGTGGAGCCCGCCCTGGTTGAGCAGCTGACGCAGGCCCGCTCGCTCGGCTTCCTCGGCCCCGGCCCCGTGGAGGATCACATCGCCCACGCGATGGGGTTCGTCAGAGCGCTGGGCCAGGTGTCGGGAACCGTCGTCGACCTCGGGAGCGGCGGTGGGGTCCCCGGCCTCGTCGTGGGGCTCGAGCGCCCGGACCTGGACCTCGTGCTCATCGATGCCACGGCCAAGCGCTGCGCCTTCCTCGAGTCGGCGGTCGTGGCGTTGGGGCTGGCGCACATCACGGTCGTCCTGGGGCGCGCCGAGGAGGTCGGGCGGTCCGAGCGGCGCGGCACTGCCGCCGCCGTGATCGCCCGCGGGTTCGGCCCGCCGGCCGTCACGGCGGAGTGCGCGGCGCCGCTGTTGCGGGTGGGCGGACTGCTGGTGGTGAGCGAACCCCCGAGCGAGGAGGGCCGCTGGCCGGAGGCGGGCGCTGCTCGCGTTGGGCTGCGACCCACGACGCGGTCCGAATCCCCCGCCCTGCAGCTCCTCGTCCAGGAGTCGCTGTGCCCCGACCGGTTTCCCCGCCGGATTGGCAAGCCGGGCAAGGATCCGCTCTTCTGAGGGGCCCTGCGGGTGTTCCACGTGGAACACGGCGAGCCCTGCAGTGCGTTGGTTGAGGGTTCCACGTGGAACATCGCGGACCATCCTTGCGCCGGGGGGTCAGACCGGGCAGGATGCACCGGTGACCGAGTCAGACGATGCTGCGGCCCGCGGCCGCGCGATCTTCCAGCGACTGCGGGCCACACCGCCCGAAACGCCCGTACCGGCGGGGACGACCACGGCGGCGCCCGACGAGCCGCCGGCGGCGCCCGACGCGGTGGACACGCCCGTCCGGAATCCCCTGCCCGGACTGGACGAGCTCGCTGAGCTCGCCGTGCAGGGCCCGGCGACGCCCATCGCCACGCCGGCATCCCCCAAGGCCCCGCCGCCGACCGACGATCCGGCGCTGGCACCCCCGCCCCTGGAGGATCACGACGGCCTCGAGGCGTCGCCTGCTGCCCCGCCGATCCTCGTCGATGCGCCGGAGGTGGCCGATCCTCCCACCGATCCACGAGTCGAGGGGACGGTCAACGACCCCGAAGGGGGGGCGCTCGGCAGCTTCGCCCGGCCCCTGCCGCGAGTGATGGCGGTGGCCAATCAGAAGGGGGGCGTGGGCAAGACCACGACGGCGGTGAACCTCGGCGCCTGCCTCGCAGACATCGGCTACCGCGTGCTCGTCGTCGATCTCGACCCTCAAGGCAACGCCAGCACGGGCCTGGGCATCAACATCCGGGATCTACAGGGGTCGATGTACGACGTGATCCTCCATGATCTTCCGATCGAGGACTGCGTCGAAGCGACCTCGGTGAAGAACCTGTTCTGCGCCCCGTCGTCGCTGGACCTCGCGGGCGCCGAGATCGAGCTCGTGCCCGCGTTCAGCCGAGAGCTGCGGCTGAAGCGGGCGCTCGAGGACGTGCACGACGACTACGACTTCGTGCTGATCGACTGCCCGCCCTCGCTCGGGCTCCTGACGGTGAACGGTCTGGCGGCGGCCACGGAGGTGGTCGTGCCCATCCAGTGCGAGTACTACGCACTCGAGGGTCTCGGTCAGCTCCTTCGCAACGTGAACCTCGTGCAGCGCAACCTCAACCCGGGCCTCGAGGTCAGCGCCATCATCCTGGTGATGTATGACGCCCGCACCAAGCTGGCGGATCAGGTCGTGAGCGAGGTGCGCGAGCACTTCGGCGCCAAGGTGTGCCGCAACGTGGTACCCCGCACCGTCCGACTCTCGGAGGCGCCCTCGTTCGGACAGCCGATCATTGCGTTCGATGCAAGCTCTCGCGGGGCAATCGCCTACCGCGAGCTGGCCAAGGAGGTGAGCGGTGGCACGCCGCAGCGGGCTCGGTAGGGGACTGGGGGCCCTGATTCCCACGGACGTCACGGGCGAGGCAGGATCCGCGCTCCGGGAGGTGCCGGTCGAGTCGATCGCACCCAACCCGCATCAACCGCGGAACTACTTCGACGAGGAGGCGTTGGCTTCGCTGACCGCGTCGATCGCGGAGCTCGGTGTCCTCCAGCCGATCCTCGTGCGCGAGGTGGGCGACGACCGGTTCGAGCTGATCGCGGGGGAGCGACGCTGGCGCGCCGCAAAGCGGGCCGGGCTGCCGTCGATCCCCGTGGTGGTGCGAACCGTCGACGAGGTGCTCTCGCTCGAGCAGGCCCTGGTCGAGAACCTCCACCGCGAGGACCTCAACCCGCTGGAGGAGGCGGCTGCGTACCAGCAGCTGATGGAGGACTTCAACCTCACCCAGGAACAGGTCGCCCAGAAGGTGGGCAAGTCCCGGTCGGGGGTGGCGAACACGCTTCGCCTCTTCCAGCTGCCGCCGTCGATCCAGCGGCTCGTCGCCGAGAACCAGCTCGCCGCAGGGCACGCCAAGGCGCTGCTCGGTACCCCCGATCGGGTGTTCCAGGAGCGGCTGGCCAAGGACATCGTCGCCACGGGCCTCTCGGTGCGCGAGGCGGAGGAGGCGGTGCGGCTCCACAACGAGCGCGGCACCGACGGTGAGCCCGACGCCCCGGGAACGGCACCGACGCGCGCCGCGAAGCGCTTGCGGGCACCTGGGCTCCTCGAGCTCGAGGAGCTGCTCGCCGAGCACCTCCAGACCCGCGTGACGATCTCGATGGCCTCACCGGACGGCAAGGGCAAGGTGGTCGTGGACTTCGGCGGCCTCGAAGACCTGGAGCGCATCTACCGCGCGATGACCGAGGGTCAGGCAACCACCTAGAACGAACCGGACCCTCGACATCGCGTCGAGGGTCCGGGGTTCAACAGGAGGTTGACGTTGTCCACAACCTGTGTGGAACCTTGTGGAGAACGCTCACCGGGCCAGGCGGGACAGGCGTGTGAAGGTCCGATCCACGTTCAGCCGCAGGGAGCGCAGTGACGCCTGCAGCAGGCGGGTGGTCGGCCGGAGGCGAGCCGGCTTTGCCGCTCGCCGGGAGGCACCTGCGGAGGCAGGTGCAGTGCAGTCGTAGGCAGGAGCGCAGCGACGCCCGAAGACGCATGAGGCCCAGTGACGCCCGCAGCAGGCGAGTAGACAGCTCAGGCGATGAAGTCGCTCAGCTCCTCGAGGAGCTGGCTCTTGCCCTTGGCGCCGACCATCCGGTGGGCCGGCTGACCGTCCTGGAACACGATCAGCGTCGGGATGCTCATCACGTCGAACCGGCGTGCGATGTCCGGGTTGTCGTCCACGTTCAGCTTGGCGATGCGCAGCTTGCCAGCCTGCTCCTCGCCGATCTGGTCGAGGATCGGGGCGATCATCTTGCACGGCCCACACCACTCGGCCCAGAAGTCGACGAGGATCGGCTCGGTCGAGCTGGCGATCTCCTCATCGAAGGTGGCGTCAGTCAGGGTGGTGGACATGGCGGGGGGTTCCTCCTCGGTGCCCGGACGGCCCGGGCGTCGTGCACGTGATCCAACACCCCGGTGTGGCCAGTGCATTCCCGGTCGCCCCCAGCCTGCGGAAACGAACATACGTTCGCGCCCCGAGGAGAGGATGGCCGGGGCGGCCGGATGCCGCTCAGCCGTGCTGCGCCTCGAGCCACCGCTCCGCGTCGATGGCGGCCTGGCAGCCGGAGCCGGCCGCGGTGATCGCCTGGCGGTAGGTGTGGTCCTGGACGTCGCCGCACGCGAAGACGCCCTCGACGTTGGTGGTCGACGCGCCACCCCACTGGCCGGTGATCAGGTAGCCGTTGTCCTCGAGCTCGAGCTGACCCTTCTCGAGGTCGGTGTTGGGCTTGTGCCCGATGGCCACGAACAGGCCGGTGACCGGCAGATCGCTCGTCTCACCCGTCAGGACGTCCTGCACGACGATGTGGTCGAGCTTGGTGTCGCCGACGATCTCGGTGACCACGGTGTTCCACCGCACGTCGATCTTGGGGTTCGCGAAGGCGCGCTCCTGCATGATCTTGCTGGCCCGGAGCTGGTCGCGGCGCACGATCAGCGTGACCTTGCTGGCGAACTTCGTGAGGAACGTGGCCTCCTCGATGGCCGAGTCACCGCCACCGACCACGGCGATCTCGTGGTCGCGGAAGAAGAAGCCGTCGCAGGTGGCACAGGTCGACACACCGTGGCCGATCAAGCGGCCCTCGTCGGGGAGGCCGAGCATCAGCGACTGGGCGCCCGTGGACACGATCAGCGCGCGCGCCTGGTAGGTGGGCTCTGCCGCGTCCGGGTCTCCGACCCACACGCCGAACGGTCGAGCGGACAGGTCGACGCGGCTGACCTTCTCGGTGCGGATGTCGGCCCCGAAGCGCAGGGCCTGCTCACGAAACCGCAGCATGAGCTCCGGGCCCATGATCCCCTCGGGGAACCCGGGGAAGTTCTCGACCTCGGTGGTGAGCATGAGCTGTCCGCCGGCGATGCCGCCGGACTGGAAGCCCTCGAACATGAACGGCTTGAGGTCGGCCCGGGCGGCGTAGATCGCGGCCGTGTAG
>JBQTKH010000202.1:0-2562 GCA_052386335.1 Microthrixaceae bacterium
CCGAGGAGATGCGAGACGCCGATGTGCTCGTGGTCAACGGCCTCGGCTTCGAGGTGGGGTTGGTCGACACCATCGAGGCGGCGCGAGGGGACGGCGTGGTCGTGATCGAAGCGACGGACTGGATCGCGGAGTCCCGCCGCGATCCGCACTTCTTCACCGACCCGGAGACGATGGCGAGTGCGCTCAACGGCATCGGTGATGAGCTCGCCGATCACCTCGAAGAGCTCAACACCCCGGCCTTCCGTGCCCGAGTCGCCGACTACCAGCGTCAGCTGGCGGACCTCTCGGTCGACCTGAAGGCGATCCTCGCGCCGGTGCCTGACGAGCGACGCCTCCTCGTGACCAACCATGAGGTGTTCGGCGCCTTCGCCGACCGCTACGACTTCGAGGTGCTCGGCACGGTGATCCCGGCCGCCAGCACCCTCGCGGAGCCGAGCGCCGCGGGGCTCCACGCACTCGCGGGTCGGATCGCCGAGGCGGGGGTCCCCGCGATCTTCGCAGAGACCTCCTCGCCGACGCGCCTCGCAGAGGCGCTGGCGGCCGAGGGCGCTGGCGTGCGGGTGGTGGAGCTCTACACGGAGTCGCTCGGCCCGCCGGGCAGCGAGGCTGCGACCTACCTCGCGATGATGCGGACCAACGCCACCCGCATCGCCACGGCCCTGAGCTGATCGGAGGCGTCACATGCGCTGGTTCCTGGATCCGTTCGACCCCGAGTTCATGCAGCGCGCGCTGCTCGCCTCGATGTTGGCGGTGGTGGCGTCGTCGGTGGTCGGCACCTGGGTGGTGTTGCGCCGTCTCACGTTCCTCGGTGACGCGCTCGCACATGGCGTGATCCCCGGCATGGCGCTCGCCGTGCTCTGGGGGTTCAACCTCACCGTTGGGGCGCTCGCCACCGCCGCGCTGATGGTGGGCGGCATCACCCTGGTGAACCGACGGGCCCGCCTCGCCGAGGACACGGGCGTGGGCCTCCTCTTCGTCGGCATGCTGGCGCTCGGCGTGATCATCATCTCCAAGAGCGCCTCCTTCGCCACCGATGTGCAGGGCCTGCTCTTCGGAGAGGTGCTCGGCATCACGTGGGCCGACATCCGCCTGCAAGCCGCCGCTGCGGTGCTCGTCCTCGCCGTGAGCGCCGCCGGCTACCGGGCGTTCCTCGCGCTGTCCTTCAACGAGACCAAGGCCGCCAGCCTCGGGCTGCGGCCCGGGCTCACCCACCTGGCCCTGCTGGCGCTGATCGCGGTGGCGATCGTGTCATCGTTCCAGGCCGTCGGCACCCTGCTCGTGTTCGGGCTCCTCGTCGGACCGCCCGCCACCGCAGCGCTCCTCGTGCGCCACGTGTGGCTGTGCATGGTCGTGGCGGTGGGGCTTGGCTGGGTGGCCGTGACCCTCGGGCTGATCATCAGCTACCAGTACGGCACGGCGGCTGGGGCCACGATGGCCGGGGTGTCCGTCGCGATGTTCTTCACGGTCTTGGCGAGTCAGGAGCTCGTCGGTGCGGCACGACGGACGCGTGAAGTGCCTGCACGCAACGTGCAATGACGCGGTCTGACATGCCAGCCTGTCCCCCCAACACGTACCAGAGCACAGGGAGACGTTGGTGACCGACATCGGGGGCAAGGTCGAGCCGGGATTCGAAGGGGTCGCCGACGCGTTCGAGCGCAACTTCGCCGAGCACGGTGAGGTCGGCGCGGCGACGTCGGTCTACGTCGGCGGCCGGAAGGTCGTCGACCTGTGGGGGGGTGCCGCTGATCGCGACGAGGGCACCCCTTACACGGAAGACACCCTGCAGCTCGTCTTCTCCACCACCAAGGGCGCCACCGCCGCGTGCGCCAACCTGCTCGCTCAGCGCGGCGACCTCGACCTCGACGAGCCGGTCGCCACCTACTGGCCCGAGTTCAAGGCCAAGGGCAAGGAGGACATCCCCGTCCGGTGGCTCCTGTGCCACAAGGCCGGTCTGCCCTACGTCGACGCCACCCTCACGCTCGACGAAGCGCTCGCCTGGGATCCGGTCGTGCGCGCGCTCGAGGCGCAGGCCCCCATCTGGGAGCCGGGCACCGCACACGGCTACCACGCCACCACCTACGGGTGGCTCGTCGGCGAGGTGGTACGGCGCATCTCCGGCAAGAGCCTCGGCACCTTCTTCCACGACGAGTTCGCCGTCCCGCTCGACCTCGAGTTCTGGATCGGCCTCCCCGACGAGCAGCAGGCCCGCGTGGCGCCGCTCGTGCCCTGGGGCGACGCCGCCGCTCAGGACCCGGCGATGGCCGAGCTCATCGCGCAGTTCATGGGCCCGGACACGCTGCTCGGCAAGGCGCTCAGCGCGCCGTCGGGCGTGTTCAGCGAGATCGACGAGGCCTTCAACAGCCCAGCCGTGCGCGCTGCCGAGATCCCTGCCGCCAACGGCGTGACCAACGCCCGGTCGTTGGCCCGGTTCTACGCCGGCCTCACCGGTACGGTCGAGAACGGCCCGGCCGTGCGTTTCCTTACCCCTGACCAGGTCGACAAGGCCCGCGATCTGCTGACGAGCGGGCCCGACAAGTGCCTCTACTTCGAGACCACCTTCGG
>JBQTKH010000203.1:0-13507 GCA_052386335.1 Microthrixaceae bacterium
GACCGCCTCAACGAGATGCAGTGCGGCTTCGGCGTCGGCACCGTGCCGCTCGGTGCACCCGATGGCGTCGCCCGCGACATGGGCGTGGCCACCTTGGAGGACCCAGTTGCCTCGTCGCCGTGCCCGCCCGACGATCCGACTTGCTTGGGGATCATCGACCACCGGTCGACCACCACGAGCGTCTCGCAGTGCAAGGTGCAGCCCGACGGCTCCGAGATCTGTGAGGCCGTCGGCCGGCCCGTGCCCGAGTGCCCGGTCCCGCTCGGCACCGACGACCCGGCCGCACTCGACCGTGCCCAGGCTGACTGCGCAGCGCCCGGCATCTGTTACACGGTCGAACCCGATCCGGGCGGTCTCACTGACACGACGATCCCCAGTCCGGAGTGCACGGAGCCGATCCCGTACCCCTACCCGGAGCCGGAGCCGGTCGAGGTCACCCTCACCGACGCCGAGCTCGTGCTCACCTGGATGCCCGCGTACGACGGCTCCGGTGATGCCTACCTCGTGCCCGGATACCGGTTCTCCAACACCGACGGTGTGATCGTCGACGTGCCCGCCGTCGACGACGACAGCCTCGCCCCGACCACCACGGTTCCCGAGACGACGGAGCCCAAGCCGGTGCCGCCCGCAGAGGAGCCCACAGCTGTCGACCCAGTGATCCTCGAGCCCGGTCAGATCCCCGAGATCGGCGTCGGCTACTACGTTGACGTCGATGTGGCGTGTGCCGCCTTCACGCTCGGCGACGAGATCTGGCGCCATGACGTCGGCGATCTCGCCGGTTGGTCAGCTTCGCACGAGGGCGGCACCTTCACGCTCGACGCCCCTGACCACGGCACGTTCGTGGGCGATGCGAACGGGGACAAGACGGCCACGTTCGTGACCGGCACCGATCCCGACGGGTGCGCACCCTCGCCTCGAGGCTGACTCGGTGGTCTGCCGGCGCGCCTGACTGCCGCCGCTGAACGGGGCGCCGCTAGCATCGGCGGCTCATGTTCGACGCACTCTCTGACCGGTTCGACGGGATCTTCAAGCGCCTTCGCGGCAAGGGCAAGCTCAGCGAGGCCGACGTCGACGAGGTCCTGCGCGAGATCCGGGTTGCCCTCCTCGAGGCCGACGTCAACGTCCAGGTCGTCAAGGGGATGCTGGCCCACATCCGCGAGCGCGCCCTCGGCGTGGAGCTCCTCGAGGCGCTGAACCCGGCGCAGCAGGTCATCAAGATCGTCCACGAGGAGCTGATCAGCACCCTCGGCGGCGAGACGATCAAGATCACCTACGCGTCGAAGCCGCCAACCGTCGTGCTCATGGCGGGTCTCCAAGGTTCCGGCAAGACCACGAACTCAGCCAAGCTCGCCCGCTGGTTCAAGCAGCAGGGCCGCAACCCGCTCCTCGTCGGCGCCGACCTCCAGCGCCCGGCCGCCGTCGAGCAACTGCGCACGCTCGGCAAGCAGATCGGCGTGCCGGTGTTCAGCCAGCCTGGCGATCCGGTGGACACGGCGGCAGCCGGTCTGGCCGAAGCCACCCGCCTCGGGCGCGACGTCCTCATCGTCGACACCGCCGGCCGCCTCGCCATCGACGCGGAGCTCATGGAACAGGTGCGCCAGATCTCCGAGGCCACCAAGCCCGACTACACGTTCCTCGTCGTCGACGCGATGACCGGCCAGGACGCGGTCACCGTCGCCGAGTCGTTCAACCAGACGCTCTCGCTCGACGGCGTGATCCTCACCAAGCTCGACGGCGACGCGCGCGGCGGCGCCGCCCTCAGCGTGAAGGAGGTGGTGGGCAAGCCCATCGCCTTCGCATCCACGGGGGAGAAGCTCGCCGACTTCGAGCTCTTCCACCCCGACCGCCTCGCCGGGCGCATCCTCGGCATGGGCGACGTGCTCACCCTCATCGAGAAGGCCGAGCAGGTCTACGAGCAGGATGCCGCCCAGGAGGCCGCCGAGCGGCTGATGGATGGGAGCTTCACGCTCGACGACTTCCTCGACCAGATGCAGCAGCTCAAGAAGATGGGCCCGCTCTCTGGCCTGGTCGGGATGATCCCGGGCATGCCCAAGGAGCTCAAGGGCGCCCAGATCGAGGACGGCCAGATCACGCGCATCGAAGCGATCATCCGGTCGATGACCGTCGCCGAGCGCGCCGACGTCGAGCTCATCGACGGCTCGCGGCGGGCCCGCATCGCCAACGGCTCCGGCTCCGACCCCGGTGAGGTGGCTCAGCTGGTGAAGCAGTTCAAGGAGATGCAGAAGATGATGAAGCGCCTCCCGGGCCTGTCGGGCACGAAGAAGGCACGCAGCAAGGGCAAGAAGGGCAAGAAGGGCAGCGGTGGCGGGCGCGTCACCGCGGCCCCCACCGGTCCGCCCACGGCGCCGAAGCAGCCCTTCACGTTGCCCGGGTTGCAGTAGTCGCCGTCCACGGACCACCATGGTCCGCCGCACACGGTGCGACATCACCTCGATAAAGGACGAATTGCAGTGGCCGTCAAGCTCCGCCTGATGCGAATGGGCAAGAAGAAGCAGCCGACCTATCGCGTCGTGGCCGCTGATGCGCGCTCGCCGCGCAACGGCCGGTTCATCGAGATCATCGGCACCTACGATCCCCGCCACGAGCCGTCGATCGTCAAGATCGACACCGAGCGCGCGGCTGACTGGATCAGCAAGGGCGCCCAGCCCACCGAGACCGTCGCCCGCCTCATCAAGGTCGCCGAGGCCCAGCCCGCGCCCGTCGACGACGCAGTCGCCGACGCATGAGCGACGCCGACGAGCTCGACCAGGATCTCGACGAGGCGGACGTCAACCGCATCGACGACGCCGATGACGACACCGATGTCGATGACGACAACGCGGTCGACGTGAGCGATGACGGCGCCGGCGATGAGCCCGCGGCGACCGCGATCTCTGTCCTCGACGTGATCGTCTGCTCGCTCGTCGACGATCCCGACGCCGTCCGCATCGATCCGATCGAGCAGCGCGACCGCGTGCGCCTCGAGGTGCGGGTCGGGCCCGACGAGATGGGCCGCGTGATCGGCAAGCGAGGCCGCGTGGCCAACGCGATCCGCACGGTCGTGCGCGCCGCCGCAGTCCGCGACGACGTCCAGGTGGACGTCGAATTCGAAGATTGAGCTGAGCTAACGCTTGCTCCGGGCATCGCTTCGCTCGTGACGCCCTCCGCAAGTGCCTCCCGGCGACCGGCAAAGCCGGCTCGCCTCCGGCCTGGCTCCAAGGTCGTTGTTCGCTGATGTCACTTCTCGAGATCGGTCGGATCACGAAGGCGTTTGGGTTGCGCGGCGAGGTGCTCGTCGCGCTCAGCTCGGACCGCACCTCTCGTCTCGATCCGGGGTCGGTGCTGTCCACCGATCGCGGCGAGCTCACGGTCGTGTCCTCCGCGCTCCACGGCGACCGGTGGATCGTGCAGTTCGAGGGCGTTCTCGATCGTGCCGTGGCGGAATCGTGGCGAGGCACGGTGCTGCGCGCCGAGCCCATCGCCGACGATGACGAGGACGTCCTGTGGGTCTACGACCTGATCGGCGCTCGGGTCGTTCTCGCCGACGGCACCGAGGTCGGCACGGTCACCGAGGTGCAGGGCAACCCGGCCAGCGACCTCCTCGTGCTCGACACCGAGGCGCTCGTGCCCGTGGTGTTCATCACCGATCACGTCCCCGGCCAGGTCACCATCGACCCGCCCGAGGGTCTCTTCGACCTCTAGCCCTACGCTCGACGACGGCATGCGCATCGACGTCTTCACGATCTTCCCCGACATGGTCACGGGGTTCGCCGGTCACAGCCTGCTCGGCAAGGCGCGCGCCGCCGGCACGATCGACCTGCGCGTGCACGATCTCCGCGATCACGCGCCCGGTGTCCACCGCGCCGTCGACGACTCACCGTTCGGCGGCGGGGCGGGCATGGTGCTCATGCCCGAGCCCGTGTTCGCCGCCGTGGAGGCCGTCGATCCGCCGCGGCCGCTCCACTACCTCAGCCCGGCCGGTCGCCGCCTCGATCAGGCGATGGTGCGCGACATGGCCGCAAGTGAGGGCTTCAGCCTCCTGTGCGGGCGCTACGAGGGCCTCGACGAGCGCGTGCGCGACCACCTCGTCGACGCTGAGCTGTCGATCGGCGACTACGTGCTCGGCGGGGGAGAGGTGGCGGCGATGGTGGTGCTCGAGGCCGTCACCCGACTCGTGCCCGGCGTGATGGGCAACGACGCCTCGGGTGTCGACGAGTCCTTCGCCGACGGGCTCCTCGAGTACCCGCACTACACCCGTCCGGCCGAGTTCCGGGGCTGGGAGGTGCCGGCGGTGCTGCGCTCGGGCGATCACGCCAAGGTCGACCGCTGGCGTCGCGCCCAGGCGCTGGCCCGCACGATCGCGCTCCGGCCCGACCTCATCGAGGCACGCGGCGGGCTCACCGACGCCGATCGAGCGCTCCTGGCCGAGCTCGACAGCGAACTCGGGCGGTTTGGTGGGCAGGACGCCCCGTAGATCGCTTGAGAACGAGCCGGGAGACGCCGGTTCGACCGCTCAGGGACCGCCCGCCTAGTCTTGCCTGTCCCACGGAACCGCCGCTTCCCTCCCAGCTCTCGGAGCGATCTGTCATGCAACCCACCGATCTCGTCGACCAGTCCAGCCTGCGCACGGACATCCCGGACTTCTCCCCGGGCGACACCCTGAAGGTCCACGTCCGCGTGGTCGAGGGATCCAAGGAGCGGCTCCAGGTGTTCCAGGGTGCGGTCATCGGTCGGCAGGGCGCCGGCCTCCGCGAGACGTTCACGGTCCGCAAGGTGTCCTACGGCGTCGGCGTCGAGCGCACCTTCCCCCTGCACGCCCCCACGATCGGCAAGATCGAGGTCGTCAGCCGCGGCGACGTGCGCCGGGCCAAGCTCTACTACCTCCGGGATCGGGTGGGTAAGGCCGCCAAGATCAAGGAGAAGCGCGACCGCTGAGCGCGGCCGCCGCTTCCAAGGGCCCCAAGGCCCTTGTGGAGCTCCCTCTCCTCGTCATCGCAGCGCTCACCATCACGCTGCTCGTGAAGGGCCTGCTCGCGCAGGCCTTCTTCATCCCGAGCGCCTCGATGGAGCCACAGCTGCGCGAGGGCGATCGCGTGGTCGTGTCGCGGCTGTCGTATCGCCTCCACGACATCCGGCGCGGCGACGTCATCGTGTTCCCGTCGCCCGCGGTGCCCGCCGAGAAGGAGGGTCTCATCGCGAAGCTCGCGCACGACGTCCTCGAGAGCGTGGCGCTCCGCGATCCTGGTGATCGCGAGCTGATCAAGCGGGTGATCGGCCTGCCGGGCGAGACGATCGAAGGTCGTGGCGGTCGCGTGTACGTCGGGGGTCGCCTGCTCGTGGAGCCATACCTCAAGCCGGAGGTGTCGACGAGCGACTTCGGCCCGCTCGAGATCCCCGAGGGTCGTGTCTTCGTGATGGGCGACAACCGCACGAACTCCCACGACAGCCGCTTCCCCGACATCGGCACGATCGACGTCGACACCGTCGTCGGCCGAGCCATCGCGCGCGTCTGGCCACCAGGCCGAACAGCCTTCTTGTGACACGCGGCTGCGGGCGTCGCTGCGCTCCTGCCTCCGCCTGTCCGGCGGTACCGCACTCCGGCTAGGTACCGCCGACACGGACACACCGCAGAGGTAGCGTGGCGCGCATGTCGACTGAGGACCTCGAGCGCTACGAAGCCGAGATCGAGCTCCAGCTCTACAAGGAGTACAAGGACGTCGCGCCGATGTTCTCCTTCGTCGTGGAGACCGAACGGCGCTTCTACCTCGCGAACGAGGTGGTGAAGAACGTCCGCAACGAGGACGGTCGCACCTATGTCGAGCTCCAGATGCGTGATGCCTGGGTCTGGGACATGTACCGCACCACCCGCTTCGTCGCCTCCGTGTCCATCGTGACCTTCAAGGACGTCAACATCGAGGAGCTCCCCAAGAAGGAGCTGTAGTGGTCGACCGGCGTCGGGAGCGGGGCGCCGCCGGCGAGGCGCACGCCGCCGCCTGGTACGAGGCGAACGGGTACGAGGTGGTGGCCCGGAACTGGCGCTGCCGCGACGGCGAGCTCGACCTGGTGGTTCGGCGCGGGCGGGAGCTCGTGTTCGTGGAGGTGAAGTGGCGGGCGACGAACCGCTTCGGCATCCCGGCGGAGGCGGTCACGCCCGTCAAGCAGCGACGAATCCGGGGCCTGGCGATGCGCTACCTCGCGGACACGGGGTCGAGGGCGAGCGCGCTGCGCTTCGATGTGGTGGCGATCCTCGGCAACGAGCTCGAGGTGATCGAAGCGGCGTTCTGATCCGCCCCACCCGCCCGAAGGCGAGCCGGCTTTGCCGGTCGCCGAGAGGCACGTGCGGAGGCAGGAGCGCAGCGACGCCCGCAGCACGCATGAGTTCAGCCGAAGAGCGCCCACACCACGAGGAGCACGCAGGCGAGGACAGCGCCCGCCACCATGAGGTAGTCGGCGGCGGAGCGGCGATGCTGGCGGAACGGGTTCAGGCCCATCCCTTCAGTATCGTGCCGCGATGGACACCCTGCAGGTCGAGCGCGCGGATGGCATCGTCACGGTCACCTTCGATCGACCCACGAAGAAGAACGCCATCAACGGTCAGATGTGGGACGAGCTCTTGTCCACCGCCACGGAGATCGCTGCGTCGAGCGACGACCGCTGCGTGGTGCTCACCGGGGCGGGTGGGGAGTTCTGCTCGGGCGCCGACCTCGCCGGTGACAGCGCCCCGCGCGCGCACCAGCTGGCCAGCATGCGACGGATCAACACGGTCGTGCAGGCGTGGCACGAGCTGCCGCAGCCCACCATCGCCAAGGTCAACGGCGTGGCCGCCGGCGTCGGCCTGAGCTTCGCGCTCGGCTGCGACCTGGTCCTCGCCACCGAGGACGCGCGCTTCTCCACGATCTTCGCCAAGCGGGGACTGTCCCTCGACGGCGGCCAGTCGTGGCTGCTCCCGCGCATCGTCGGGATGCACCGCGCCAAGGAGCTGGCCCTGTTCGCGGAGGTCCTCTCGGCCGACGACGTTCTCGCCATGGGGCTCATCAACCGCGTGCTCCCTGCTGACGAGATCGACGGCGTCGTACACGACTGGGCCACCCGCCTCGCCGCGGGCCCGCCGATCGCGCTGGCGATGACCAAGCGCATGCTCAACCGCTCCTTCGAGCAGAGCTTCGAGCAGGCGCTCGACGACGAAGCGCGCTGTCAGACGGTGAACTTCGGAACTGCCGACACCACGGAGGCCATCGTGGCCTTCCTCCAGAAGCGGGCGCCCACCTTCACCGGGCGCTGACCCACCCACCGAAGCTCCCCCTTCCTCGCCGTCGCACCTCGTGCCTATGCTCGGCTGAGCGCCTCGACGGCCGGCGCCTCCTGGCCTCCTCATCGTTCGCCACCCGTTGGGTGCCTGTCTGAGGAGTGGCCTGTGCTCGGCCTCGTCCCTTCCGCATCGCTGCTCGGCGTCGACGGTCATGCCGTCACCGTCGAGGTCCACATCACGGGCGGGCTGCCCTCGTTCACCGTCGTGGGTCTGCCCGATGCCTCCTGCCGCGAGGCGCGCGACCGGGTGCGAGCGGCCATGCAGTCCAGCAGCTTCGAATGGCCGATGCAGCGGGTCACCGTGAACCTGGCGCCGCCGACGGTGCGCAAAGTCGGCAGCGGGCTCGACCTCGCGATCGCCGTCGCGATGCTCGTCGCCTCCAAGCAGCTCCGCCAGGAGCAAGTCGGCTCGCTGGCCTTCCTCGGAGAGCTCGGCCTCGACGGCACCATCCGTGGCGTAGCCGGCACCATCTGCCTCACCGAGGCGCTCACCGGCGACGCGCTCGTCCTGCCTGCGGAGAGCCTCGACGAAGCCCGCCTGCTTGGCGACCGTCGGTTGCTCCCGGTGCGCACGCTGGGCGAGCTCGTTGCCTGCTTGAAGGGGGACGAGCCCTGGCCGGAGCCCGGTCCGCCCGCGTCGCCGCTGCCCGCTGGTGCGCTCCCGGATCTGGCCGACATCCGCGGGCAGCCGGTCGCCCGCTTCGCGCTGGAGGTGGCCGCCGCGGGCGGACATCACCTGCTCATGCTCGGCCCGCCCGGAGCGGGGAAGACGATGCTCGCCTCGCGGCTGCCGGGCCTGCTTCCGCCGCTCGACGATCGCCAGGCCCTCGAGACCACCCGCATCCACTCCGCGGCCGGCATCGGTCTGCCGCGTGGTGGTCTCGTGCGCCACCCGCCGTTCCGGGCCCCCACCACGGCGCCTCGTCAGTGGCGCTGGTCGGGGGTGGCACCGCACTCATGCGGCCAGGTGAGATCAGCGCCGCGTGCCACGGCGTCCTGTTCCTCGACGAGCTCGCGGAGTTCGCCCCGCACGTGCTCGACGCGCTCCGTCAACCGCTCGAGGAAGGGATCGTCCGCGTGGCGCGCGCGGTTGCCACCGTCGCGTTCCCCGCCCGGTTCCTCCTCGTCGCTGCAATGAACCCGTGTCCCTGCGGCTATGGCAGCCAGCCCGGCGGATGCCGCTGCACCGAGGGCGCGCGACTGCGGTACCAACGCCGGCTGTCCGGTCCGCTGCTCGACCGCTTCGACCTGCGGGTCGAGGTGGGGCGACCCACGGTGGAGGATCTGCTCGGGCACGAGGCGGGAGAGTCGTCGGCGGCCGTCGCGGCGCGGGTGCAGGCGGCTCGGGCGTGCGCGATCGCTCGGGGCGTGCGCACCAACGCGGAGCTGGCTGCGAAGCGCCTCGATGAGGTCGCCCCGCTCGACGATGGCGCCACCGCACTGCTGGAGGCGGCGCTGCGCTCCGGGCGGCTCTCTGCTCGCGGGTTGCACCGGGTTCGCCGGGTGGCTCGCACGATCGCTGACCTTCAGGGTGCGCCGGGGGCGGTGAGTGCCGCCCACGTGGCGATCGCGCTGAGCCTGCGCGTCGACGCGCCCGGCATGGTGCCCGCCGCGGCCGCCCTCGCCGGATGAGTCACGATCCGGACGGCCACCGAGGGGCCGCCATCTTGCTGGCCGGGCTGCCCGGGATGGGCCCACGCCGCCTCTCGGCGTTCCTCGACGCGTGGGCGCCCGCCGAGGCGTGGGCTCGAGCCACCTCAGGAGTGCTCGATCGCCTCACGCTCCCGGACGGCAGCTCGTTGCTCGCGGGAACCAAAGCAGCCGAGGTCGGCTCATTCCTCGCCATGTGGCAGGCGGCGGCAGCCACCGCTGATGGTGCCGTGACGCTCGCGGCGCACCGCGGCAGCGGCATCGTGGTGCTCCTGCGAGACGACTCGGAGTACCCCGATGTCCTGCGTGATGACATCGAGCCTCCGGCGGTGCTCTTCGCACTCGGCGACCTGGAGTGCGTCGTGCGAGCCCGCGCTGCGGTGGTGGGCACGCGGCGGTGCACCGGTGTCGGCGCGGGCCTGGCGCGTGAGCTCGGACGCGACCTCGCCACAAACGACGTCGCGGTGGTGTCGGGGCTCGCACTCGGGATCGATGGCGCTGCTCACCGCGGCGTGCTCGACGCTCGGTCCGTGGCAGACAGCGCGCCGCCCGTCGGCGTGGTGGGGTCGGGCCTCGATGTCGTGTACCCGGCGCGTCACCGCGAGCTGTGGCACTCGGTCGCCAGCGGCGGCTTGCTGTTGAGCGAAGCGCCGCTCGGCGTGCGTCCAGCGGCGTGGCGGTTCCCCGCCCGCAACCGGATCATCGCCGCGCTGGCCGACGTCGTGGTCGTCGTCGAATCGCATGCCAACGGCGGGTCCCAGCACACGGTGACCGAGGCCGAGCGGCGCGATGTGCCGATCCTGGCCGTGCCGGGCTCGGTGCGCAGTCCTGCGGCCGCGGGCACGAACCAGCTCCTCGCGGAGGGCTGCCACCCGGCGCGCGACGTCACCGATGTCCTGGTGGCCCTCGGACTCACCCCGGCGGCTCGTCGGGGCAGCGCGGATCGACGCTCAGCCCCCGATGCCACGGGCCAGGCAGTCCTGAGCGCCTTCGACTGGGAGCCGGCCACCCTCGAGCACCTCGCCGTGCGCACCGGCATCCACCTCGCGGAGCTCGCGGTCGCGCTGGAGGCGCTGGTCGCGGCCCGATGGGTCGAACGACACGGTGGCTGGTATGAACGGGTGGCGGCGCAGTGACGACCTGCCCTGGTGATGGCACGGCGAACGGATGGCTCGGCGGTACGGTGCTCCGATGGCGTGGCATGAGCAGGAGTTCCTCAGCTCGCTCAGCTCGGTGGCGCCGCGCACGCTCGACGCGTACCGCAGCGACCTTGCCGGGTTCGTGGCCTGGGCCGCGGAGCAGGGCGCGGTCGGTGCGGCCGACGTCGACCGGCTGCTGCTCCGTCGGTACGTCGCCCACCTGGCCACCCGCCAGTACGCGCGTCGTTCCGTGGCTCGCAAGGCGTCCACGTTGCGTCGGTACTTCCGTTGGGCCACTCGCAGCGGCCTCCTGCCCGTCGACCCGGCGAGCGGGCTGTCCGCCCCACGCGGGGATGGCCGTCTCCCGCGCGTGCTGCGGCAGGACGAGCTCAACGTGCTCCTCGACGAGCCACCCCGCACCCTCGACGACGATCCCCCCGCAGTGCGCTCGCGCGACGACGCGGTGCTCGAGGTGCTCTACGGCAGCGGGCTGCGCGTCGGGGAGCTGTGCGGTCTCGGCCTCGACGACCTCGACCTCGCGCGTGGTCGGGCCGTGGTGTGGGGGAAGGGGTCGAAGCAGCGCACCGTGCCCCTCAGCGAGCCGGCGGTGGCGGCACTCCGGTCGTGGGTGTCCGAGCACCGCCCGCACCTCCTCACCGCCGACACCCCGGCCGGTGCCCTCTTCGTCAATCGGCGGGGGAAGCGGCTCACCCCCCGCGATGTGCGCCGCCTCCTCGACCGGCGCGCTCCGGCGCCCACGCACCCCCACGCACTGCGTCACACCTTCGCCACGCACCTGCTCGACGGTGGTGCCGATCTGCGAGCCGTCCAGGAGCTGCTCGGTCACGCCGACCTCTCCACCACCCAGCGATACACTCACGTCAGCCGCGAGCGGCTCCGGTCCGTGTACGACGCCACCCACCCACGGGCCTAGGGCGAGAGGCCATTCCGTGACCACCAACGATCTCGAACCCGACATCCAACGGCTGTGGGCTGAGTACAAGGCCGATGGTCAGCGGGAGCTGCGCGACCAGCTGATCGTGCACTACTCGCCATTGGTGAAGTACGTCGCCGGCCGCGTCGCCACCGGACTGCCCCAGAACGTGGACCAGGCCGATCTCGTCTCCTACGGCATCTTCGGGCTCATCGATGCCATCGAGAAGTTCGACCTCGAGCGCGGCTTCAAGTTCGAGACCTACGCGATCGCTCGCATCAAGGGGAACATCCTCGACGAGCTGCGATCGATCGACTGGGTCCCTCGATCGGTGCGCGCGAAGGCGCGCGCCATCGAGAAGGCGTACTCCAAGCTCGAAGGGCAGCTCCACCGCACGCCCACCGACGTCGAGCTGGCGGCAGAGCTCGACGTCACCGACGAGCAGCTGCAGGCCACCCTCGGGCAGATCTCGTTCACGGGTCTCGTGGCGCTCGACGAGATGCTCTCGGGCGGGGAGCGCGGCGAGTCGATGACGCTCGGCGACACGGTCGCTGACTCCGGCATCGGTCCAGTGGCCGCGTATGAGGTGGAGGAGATGCGCCAGATCCTCGCCGACGCCATCAACCGCCTGCCCGAGCGCGAGAAGACCGTCCTCACCCTCTACTACTACGAGGGTCTCACCCTGGCGGAGATCGGCTCGATCCTCGGCGTCACCGAGAGCCGGGTCTGCCAGATCCACACCAAGTCGGTGATCCAGCTCCGGGCTCGCATGGCGGCCTCCGAACGCGAGATCGCCTAGCTGCCGCACCCTCGCCGCCCACCGCGGCCGCCGCGTTCCCCCACATCACTTCCCCCTTGTCGCTTCCACGCGTCCATGAAGGGGAGGCCCGATGCCTCGTCGCGCCGCGCTGGCCGTGCTCGCCCTGTGCCTGGTGCTCCTGGCTGTGCCGCTGGCGTCGGCCTCCGCGACGGCACCTCCGCCCAGTCATGTGCCCCCGGTGGACGCCACCGTGGTCGATCCGTTCCGGCCGCCGACCGGTCCCTACGGGCCCGGCAACCGGGGTCTCGAGTACGGCACGGCGCCGGGCACCCCGGTGGCGGCGACCGCCGCCGGCACCGTGACCTTCGCGGGGCTCGTGGCCGGCACCCGTCACGTCACGGTCCGGCATCCCGATGGGGTGCGCACCACCTACTCCTTCCTGGCTCGGGTCGAGGTGGTGGTGGGACAACGGGTGGCGCGTGGCCAGCGCGTCGGCACCACCGTCGGACACCTCCACCTGGGAGCGCGTCGCGGGGACGCCTACTTCGATCCGGCGTCGCTCTTCGGGGGCGGACCGGTGCGGGTGCGGCTCGTGCCGTTCGACGAGCCACCGGGGCGCGGGCCGGGCGGCGAGCGCAGCGCCGTGTCGCAGCTCATCGGCGGGGTGGGGGACGCGGTCGGTGCGGTCGCGGGCTACACCGCCGACGCGGCGGGTGCCACGGCCGGCTGGCTGCGCGACGAGGGGAGCCAGACGCTGCGAACCGCCGCCCACTACCTCGACCGGATGGGCCCCGGTCGGGCCCGCGACGTCGTGCTGACGAGCGTGCGGGCGTGGGTGCGCGCCAACGATGTGTCCCGCCGGGCCTGCACCCCCACGACGCAGGCCGTCCCGGCGCCCCCCACGGGTCGGCGGGTGGCCGTGCTGGTCGGTGGACTCGGCTCGTCCAGCGACGATGCCGCCATCGACGACCTCGACACGAGGCGCCTCGGGTACGACCCCCGCGATGTGGCTCGCTTCAGCTATGACGGCGGTCGGATCGCGGATCCTGACGACGGGTTCGCGGGTGTCCCAGTCACGGCCTACGCCCCCGCCGACACCACCTCCGACCTCCGGATCGCGGGGCGTCGCCTCGCCGACCTGATCGACGCCGTCGCGGACGACGCGCCCGGTGCCCCGCTCGACGTCTACGCCCACTCCCAGGGCGGCATCGTTGCTCGCCTCGCGCTCGCCGAGCTCGAGCGCCGTCACGGCTCGGCGTGGCTCGAGCGGCTCGGGCTCGTCGCCACCCTCGGTACCCCGCACGGCGGGGCCGACCTCGCCACGGCGATCGGAGCGGTCGGCACCACAGCGGCGGGGTCGATCGCACTCGACGGTCTCGGCGCGGTCGTCGACCTCGACGTCGACGACGACGACGTGGCCGTCCGTCAGCTCTCGGAGACCTCCGATCTCGTCGCCGAGCTGGCGCGCACGCCGCTGCCCGCTGGCATCAGCGCGGTGTCCATCGCGGCCCGGGGCGACGTCGTCGTGCCCGTTCCCCGAACCGAGGTCGCGGGTGCGCCTCAGGTCGTCGTGCCCCTGACCGGCCTGCGCGCGCACGATGCGCTCCCGGGGAGCGCCGAGGCAGCCCGGGAGCTGGCCCTGGCCCTGGGGGGCCTACTCCCGACCTGCGTGAGCTTCCGGCAGGCGCTCGGCGATCAGCTCGTCGGCGAGGGCAT
>JBQTKH010000204.1:0-18538 GCA_052386335.1 Microthrixaceae bacterium
GCACCACGCCGTAGATGCGCTGGCGCTCCTCAGTGCTGAACTCCCCATCGCGGCGTTGCAGGGTCTGGACGAAGCCCTTGATCGGTGTCAGCGGCGTGCGGAGCTCGTGGCTGACCTGGGCCACCCAACCGTCCTTGTCGTCTTGGATCTTCTTGCGTTCGGTGTCGTCGCGGGCGACGACGACGTAGCCGCCCTCGGACAGCGGCGACCAGCTGCACGTGAGCCACCGCTCCTCTCCCGCGCTGTCGATGGACACCACCGCTGTCCTCGACTCCGAGGCGCGGCCGGGATCGGCCTGTCCGTAGCGAGGCAGCCCGTCTTCACCGACCGGACGGAACACCGAGGCCACCCGCTTGCCCACCGCTCGCCGAGCCGGCACCTGGGTGATGCGAGCCATCGCGGGGTTCCACGTGCGCACCGCCATGTCGAGGCCCACGGTGAAGATGCCATCGGACGACGACTCGAGCACGTCTGCGAGCGTTCGTCGCTCACATTGCACCTCGCTGAACAACGACAGGCGATGGAGCGTCGCTGAGACGCGCTGGGCGAGCGCATCGAGCATCCGCTCCTGGCGCTGCGTGTACGGGCGACCATCGGCGCGGGCGCTCACGGCGATCGAGCCTCGTGGCACACCGGCATCCTCGAGGAGGCGCATGCGGCTCCCGTCGCCGAACACGGAGCCGTCCGAGTCGCCCGCGGTGACGCGGACCGTGTCGCCGATGCCCTCGATCAGCACCGTGGCGTGTGGCGCGCCCAGCAGCGCCATGGCGTGCTCCGCGAGCTCTCGTGCCGCGGTCTCCGTCGTGCCGGCCCCGGCGAGCGCGAGCTCTGCCTGGCGCAGGCGCGCCATCTCGTGCACCTGGAGGCCGTCGCTGAAGGTGGCTCGTTGGACGGCGAGGACGGTGGCCACCGCGGGCAGCGCGACGAGAGCGGCGAGATGGGGAGCCCAGGCGAGCAGCGCGAGCCCGACGACGGCATGCGCGAACAGCGCGAGCTGGAGCGCTCGCACGCGTGATCCGAGTTCTGCATCGGCTCGATCCACCGTGACATCTCCCTGGTTCCCCACACCCTGCACGCATTGTCACAGTTCGCGTCGATCCGAGCCATGGCCCGCGCGGGCCATTTCGCACTAGTCAGACGGCGCGTCGACCGGCTCGCAGCAACCGGTGCAGCCCGACGGGAGGGTTGAGCGAGCGCGCTCAGGGGAGCGAGCCGAGATCGGCGACCTCGCCGTCGACGAACACCACCACCTCACCGACGCCGGCCACCGACCACGACCCGGCTGGATCGCGGATGAGCGCGGTCCGCTCGTCGATCCCTGCGATGGGGAGCCCGGCGGGCGCGATGTGGAGCGTGCGCTTGGCCTTGTCCTCGCTCCACGACTCGTGGTGCGGGATCACCGCCAGCTGCTCCACGAGGCCGAGGCCGAGCGTGAGGGCGCCACCGCGCGGGTCGACCATCGGATCACAGAGCACCATCGCCCCCGCTGAGGAGCCCGCGACGGTGGCACCGTCCTGCCACGCGGCAACGAGCGCGGTCCAGACGGGGCTGTCCTTCAGCACCGATCGCAGGTGCATCGGTGACCCGCCTGCGAGGTAGATGCACCGCGCATCGCGCACGGGGCCGACGTTCTCCGGCAGCAGCGCGTCGGCGCGGGTGAGCACGGGGACCGAGGTGGCGCTCGCCCCCAGCTGGGCGAACCATCGCTCGGCGCTCGCCACGAGCTGGTCGGGGTGCTCGTAGGCGGCCGCCGTGGGGATCACCACGACCTCGCGCGTGGCACCGGCGTCGAGCAGGTCTCGGTCGAAGTCGCAGCCGTCGCGCCACTCGGCGCCACCGATCAGAGCAAGGGTGCCGGGCATCGCCGCACGCTACCTGGGTGCGATCTGGACCCCGGTTGTTACCCATCGGTAGCGTCGCGCCCCATGACCATCTCTCGCTTGGGCGTCGTCGGTTCGGGGATCATGGGATCAGGCATCGCGGAGGTCGCCGCCAAGGCGGGCGTCGAGGTCATCCTGCGGTCACGTAAGCAGGAGACCGCCGACGCGATGGTGGCCTCGCTCGAGAAGTCGCTCGCCAAGCAGGTCGAGCGGGGCAAGGTCGAGGAGCAGGCGGCCAAGGAGATCCTGGCTCGGGTGAGCTCCACCGACGACCTGCACGCGCTGCACGACTGCGACCTGGTGCTCGAGTCGGTCGTGGAGGACCTGGCGGTCAAGAAGGAGCTGTTCACCCGGCTCGACGACATCGTGAAGCCCGAAGGGATCCTTGCCACCAACACCTCCACCCTCCCGGTCGTCGAGCTGGCCATGGCCACGGAGCGGCCCGACAAGGTCGTCGGCATCCACTTCTTCAACCCTGCGCCGATGATGAGCCTCGTCGAGGTCATCGCGCCGCTCACGGCGTCCGACGACACCGTCGCAGCAGCCAAGGCGTTCGCCAGCGGCTGCGGCAAGGACGTCGTGGAGGTGAAGGACCGGGCCGGCTTCATCGTGAACGCGCTCTTGTTCCCCTACCTGAACAACGCGGTGCGCATGCTCGAGGCCGGTACGGCCTCCCGTGACGACATCGACACGGCGATGAAGGGCGGCTGCAACTTCCCGATGGGCCCGCTGGCGCTGCTCGATCTCGTGGGTCTCGACACCTCGCTGTCGATCCTCGATGCCCTCTACGACGAGTTCCGCGACCCGAACTACGCGGCCATGCCGCTCCTGCGCCGCATGGTCGCGGCAGGCGAGCTGGGCCGGAAGTCGGGCTCCGGCTTCTTCGACTACCGCAAGAAGTAGTAACCAGGGGCGCCATGAGCGCATCTGAGCTGTTCGACATCGCAGGCAAGCGGGCCGTCGTCACCGGGGGGAGCAGCGGCATCGGCACGATGATCGCCCGCGGCTTCGTCGAAGCCGGGGTCAGCGTGATCATCGCCTCTCGCAAGGAGGCATCCCTCAGGGAGGTCACCGACGACCTCTCGAAGGTGGGGGAGTGCGCCTACGTGGTCGCCGACCTCGCCACCGAGGACGGGTGCCGCTCCCTTGGCGAGGCCGTCGCCGCGCGATGGGATTCGCTCGACATCCTCGTGAACAACGCCGGCGCCACGTGGGGGGCGCCGCTCGCGGAGCACGACAGCAAGTCGTGGGCCCGCGTGCTCGATGTCAACGTCGAAGGCGTGTTCCACACGACGAAGTTCTTGCTGCCACTGCTGCAGGCCGCGGGCACCGCTGACGAACCGGCCCGCGTGATCAACATCGGCTCGATCGACGGCATCCAGGTCCCGATGCTCGAGACGTTCTCCTACTCGGCATCGAAGGCGGCGGTGCACCAGCTCACGCGGCACCTGGCCAAGCACCTCGCGCCGGAGATCACGGTGAACGCGATCGCTCCCGGCCCGTTCCAGTCCCGGATGATGCGGGCCACCCTCGAGGCAGCCGGTGACCAGATGGCGAAGATGATGCCGCTGAAGCGCATCGGCCGCCCGGACGACATGGCCGGCCCGGCGATCTTCCTCTGCTCCCGCGCCGGCAGCTTCCTCACCGGCACCGTCATCCCCGTCGACGGCGGCGCCGCGACGACCAAGTAGCCGACGCCATCGACGGGCCTCGTCTCGTGCCTGTGGAGCCACCGCCGTCGCGATGGGCGCTCGGTCGCTCCCTCGCGCCTGATGAGCATGGCGTCGTCGGGGTCGGTGCCGACCTCGAGCCAGGCACGCTGCTCGCTGCGTACCGCAGCGGCCTGTTCCCGATGCCGCTAGACGGAACCGAGTCGGTGGCGTGGTTCTCCCCTGACCCACGCGCGGTGCTCCCCCTCGACGGTCTGCGCGTCAGCCGATCGCTCCGACGGTCGTGCCGTCGCTATGACGTGCGCATCGACGCCGCCTTCGACTCGGTGGTCGATGGGTGCGCCGAGCCCGAGCGTGCCGGCGGCTGGATCAGCCCGGCGGTGGCAGCGGCCTATCGCCGGCTGCACGAGCTCGGCTGGGCCCACAGCGTCGAGGCGTGGGACGACGACGGCTTGGCAGGCGGGCTGTACGGCGTAGCCATCGGGGGTCTGTTCGCCGGTGTGTCGATGTTCCACCGCCGCCCCGACGCATCCAAGGTGGCGTTGGTCGCCCTCGTCGACCTCTTGCGCGATGGCGTGGGTGGGCGCCTCCTCGACGTGCAGTGGACCACCGAGCACCTCGTGACGATGGGCGCAGTGGAGGTTCCGCGAGCCCAGTACCTCGCCCTGCTCGAGACGGCACTGGCCCAGCCGCTGCCGTCATGCTGGCAGTAGGCGGCCGGAGGGCCGGCGACGGCGAGCGTTGTCCGCGGACGCGGTCAGCGGATGAGCACGGGCCGTCCGTTGCCGACGGGGAGGCTTCGGTCGGCCTTGGGGGCGAGGGTGAGCTGCGCGGTGCCCGCCAACGATGCGGTTCGGGCGAAGATCTGAGCGCCCAAGGCCTGGCCGCCTGAGTTGCCCGCGAGCTCGAGCGCCGCGTTGGGGGCGAAGAAGGTGCCCTCCATGTTGAGGGTCACCGACCCCGTGATCTTGATGAGGCTCGTCGTGGCAGTCCAGACGAGGAGGTCGTCGAATCGGTGGGCGGGGTCGTTCGGGGCGGTCCAGTTGATCGTTTGGTTGCCGTTGATGGTCACCTTGCCCGACGCCAGGTAGGCCATGGTCTCGCGCAGATCCAGGTCTCCGCTGTCCGCGAGGTCGCCGGAGCGCAGGTACAGGATCGACGGTGCCGGTGGGTCAGCGGGGCACGTCGCCGGGGCGATCAGGTCGGTGGGGTCGCTGTCGGAGCAGTTGACCCGGAGGCCACCGCTTCCGGTGGCCGTGATCGGGCCGTCGCTGACGATGTTGCCGCCCTGGAACGTGATGGTCCCGTTGGTGGAGATCCCGCTGGTGCCGCAGTCGATGTACCAGTCGCCCGCGGGTACCACCGTCGCTCCGCTGGGCGAGCAGCTGCGCCCGCTGGTCGTCCACCGCGTGAACGTGCCGAGCGGAAGCGGCTCGCCGGCCCCGCCCCAGCTCGCCACCATGTCGTCGATGTGCGGTGGGCCGGCGAACGGGCAGCCCTTCGCCGGATCGCAATTGTACCGCCACTGCATGCCGTTCTGGCCGACTGGGGCCGAGGACGGCGTGGGCACCGGGCTGACGAGACCGTTGCTGTAGGCGCTGGTCGGGTCGCCGTCGGCCAAGGCCCACATCGAGATCTGACCGGCCGCGACCGTGCCGTTCCCGTCGACGTCGAAGACCACCTTGTTCGGGTTCGAGCAGGCCGCTCCGTCGGAGTCGACGACGATGTATCCGGGAGCCCCGCTCGCTGTGTTCACCGTGAGGTTGGCCGTGCCGTTGACGGTGAGCGCGGCGCAGGCGTGCTCGGCCAGCAGGACCAGGGGGGCTTGCACGTCGCCGACGCCGCGGATGTAGCGCGCCGTCGCGGTGACGTCGAGGGCGGTCGACCCGCTTGCCACGAGGTTGGCTCGCGTCTGTTGTACCCGCACGCCGAAGCGATCACAGGGGCTGCCGTCGAGCGCCCCAGCGGTCTGCCCCTGGAGGAGGGTGCTGGTGGTCGGGACGGGGTGGACGAGCGTGATCGCGTACTCGCTGATCGTCGTCTGCACCTGGCGGGCCACGGTGGGGGCGCACGCGGTGGCGAAGGTGGTGCACGAGGGAGCGGGGGCGGTCTTTGCGGTTGGGAGGTTGACGACGATGTAGTCCCAGGCCGCCTCGCAGGCCATCACCGCACTGCTGTCGGATCCGCCGAGGCTCGAGGCGCCTGCGAGCGCGATCGCATCGGCGGCGACCTGGTCGGCGTCGCGGTCGCGGCGTGCGCCGCTCAGGTCGACCACGAGGGCAACCATGACGAACAAGGCGCCAATGGTCGCGGCCACGAGCACGATCACCGCGCCAGCGTCATCTCGACCGCAGCGGCCCCGACGGCGCGGTCGGTCAGATCCCACCGTCGGCCTCGAACCGGTAGACGACGGTGCGCTTCAGGCGGAGCGCCTGGCGCCACAGTCCGATGTCGAGGAAGCTGTCGAGCTCCTCCACCACTTGGACACGACGCTCAGAGTCCGACTGGCCGTCGGAGAAGCAGGTCGAGGTCCCCGACGTGCGGGTGCCAGCCGCGTCGATCGTGCGGCTGAAGGTCTCGTCCGGTGCGGCCCCCGCCGGGTCGACGTAGGCGGCGCACACCAAACGCCCGCTCACACCGTCGGCCATCCTTCCCTCGCTCGCTGCGAGGGCGCGGTCGATCACGCCGTCGAGCCAGGTGTTCATCGCGGCGGTGTCGGCCGGGGACGGCAGGGGCAGCGTTGCGGCGTAGCGGCCAGCCACGCGCGTGCCCTGTCCAAGTGCTTGGCTCTGGTTCCACGCCGTTGCGCCGCTCACCGTGCCGAGCAGGAGCATCATCAGGATCGGAAGCACAAGCGCGAACTCGACGAGCACCGCGCCCCGGTCCTCCCGACCCCTGCGGTGACCCCGTTGGGACTCCGAATCGCTCACGTCAGAACCCTCCGCTCGCGCTCATTGCAAGCCCGGCGGGACCGATCACGACGATGAACATCGGGGGGAAGATGCAGAACACCATCGGCACGAGCATCTTCACGGGTGCCTTCTGCGCCTTCTCCTGGGCGATCTGGCGGCGGGTCACCCGCATCTCGTCGGCCTGGTTGCGGAGCACGGTGGACACCGAGATCCCGAACTGGTCGGCCTGGCGGATCGCCATCACGAACGATCTGACTTGTGGGAGGTGCACTCGCTCGGCGAGCCCGCTCAGCGCGTCGGCTCGGCTGGCGCCGGCGCGCATCTCGCCAAGGGCGAGCGCGAACTCGTCGGACATCTCGCCGTCGATGTTCGCCACAGTTCGCGACACGGCCGATGTGAAGCCGAGCCCTGCCTCCATGCAGATGACGAGCAGGTCCATGATGTCGGGCAGCTGACGGAGGATGAGCTCCTCGCGCGACTCCACCGCAGACCGGAGTCTGCGACTCGGGAGGATCGTGCAGCACGAGACGGCCAGGCCGGTGCAGATCAGCCTCAGCATGCGGCCTTGGGACGCTGCCAGCGTCCAGGCCGCGTACGCGGCAAAGGGCGATGCCAGGATCGACAGCACCCGCAGGGCGAGGTAGCGGTCGGTGTCGACTTCGGGCCGACCGGCTCGTCGGAGCATCACCCGGATCTGCTCGACGCGCCCCGCGGGAGAGAAGCGCCAACCGAGCTTCGACAGGGCTCCGAGCATCGGCGCCGCCACCCGGTCCGCGAACGGGAGCATCAGCTCCTGGTCTCTGACGTCGACGAACTTGTAGAGGTCGTCGATCCCGCGGAGCTTGCTCCTCAGGCTGACGCGGTCGAGGACGAGCTGTCCGATCCCCGCGACGAGGAAGGCGCCGCTGAGCGCGGTGACGACGGCGAAGATCGCGCCCACCCCGTCCAGCTGGAGGATCTCAGACATCGATCTTCACCATCCGGCTCATCCAGAAGTAGCCACCGCCGATCATCACCGTGCTGATGCCGAGCATGATGTGGCCGCCTGAGGTGGTGAACAGCGGGGCCATGTAGGACGGGTTCATCATCGCCATGACCCCACCGAGGGCGGGAACCATCACGACGAGCATGAGGGCGGAGGCGCGGCCCTCAGCGGTCAGCGCCTTCACCTCTCCGCGCATGCGCGTCCGCTCCCGCATCGTCGCGGCCACCTGGTCGAGGAGCTCGGCGAGGTTGCCGCCTACCTCGGACTGGATCTGCATCGCGAGGACAGCCCAGCGGAAGTCATCACTTCCCACGCGCTCGGCAGCGTCGGCGAGGGTGTCGTGGAGGGTCCGCCCGAGGCGCACCTCGGCCACGACCTTGCGAAGCTCGCGGCCCATCGGGTCGCCCACTTCGCGGGACAGTGCCTCCATGGCCTGACCGACCGAGCGACCTGCCCGGAGGGCGCCGGCGAGCGCCGTGAGCGCATCGGGGAGCTGGTTTCCGAACCGCTTGAGGCGGCGCTTGGCGAGGAAGCGAAGCACGAGCGGCGGGCCCGCGCCGGCGACGATGAGGGCGAAGATCGCATTGGGCACGGACCCGGTCAGGAGGAAGACAACCGGCGGGGCCACGAGCGTGCCGACCAGGTGACCGAGAATGACCTCGGCGGGTCGTACGGGTACGTCCGCCGCTCGCAGCGATCGCTCGACCGAGCCGAGGGCGCCCTTGCGGCTGGCAAGGTTCGCGGTCAGCTCGACCGCACGGCGCAGCGTGGGGGATGCGGCGAGCGCCTCATCGAGACGACGCGTGCGACGGTCACCCCGGCGGGCGGCCGCCGCCGGAACCGCTTCATGCTCGGCCAGCATCTGGCTTCGGTCACGGCTCACCTGGAGGAGCGTCGCCACCAGGAGCCCCACCCCCACCACGACACCGATGAGCAGGGCGATGACCGTGGGGTCGGAGACCGAGCTCACCGCAGCTCTGCCATGCGGTCACGGAGGTCGCGCCCTGGAACGGCCTCGAACATCTCGGCACCCACGGCAACTCCCGTGTCCTCCAGCTTCTCTGTGAACGACGGGCGCACCCCCGTGGGCTGCAGGCTGCCCTGATGGCGACCGTTGGCGTCGACGCCGGCACTGAAGTCGAACAGGTAGATGTCCTGCAAGGTGATCTTGTCGCCCTCCATGCTGTCGATCTCGGTGATGTGCGTCACTCGTCGAGTGCCGTCGCGCAGGCGCGTCAGCTGCACGATGACGTCCACCGCGGACGCGACCTGTTCGCGGATCGCTCGGATGGGCAGGTCGAAGCCCGCCATCAGCGTGAGCGTCTCGATGCGGCTCAGCGCGTCCCGCGGGCTGTTCGCATGGACGGTGGTCATCGAGCCGTCGTGCCCGGTGTTCATCGCCTGGAGCATGTCGAGGGCCTCGCCTCCACGACACTCGCCGACGACGATGCGATCGGGGCGCATGCGAAGGCTGTTCTTCACGAGGTCGCGGATCGTGATCTCGCCGGCTCGCTCGACGTTCGGGGGGCGCGTCTCCATGCAGAGCACATGCCGCTGATGGAGCTGGAGCTCCTTGGCGTCTTCGACGGTCACGATCCGCTCGTCGTTGGGGATGAACGACGACAGGACGTTGAGCAGCGTGGTCTTGCCGGTGCCGGTTCCTCCGGACACGACGATGTTCAGGCGTCCCTCGATGCACGCTCGCAGGAAGCGGACGCTGCGCTCGTCCAGCGTTCCGAAGCGAACGAGGTCGACGGCCATGAACGGGTCGCGGGCGAACTTTCGGATCGTGAGGAAGGGCCCGTCGATCGCGAGCGGCGGGATGATGGCGTTCACCCGTGAGCCATCAGGGAGGCGCGCGTCCACCATCGGGGAGGACTCATCGATCCGTCGTCCGACGTTGGACACGATCTTGTCGATGACGCGTCGGACGTGCGCACCGTCCACGAAGCCGGAGGCCACCTCGACGACCTTGCCTTCGCGCTCCACGAACACGATGTTCGGGCCGTTGACCATCACCTCGGTGACGGAGTCGTCGCTCAGCAGCTCCTCGATCGGCCCGTAGCCGACCACGTCGTTGCGGATATCAGCCGCGAACTGGTCGTAGAGGTCCCCGCCGACGGGGAGGCCGGCGTCGGCGAACGCGACCGCGATCGTCTCGTGGAGCTTCTCCTCGAGCTCGTCGTCTCGCACGGTGTCATCGAAGAGGAGTGGGCCCAGGTCCTTGACGACGCGCCGGTGGATGTCCGCGTGCACCTCGGGCGGGAGGCTGATCCGAGGGGCGGGTGCCGGCGGCGCGACGGATGGCCGGAGGATGTCGGCGACGCCGTCGTCCGGAGGGGCCGGGGCTTCGCCGGGAGCGGCAGCTCCCTCGGTCGACGGAGGGCTCGATCCGTTGGCCTCCTGCTCCGATCGAGCGGCGAGGATGCGCTGACGGAGCGCGCTCACTGACCGGCCCCTACCCGGTCGGCTTCGGGGGTGAGGGTGGGGGGGAGCGCATCGGCTCGGCCCACCGCCGGCTGGTCGGCGGGCACGTTCCCCGGACCCACCAAGGCGAGCAGCACCTCGTACTGGCGGGTCAGGAAGAGGAGTCTGGCCGCGTCGCCCGGAGCGACAGCCACGGTGTACGTGCTGGCGCCTGGGTTGGCCACCGCCTCGTCGGCTCCCTCAGCCGGGCGCACGGCGGTGCCGATGGCGATGATCTCGAGGTCCTGGAAGACGTGGACGACCGCCGGGCCGCCGGAGTCGGGCAGTCCGAGCTGCGACGCGTTCGGAACGCTGATGAGCAGGTTCACCCGGTCGCCGGGGCTGATCAGGTTGGACACCGCTGAGGCTCCGGCGGCATCGAACGACACGGCCACGGTCCCCTTGGGCAGGTCATCCGCGAAGGTCGGGGGCCCCACGCCCACCCGGCTCTCGGTCGGGTCCACGAAGGCCCCTTCCACGACCACCTGTCCCGCGCGCAGCACGCCGTCGGCCACCGTGCCGGAGAGCACGGCGCGATCGGTGACTGCGGTGGGTGGGAGCGAGGCGCGCAGCGTCTTGGAGACCCCGATCCTGCCGTCGACCAGCGCTTCGTCGAAGCTGGTCCCGTCGGGGATGTTCGTGACGGCCACCAGCACCTCGACTGGCGCGGCAGAGGCGGCGGCGCGGTCGTCTGCGCCGCTCACGTAGCGCACCAGGCCAACGCCCGACCCGAGCGCCACCAGTGCTGCCACCGCGAGGACCGTCAGGCGGTTCACGACGCACTCCACGCGTGGCTCGTACCGTCGCCCTGCTCGAGCTGGTCGACCATCTCCTGCACGCTCTCGCGCAGGAGCAGCGTGTCGACCAGGGCTCCCAGCGTGGGAGCGGTGGCGGCGAGCCGCACCGTGGCCGCGTGACCCGCCTTCAGCGACGGGAGCACGCGGGATGTCTCCGAGATCCAGGTGGCGAGCTCGCTCAGGCACATCGTGCCAGCGCTCGCGCGAGCGCCGGTCGACACGTCAGTGCCCCAGGCGCGCAGCGCGTTGTGGAGGCTGGCGGCCGCTCCGGTCACATCGTGGCTCCGGAACGCATCGGCCATCAGGAGCCCCTCAAGGCGATCGGCGGCAAGGAGCTCCCCTAGAGCAGCTTGCAGGTCGCGCACGGCGCCGATTGCGACAAGCGCAGCATCGACGTCGCTGAACGGGCCGCGGTGCAGCTCCGCGAGGTGGTGCGAGAGAAGCGGTGAGAGCGACTCGATGCGATCGCGTGAAGCTCGTGCGGCGAGCACCTGCTTCGCCGCAGGACCGAGACGTCCTGGCACACGCCCGGTGCGGCTGACGGCGCGCAGCTCGACCCGCAGCCGAGCATGGGCCACGAGTCGCCAGCGGCGGCGGGCGGCGTTGAGCAGGCTGTCCGGCACCTGCCAGATGCCATCTCGGTAGCGGTCGTACATCTCGGCGTGTGACCGAGCGCCGTCTCGAAGGTCGTCCGCAGCGACGAGCAGGACCGTCTGGGCGGCCGCCGCCGCGGTGGGGTGAGCCCATGCGGCGGTGGCGCGAGGGGCGGTGCTCAGTGCCAGCACGCAGCTTGCCACCCGGTCCAGCCGCTCGAAGGGGAGTCCTCGTAGGTCGCAGGCGAGCGCCTCTCCCAGCACGGTCGCCTCCTCATCGACCATGTCGACGATGGTGGTGCCGATGTCGAGGATGCGGTTGGCCGCATCGATGGCGCGGAGCGGGTCGACGGCCATCGGATCGATGACCGTGGGTCCGCTGGTGAGCAGCCTCTCGCAGCGCAGGGCGGCGCGACCGACGCGGGCAGGGAGCTCGGCGGCTCGATCACCGGCTCGTCGGCGGAGCGCATCCAGCGCCCGCCAGATCCGCTCATCGATCTCGGGTGGCGCGCCCGCATCGGTTCTGCTGGGCCCATCCTGGGGCAGAGGTGGTCGTGTCCGAGGGGACGCCAGCGGGATCACCGTCGCGATGGTCCCCTGTGGAGGCGACGCGAAGGATGGGTGTGAAGTCACTCTCACTATCTCGGAGCCGGTGCCCAGCAACTTGAGCGAAGCGGCTCGATCTGCTCAAAGGGAGACGGGACGGCATGCCCGTGCCGGTCGTGATGACGCGAATTTGGGGTTGAGGTTTGGGCGTTGTGCGCCGATGAACGGTGCATGTCACCGCTGATCGCCCGTGGCGAGGGTCCCGCGGGCCGCTTCGGTCGCCCGCACCCCTCCGCAATGCCGCTCATCGGTGAATCGATCGTGCCGTGGCTGGGGGCCACCATCGTGCTCGCGTTGGTCAACCTCACGATGATCCTCGACGGGAGTCGGCCCCCGATTCTCGAGCAGTCGGTGCTCTTCGTCGGCCTGTGCGGGTCACTGGCCGCAGCCGGGCTCGTGGCGGCGCGTAGCAGCAGCGAGCTCCGATCGACCCGGCGCAGCGAACGCGCTCGCCCTCCGGCCGAACAGCTGGACGGCGCGTCCGCTGGGTTCAGCTCCGTCGCGTATCGCACCGGCATGAGCGGGTGGGTCGCGGCGATGCACGAGCTGGTCGACCATGCGGCGTCCGCATCGACGCCCGGGGCGCCGATTCACGCGGAGCTGACCGAGGCAGCCGCCGAGATGCGCGACCTGCGTGCTGTCCTCGACGGTGTCGCCGCGGACGACCTCGACATCATCAAGGCTGCGGAGCTTCACGCGCTGGGGACGCTGTGGGAGACGACGCAGTCCCGGATCGAGCAGCTGGCGGCGCAGGTCGATCCCGGCTGGTATCGCCGCTGGCGAGCGCGTTCGGTGGTCGCTCGTCGACTCCGCCACGGTCAGCCCGCGCCGGGGGAGATGGCGCTGCCCTACTCCGGTTGACCTCGACGCAGAGCGACGGGGAGCGTCCTTGAGGTTTGTCCGACTCTGATCGACAGAGGGATCATGGGCCCATGACCTCGCACCTGGAGCAGCCGGACCGTCCGTGGATGATCCGCACCTACTCGGGCCACTCCACTGCCGCGGCGAGCAACGAGCTGTATCGCTCCAACCTCGCGAAGGGCCAGACCGGGCTGTCGATCGCGTTCGACCTGCCCACGCAGACCGGTTACGACCCCGATCACGTGCTCGCCCGTGGTGAGGTGGGCAAGGTGGGCGTGCCGGTGGTGCACCTCGGGCACATGGGCGAGCTGCTCGACGGCATCCCCGTCGGCGAGATGAACACGTCGATGACGATCAACGCGCCGGCGGCGTGGCTGCTGGGTCTGTACGTCGCCAATGCCGAGCGCCAGGGTGTGGCCAGCCAGGACCTGCGCGGCACCACGCAGAACGACATCGTCAAGGAGTACCTGTCGCGCGGCACGTACATCTTCCCGCCGCTGCCGTCGCGTCGACTGATCGTCGACATGGTTGCGTTCTGCGCTGAGTGGGTGCCGCTGTGGAACCCGATGAACGTGTGCAGCTACCACCTGCAGGAGGCGGGGGCCACGCCGGTGCAGGAGCTGGCCTACTCGCTCGCGACGGCCATCGGCGTGCTCGACGCCGTCCGGGAGTCGGGCCAGGTCGACGACGATCGCTTCCCGGCGGTGTTCGCCTCGATCAGCTTCTTCGTCAACAGCGGCATCCGCTTCGTGGAGGAGACCGCCAAGATGCGCGCCTTCACCCAGCTCTGGGATCGGATCGGTCTCGAGCGCTATGGCGTCACGGATTTCAAGGCCCGTCGCTTCCGGTACGGCGTCCAGGTGAACAGCCTCGGGCTCACCGAGGCCCAGCCCGAGAACAACGTGCAGCGCATCGTGCTCGAGATGCTCGGCGTCACGCTGTCCCGTGACGCCCGCGCCCGCTCGATCCAGCTTCCGGCGTGGAACGAGGCCCTCGGGCTGCCCAGGCCGTGGGATCAGCAGTGGGCGCTGCGCATGCAGCAGGTGCTGGCCTACGAGACCGACCTGCTCGAGTACGGCGACCTGTTCGCTGGTTCGACGGTCATGGAGGGCCTCACCACCGAGCTCGCCGACGCCGCGTGGAGCGAGCTCGAGGACGTGCTGTCCATGGGCGGCGCCTTCGAGGCGATCGACGAGCTCAAGGGCCGGCTGGTGGCGAGCCATGCCGAGCGCATGCGACGCCTGGAGTCGGGCGACCTCAAGGTGGTTGGCGTCAACTCCTTCACCGAGGCGCTGCCCTCGCCCCTCGAGGGCGACGAGTCCATCCTGCGCGTCGACCCGGCGCTCGAGGCGGAGACGGTCGCCGGCGTCGTGGCCTGGCGCTCCGCCCGCGACAACGACGCCGTGAAGCGTTCGCTCGACGAGCTCCGACGGGTTGCCGCATCGGGTGAGAACGTCATGCCGGCCACCGTCGACCTCGCGCATGCGGGCGGTACCACCGGCGAGTGGGCCGATGTGCTGCGCGAGGTGTTCGGCGAGTACCGGGCACCGACGGGTGTTGCGGCCGCGGCAGGCGTGGGACGCGGCAGCGAGGGGCTGCGAGCGCTCGCCGAGCGGGTGAAGCTGATCCCCGGAGGACCGCCACGACTGCTCGTCGCCAAGCCGGGACTCGACGGCCACAGCAACGGCGCGGAGCAGATCGCGGTGGCTGGCCGAGACGCCGGGCTCGAGGTGATCTACCAGGGCATCCGTCTCACCCCGGAGCAGATCGCATCGGTGGCGCTCGACGAAGACGTCGACGTCATCGGGCTGTCGATCCTGTCGGGAAGCCATCTCGAGCTCGTGCCCGAGGTGGTGCGCCTCGCACGGGCGCTCGGTGTCACGGCCCCGGTGATCGCGGGTGGGATCATCCCGGAGGACGACCGACCGCGCCTCCTCGCCGCCGATGTCGCGGCGGTGTACACGCCCAAGGACTTCGAGCTCACGAAGATCATGAACGAGATCGTCGACCTCGCGGTGGCCCACCGGGGCTAGATCCAGCCACCAGGTACGCTCCCCGCGGTGGGAGACCCGCAGCCGCATGAGTCCGAGGATGGCGCGCTGCCCGTCGATCGCTCGTTGCTCGACCCGAGTGGGGGGCTGTTCGCGGAGCCGTTCTTCCTGGCCACGGTGAGCTGGCGGCTCATCGCGTGTCGACGTGTGCTGCGGCCCCTCGCACTCGCGGTCTTCGAGGTGGTGGACGGGCTGCCCGACGGCCCGGTACGGGCATCGGATCCGAAGGTGGTCACCTCGGTGGTGCGCTCGACGCTCCGCGCCTCGGACGTGGCGGGCCGTCTCGCTGACGGCGCGTACGGCCTGATGCTCGAGGACACGCCCGAGGACGGCGCGGTGTGGGCGGTCGAGCGGCTCCGGCGGGCGCTGGGCACGAAGCCGGGTTCGCGGACGGTGCGGGCGGGGGTGGCCTGCTACCCGGGCCAGGCCCTCACGCCCAGCGACCTCGTTGATGCGGCGAGGACGGCGTTCGCCACGGCGAAGGAGTGGCCCCAGGATCGCATCGAGGTGGCGGTCGCCGAGTCGTAGCGGCGTCAGCCCGGGCTGCGCTGGCACGCCGGTGCAGGTGCCCAGCCCGTTAGGGGCGAATGACCGATCTGTGCCAGCTGACGAGAATGTCCCCTCCACCAGACGAGCAGCCCTGAGGGCACGCCGAGGTCGCCTCGGCTGGGCTGCCGGTCTGCTTGCTCTCGTCGCGTCGGTGGTGGCGCAGGCGCCCGCCCGGGCAGCCGACGACCCCCCATTGGTGGCCGTGCTCGACTCGGGAATCGACGGGTCACACGCCGAGTTCGACGCCGACCAGATCGTCGGGTGGACAGACTTCATCAACGGGCGACCGGAACCCTATGACGACCTCGGCCACGGCACGATGGTCGCGTCCCGTGTCGGCGGTCGGACCGTCGGCTCGTATCCGGGCGTCAAGCTGCTCGTGGGGAAGGTGCTCGACGAGTCGGACTCCGCGACGTGGGGTGACGTTGGCCGCGGGATCGACTGGGCGGTCGCGAACGGGGCCGACGTCGTCAACGTGTCTCTCTGGTCTCAGCTGCCAGCGCCGTTCCCGTTCTACGAGATCGACCGCGCCATCGAGCGCGCGACCGACGCCGGCGTGCTGATCGTGTGGATCGCCGGAAACGGCGGGCCGGCACCGTCGACGTTCTTGACCGGGGCAGGTGCGCGGGACTCGCTGGTCGTGGGCGCCGCCAACGCCAACGGGTCGCCGGCGTCGTTCAGCCAGCTCGACCCGGAGCTGCTCGCGACCGGTGTCTACGTGCCGGTCGCCTACAACGGCGGTGGCGTGGGCGGCGGATCGGGAACCAGCTTTGCCGCCCCCTGGGTCGCCGGCGCAGCGGCTCAGCTCATCGCAGACGGCGCGCCTCGCGACCCGGCGTGGTTGTCCTGGGTGCTAATGCATCGCTCGACGGACAGCCCGACGGTGACCTACGCGCAAGAGGGTTACGGGTTCCTCGGCGCCACGCAGCTTGCGGGTGCCAGGGCGGTCGCTCGCGGCGACGAGCCGTACCCGAGCCGAGACGGTCGCGACGACATCCACACCATGACGGAGTCCGTCCGGGCACTCCGCGCGGGAAACCTGCCCTCGGTCTGACGAACGCGGCCATCGGCACCCGCTGACTGTTGCGGTCGCCGAGTCGTAGCGGCGTCAGGCGACGGGGCCGTCCCACCGTGGCGGGTCGTGCTCGCCGAGAGCGGGGCCGGCCCAGCGGATCTGGCCGGGGGTCTTGCTGAGCCGAGCGAGCAGTCCCTGCATGCGGATCCCGTCCACGTCGACGATCGCGCCCCGCGCGGCGTAGTGCGGGTCCGCGAACACGTCGGCCATGTCGTACACGGGGGCCGCGGCGGCATGCGCCTCCTCGAAGGTGATCAGCACCTCCTCGAGCGTCCGCGTGCTGCACCACTCGGCCATGCGGTCGTCGAGCTCGTCGCGCGCCGCGATGCGACCTTCGAAGGTGGCGAGGTCGGCGCGGTCGCCGAAGCCGATGAGCTCCATCACCCGCGCGGCCACCGACTCCGCCGAGGTCGACACCGCGACCCAGCGCCCGTCGCCGCACTGCCAGGTGCCGCGCGGCACGGAGTACGGGATGCCGGAGCCGAGGCGCGGTTGGAGATACCCGGTGGCCGCGTGCGCAGCGGGAAGTGGACCCATGCACTGGAACAGCGATTCGAGCAGGTTCACGTCGACGACCTGGCCCACGCCCGACCACAGCGCGGTCATCGTGGCGAACGCGCCCGCGAGGGCCGTGATCTCGTCGGTCAGGGCGATCGGGGGGAGCAGCGGGCCGCCGTCGGGCTCACCGTTGATCGCCGCGAACCCCGACATGGCTTCGGCGATCGTGGCGAAGCCCGGACGGTTCGCGTACGGGCCGTCCTGGCCGAAACCGGTCACGCGAGTGATCACGAGGTTCGGGTTGCGGGCCAGCAGCACGTCAGGGCCGAGGCCCAGCCGCTCGAGCGCGCCCGGTCGGAAGTTCTCGATGAGCACGTGGGCGTCGTCAACGAGGGCAAGGAGCGCCGCTCGGCCATCGTCGGTCTTCAGGTCGAGCGTCGCGCAGCGCTTGTTGCGCGACACGAGCTTCCAGAACAGGGAGGTGCCATCGGCAGGGTCGGGTAGCCCCAGTGCCCGGGTGCTGTCGCCCGCGCCCGGGCGCTCGATCTTGAGCACATCAGCGCCGTAGTCGGCGAGATAGCGCGCCGCGCCAGGCCCGGCGATCACGGTGGCGATGTCGAGCACCCGGATGCCGGACAACGGCCCGACCCGCGGCACTGGCTCGGAAGGGTCGCGGTCATGCGGAGACATGCTCGCCATCCTGCCCGTGGGGCGACTGAATCGTCAGGTCGAGCTGCGCATGGCGAAGCAGCGATCGCTCAGGTCGCCCAGGGCGTAGGCGGCGTAGGTGCCGGCGTACATCTGGCGTGTCTTCTCGCTCCACTCGAGCGCGGCCGGAGTGGAGATGCGTCGGTGGATCTGCAGCACCCCGCCCTCGAACACCCGGTACTCCGCCCACGTGCCCGGGTAGTCCTTGACGCACGCCACCTCGGTCCAGGGTCGCTCGCCGGTGGCGGAGAACCGTCGCACCCGGTTCCGATGGGTGTGGCCGGCGAAGTAGCCGAGGATCCCCGGGTGGCGAGCGACGACGTTCACGAGCTGCTCCGAGTCGTCGGGGAGGATCCCGAAGTAGCTGTCGGGTCGCTCGCGCGAGTCGGGGCTCCACGGGTGATGGTGGCCGAAGAGCAGGACGGGGCGATCTGCCGTCCCGGCCAGGTCGTCGAGCCACTCCATCTGCTCGGTGGTCACCTGGCCGGGGGTGTGTCCGGGCGTGGTGGTGTCGAGCACGGCCGCGGTCACCCCGGGGAGGTCGACGCGCTGGGTGGGCGCTGCTGCGTACGTGCCGCCGTGGTAGGCGTCGTGGTTGCCCCGCACGTGCACGAGCCGGTTGCCGAAGGTGTTGACGTACGCGGCCCGGAATGCGTCGTACTCCTCGATCGTGCCGTTGCAGGTGAGGTCGCCCTTGACGATCACCACATCGGGATCGATGGCGGCGATCTCTGCGATGGCGGCGCGGTTCATCACCTCGGGGTACGGGTCGTCGCCCTCCTGGGCACTGAACACCGGGCCCATGTCGAGACCGTCGATCACCCCGCACTCGGTCTCACCGAAGTGCACGTCGTTGACCGTCGCGATCGTGGCGAGGCGTTCGCCGA
>JBQTKH010000205.1:0-3593 GCA_052386335.1 Microthrixaceae bacterium
GGGGGCCGCATCCGCACCCGGAGCCGTACGGGCGGTGACGCCTCGGACGCGACCCCCGAGGTCACGGCGGCGATGGGCGCCTGCGTCGACCCGTGGCCCACAGCGGTCTCGATCGACACGACCGGGACACCCGAGCGCACCCTCGACGCGGTCCTGCGGGTCCTCGCCGACGACGAGGGGCGAACGGCGGGCCGCGACGGGACTTCCGGCCCTCGGGACTGCCGGGCGGGGAACTGACAATCGACCCCGGAGAGACACACAGGGCAGAGGAGGCCAAGATGTCGCGGTTTGCGCCTTCGACGGACAGTGTCAACGTCACCACCCGAGGTGACGTGAACCGGGGGGACCAGGCGTACGCCCGGGAGAAGGTGGGACACGTCCTGCGGTACACGAGCATGCCGGTGCCGTTCGCCCGAGTGGTCCTAATCGCCGGGGCGAACCCGGCCCGACCGAACCCGGCGGTCGCTGAAGCCGGCCTGGACGTCCGCGGCCGGGCCGTTCGCGTGAAGGTCGCGGCGGCGACCATGCACGAGGCGATCGACTTGCTCGAGGCCCGCCTCCGCCAGCGCCTCGAACGCGTGACCGAGCGAGCCCGCAGCGAGAGCATTCGCCACCGAGGGGACGAGTGGCACCACGGCGACCCCACGGCCCACCGGCCCCCGTACTTCGACCGCCCGGCAGAGGACCGCGAGATCGTCCGCCACAAGTCGTTCGCGGTCGGCGCCACCAACCCCGAGGAGGCCGTGCTCGACATGGAGCTGCTCGACCACGACTTCTTCCTCTTCACGAACGCCGACACCGGCGAGGACGACGTCGTGCATCGGCTGCCCGGCGGCCGGTATGCCCTGATCCAGCCGACCCCGGCGCCGGCGGGGAGCGAGATTGCGCCCGCGATCGAGGCCAGCCCGCTGATCCCGGCGCCCATGACGGTCGACGACGCCGTCGCGTTGCTCGACCTCGGGGCCGAGCCGTTCGTCTTCTCCCTCGACCCAGAGACACGGCGGGGCGGGGTGCTGTACCGCCGCTACGACGGCCATTACGGCCTGATCACTCCCGCTTCCTGAGACCCGAGGCTGCCCTCCGCACGCGGCAAAGAAACTCGGCCTCGACTACGCGACACGCGGGGCCCGCAGGCCCTCCTCGAGCAGGCGGGCGAGCTCTTCGAGGAACCGCCGGGGTGTCCCGGGAGCGTCGGTAGCGTTCTCTGCAAGCGAGCTGCCCTCGAGCAGAAGCTCCGTGATGGGCTCCTGCACCCCGCCCGCGACGGAGAAGAGCCGGAGCCTTCCATCGATGTCCCGGAAGTGCACCTCGACCGTCGCCATGTGGTCGTGGCCCTGGTGGGCGCCGACGCGAGGGAACGCCTGGCGAGCCCGGCGGGTGGTGGCACGGTCCGCGCCCGCCGCTCTGAGAATCGACGGCCTCGACCGTAAGAGTTCGACGATGTCCTGGAAGCCGCCCTCCACGTACTCGTGCAGCCAGACCGATGTCCCAGTCATGCCTCAATGCAACGGCACCTGACCGGCCGGGCCCAGGGCCGAAGGGCCCCTCTTCGAGATGACCTACGGCCCTGGTCTGCGCGGCGGGACTCGTCGATGGTGGGCAGGTACGAGGAGGTCCTCGTGACCCGTTCGGACGATGTACTCCCCGTGGGACGGCCGCGGCCGCCGGTGGTGGACACCGCGGCGACTCGGGCGGTCGAGTCCGACCCCGAGATCACCGGCCTCGACGACCGCCAGCTACTCGAGCGCATCGATCGCCTGCGCCGCGAGCGGGAAGCGGTGATCCTCGCCCACAACTACCAGATTCCCCCGATCCAGGACCTCGCCGACTTCGTGGGCGACTCGCTCCAGCTCTCCCACGAGGCCGCGCGCACCGACGCCTCTCTGATCGTGTTCTGCGGGGTCCACTTCATGGCCGAGACCACCGCCATCCTCTGTCCGGACACGACCGTGCTCATCCCCGACCCCGAGGCGGGCTGCTCGCTGGCGGCGTCGGTCACCGCCGAGGAGGTGCGCCGGTGGAGGGCGGAGCACCCCGACGCAGCAGTCGTCGCCTATGTGAACACGGACGCAGACGTCAAGGGCGCGGTCGACTACTGCTGCACGTCGAGCAACGCTGTCGACGTGATCCGCTCGATCCCGGAGGACCGCGAGATCCTGTTCCTGCCCGACATGTTCCTCGGCCTCTATCTCGAGCGCATGACCGGCCGGCACCTCTTGTTGTGGCTGGGCGAGTGCCACGTCCATGCCGGCATCCGGGCCCAGGACGTGACGGGCATGCTGGACGAGTATCCCGGCGCCGATCTGCTCCTGCATCCCGAATGCGGGTGCGTGAGCCAGTGCCTGTACGCGGTCGCCGAGGGCGAGTTCCCGGCTGACCGCACCTTCGTGCTGAGCACCGGTGGCATGGTCCGCCATGCGGGTCGCTGCCCGGCCCCGGTCGACTTGGTGGGCACGGAGGTCGGGCTGCTCCATCGCCTGCGCCGGGAGAACCCCGCCAAGCAGTTCGTTCCACTGCGCGAAGACGCGGTGTGCGAATACATGAAGACCATCACTATCCCGAAGCTGTATCGCACGCTTCGCGACCTCGTCTACGAGGTCAAGGTCGAGGAACCGGTCGCCTCGCGCGCCCGGCGCGCCATCGACCGCATGATGGAAGTGACGGCGTGACCGGCCCACTCGAAGCGGTTCGTACCCGACGCGACGAGCTTTACGAGGCGGTACTGGCCCTTGAGCGAGCGCTGACCGTTCCGGCAGGAGGGCGCGCCGCCTCGTGGCAAGAGCGCGCGCGCGGCCCGGTCGCCGACCTGCGAACCGCACTCGAGAACCACGTCGAAGCCACCGAGGGGCCGGGAGGGCTGTTCGAGGAGATCATGGCGCGGGAGCCGCGCCTCGCCCACGCGATCGAGCGCCTGCGCGCCGAGCACCGCCCGTTCCTCGATGCCGTTGACGAGACCGCGGCGCGTATCGAGTCGCCGGGCGACGAGGCGGTCGTTGAGCAGGTCAGAACACACCTGCTCGACGTCGTCCACCGCATCTTCGTGCATCGCCACCGCGGCGCCGAGCTCGTCTACGACGCCTACAACGTCGACTTATCCGCGGGGGATTGAACGGAACGAGGCCAAGGTGCTCTCTCAGCCGCGGAGCACGATCCCGAGGAACAGGGCACCCAGCGCAGTCGCGAGGCTGACGGCACCCCAAGCCGCCAGCGCCACCGGGCGGCGGGCGCGGGCATGGACGAAGGCGGCGATGCCGGAGACGGCAACGAGCGCGAGCTTCACCACGAGCGTCGTCCGGTAGCGACGACCGGTGTCGGCCAGCGGCACCTCGAGCAGGTTCCACACGCCGGTAGCGACGACGACCGCGAACGCTGGCCACGCCACTGCCGCGAACCGCCGAGCGGCAAGCCGAGGTGCTTCCGTCGAGATGCCTCGCAGGACCGGGACCAAGCCGGCGACCACGACCTGGCCGCCAACCCAGACCGTGGCCGCGAGCACGTGGAGGAAGAGGCGGAGATCCGTCGTCGTGATCGGCAGCACCGTCGTGGGGGCGCTCTCCGGCTCGCGGGCGGGTGGGGTGGGGGTCGGCGGGCAC
>JBQTKH010000206.1:0-23176 GCA_052386335.1 Microthrixaceae bacterium
CGCTCGCGCCGAGGCGGCAGCGTCTCGTGTCCTGGGGCATAGCTCTGAGCTCGAGAGCCGACGTCCGTGAAGGTCGGGTCGCCGGCGTCGCGGCCCCGCCCGAGCACGGGCGCTGCGCCCTATCCGCCCGGCGCAGCGCGCCGAAACTCGTCATCCCTGGCCTGCGCTGACCCGCCGTTAGCGTGTCACGGTGTCCGACCACCTCACCCCACCGCGCTCCAAGGGGAGAGACACCGCTCGCGGCTTGGCGACGGCAGCCATCTCCGCCGTCCCAATGCTGGGGGGATCTGCCGCCGAGCTCTTCGACCTCATCGTGCCCAGCTCGCTGGAACGACGCCGACACCGGTGGCTCCAACTCCTCGCCGAGCGCATCCAAGCTCTCGAGGGCAAAGGCATCGACCTCGAATCACTATCCACCGATGAGGGCTTCATCACGGTCGTCATCGAGGCCAGCAAAGCGGCCCTGGGAACCCACATCGAAGAGAAGCTTCAATTGCTCGCTAGCTGTGTCGAGAGCGCAGCCCTCCCCGAGAACAACGACGACTTCATCGCCATGCGGTTCCTCCAGTACGTGGAGGAGCTCAGTCCCGAGCACTTCGTTGTCCTCACCTACCTCGCCGACCCCTACCGCTGGTACGAACGGAACGGCATCGAGCGACCAGCCATCAGCGGCCCACGCCGGTCTGCGCTCGACAACGCTGAGCTGCCCGTGGAGGGCGACGTGCTCGAGCTGGTCCTCGCCGACCTGGATCAGCGCGGGTTGGCGAACGTCGGTGGCCTCAGCGGCATCGTCACCGACAACGCCGTCTACGGGACGCTCAGCACTCAGCGAGGCGTTCAGCTTCTCAAGTTCGTTCAGCTCTTCCCCCACTAGCTGTGGCAACCGGCGCGCAGCCTCGGGGCGGCAGCGTCAGCCGGCTGGTGGCTTCGGGCTCCAGTCGGGACCCGGGGGCTGGAACTGGCCGCTGTGGTACCCAGGCGGAGGTGGGATCCGCTTCGACTTCGGGCGGGACGGCCTCTTGGCCTCGGCCTCCCGCATGGCTCGTGCCTCGGCTGTGGCTTCCGCACGTTCTTCTTGCTCACGTCGCAGTGCCTCGGCCCGTTGCTCGCGGATGGAGCGGACATCCCACTCGTTCCACCGCCGCAGAAGGTCCGAAAGGCTCGCTGCCAGTGTCCGAACGAGGATGGCCCGAAGATGGCCCGCGAGCTTGTCGAGTTGGACGTCTGCTCCAATGGGGGTGTTCCTCCAGGCCTTGGAACCGGCCAGCATCGTTGCGTAGACCTCGACCTCGGTAAGGCCTCTCGTCGCCGACTCAGTGATGGGCTGCAACGCGCGGGCATCCGCCTCCGGAGGCCATCGGCTGAGAAGTTCATCAAGCTCCGGCAGGACGACGAGAAGCGTGTCGTGAAGCCCGGCAAACCGCTCGTCTCGGTAGCGGGTCGACAGGCCGAGCTGGCGCGCTAGGTGGTCAGTCCAGTCGAACGGGTCATTGCCGGCGCCCCGTCGGAGAATGCCGTCGGCGTCGTATTCCGGGTCGCGAACGAGGTCGGCGATCAGAGCGTCCTTGAGGCGGCCGGAGATCCGTAGCGGCTCAGGCTCTGCGTAGACCATCTCTGTACGCTACGGCTGAGGGTGTGACAGCCCGGAGTGCCCTCGCCACTCAGCGCCGGGGCGGCAGATCTCGTCGGCGGACCTCCGTGGGGGCGTCGAGTCAAGGAGCCAGATGCGCCTAGTACACAGGGTCCCCAGCAAGATCCGACTGGCGCACCGAAACTTCAAGCCCGAAGCGCTGCGTGACGGCGACCACGGCCTCATGCAGCCACGGCGGCGCAGACGGCGAGATCCGCACCTCTTCAATGAGCTGGTCGAGTTTGACAGGAACACGAACGCCACCGGGTGACGGCGCCTCTAGATCAGCCGACCGGCCGTCTTCAGCGGCCGGGTCGGTACGAATCGGAATGTCCATCGTCACCAAACGAACCTCTCGCTCATGCTCGTAGCTGTGACGCTTGTGCATGAACGCGTCGAAGAGGTTGCCCTCCGGGATGAAGAAGTCCTTGTAGCTCACGTACTCGACGTTTCCCGCATAAATCGACTTGGTGTCGCTGCTGGGGTGGGAGATCTCGCCAACGGCGTCCCGAATGCGTCGGTAGCTCGAGATGATGGCGATCCCAGCGCGATCGGCATACAGCCGCCACATCGCCGCTGACTCCACGCTGTTCCGGTGCCAGCAACTGATGTAGGTGTGCCTAGTCATCAACATGCGGTGGCGTTCGATCCTCCTCATGGCTTCTGGCGGAATGTCCTCGTAGAGGTCCGGTCGGGCCCGCACGTTCGCCTCCGTTAGAGAGCCCTCGAAGGGATCTCCGAGCGTGTCTGCGCGTGAGAGCCAGAGCGCCTCCATGCCGAGCATTGCCACGTACTTCTCCATATCGAAGTAGCGCCAGAGCAGCTCAGCGTCGTCCGGGGGCGCGAAGGATGGGTGAACCTCCGCGTTAACGCCAAAGGGTCGGTCATCGTCAATGTGTGAGAGCAACTCCACTGATGACACTCGTAGCACCTCGGAGACACATCACCACGCCAGGGACCTCTGCCGCCCCGGCGCAGCGCGTCAGGGTGCGGTGAGGCGGTCCCGACCGAGGTCCCGACCGAGGTCCCGATCAGCGCCCCGATCCGGTCCGCGTGGTCCTGACCAAAATGTAGGTACGTCCACTCGTCCGTCGCTGTCCGGACTCCGACGGCCAGGATGAACCCGCTCCGTAGGTCTCTGTTTGTTGGTGTACCGAGGACCACCTCTTGCACAACTGATCGACAGGTCGGCGTCGAACCGACCTTCCCCGGGGCTGTCGGCCTCTCGACCAGCTCCTGGCTGACCGTCCCCCTCCTCGTGGGTCCACCGCACCGATCGCACCCCGGCCTCTACGCGGAGAATATTCGCCTGGCCGTCGCCGGGAGGTCCGACCGGCGGGGGTGAACGGATCGCTACGCTCCCTCGACGGGTTTACGAACGGGGGACGCTGTGCAGATCGAAAGCCCGATCACAATTGCGCGGGCATTGGAGCAGATCGAGCGTGGGGATTACGTGTTGCCGGCGATCCAGCGCGAGTTCGTTTGGTCTGCCGACCAGATCGTGCGCCTCTTCGACAGCATGATGCGCGACTACCCGATCGGCACCTTCCTGCTCTGGGAGGTTCAGCCGGAGCATGTCTCGCAGTACGGCTTCTACGAGTTCGTTGCCGACTTCGATGTTCGTACACCTCATAACGACAGAGCGAAGGTCGCTAAGGGTCGAGGTGTCACAGCGGTACTTGACGGCCAGCAACGTCTGACCGCCCTGAACATCGCGCTGCATGGGTCGTACACGGACAAGCTCCCGCGCCGGCGCTGGAACGATCCCACGGCCTTTCCGAAGCGCCATCTCTACGCACACCTCACCGAGCTCGACCACGAGGCCGGTGCCGAAGAGACCAAGTTCCGCTTCGAGTTCCTGAGCAAGGATCAACTGAATGGCGATCCGAACCCGTCCCACTGGCTACGTGTGGCTGACGTGCTCGGGATGGATCCGGCCTCGGTTGAGCCCTTCAAGTTGCTCCAGGAACGCGAGCTAGCGGACAACGAGGACGCGTTCTCAACTCTGAATCGCCTCGTTCACCTCGTCAATCGTGACCTACTGGTGAACTACTACCTCGAACGGTCCAACGACCTCGACAAGGTCTTGAACATCTTCATCCGAGTCAACAGCGGTGGGACGGTGTTGTCCTACTCGGACCTGTTGCTGAGCGTGGCGACAGCCCTTTGGAAGGGTGACGCCCGTGAGGAAATCTACGTCCTGACGGACCAACTGAATGACATCGGGGGAGGGTTCGCGTTCAGCAAGGACCGGGTCCTGAAGGCCGCGCTAGTCCTGACAGACCAGGCGGATATCAAGTTCAAGGTGGACAACTTCACGGCAGCCAACGTGCGTCTCATCGAGACGGAGTGGGATGCGATCGCCTCCGCTCTGCGCGTGGCGACCATGATGCTTGCGCGATTCGGACTGTCGGCCGAGTCGCTGACTGCACAGAACGTCCTCATCCCGATCGCGTACTACGCGAAGCATCGTGGTCTGAGTGATGCTGACGTCATCCGCCCCCAGCTCTCCGACGATCGCGAGAAGATCCGCTCGTTCGTAATCAGGTCACTCCTCCGGGCCGGGTTCTGGACCGGCGCGGTCGACACGATCCTGCTTCGGTCGCGAGACGTCATTCGCGCAGAAGGAGCCAAGGGCTTTCCCCTCGAGGCGATCGAAAAGTCCCTTCTCGGTGCGGGAAAGTCGCTCGTGTTCAGCGAGGAGGAGATCGAGGACCTCGTCTGGACGCCGTACGGCAATCGAGCAGTCTTCCTGCTACTAACGCTTCTGTACCCGGGTGTAGACGTTGCCAACGTTTGGCACGTCGATCACGTCTATCCGAAGTCGCTGTTCACCAAGCGAAAGCTGACGGCGCTCGGAATCACCGGGGCCGATGCTACGGACTGGGCACATTGGGTCAATCTCCTTCCAAACCTCCAGCTCCTCGAGGGTCTCCACAACGAGACGAAGTCGGCGATGCTCCCCACCGAGTGGGTGAAGACGCTTCCCTCCAAGTCCCGGAGTCACTACCTGGAACACCACGACTTGGCCCCGTTGCCCGATGAGCTAAGTGGTTTCGAGGCCTGGTGGGACACTCGCGCCGAGCGAATGGAGGAACGCCTACAGGCGCTCCTCACTAAGGCGCCCTGACCAGCCCGACGACGAATCTCCAACGGTCCAACCGGCTCCGAAGGATCTGGTCTATGTGTCTCACGATCGGATCGGCCCCCGATGAGGACAGCCGATCGATGGCTCGCTGAGACCGCACCCGCTATGGGACGCGCTGCCTAGTGCAAGTGCGCGCGTGATCTTGGCTGACTCCTGCGTGAGCAACGGGCCTGTCGCCCCGGCGCGAGCGCCGGGTTGCCATCGATCTGGCAAACGGCCACCGCGTTAGCTCGACCGTCGATCCGTTCTGTCGTCCCACCTCGACCAGTTAGCTGCTCCCACTATGGACCTCGACCTCGGGCGACCCGCTGGAGCGCCCGTCGCGACAATCCCTTCCGCCGCTGGCGTACCTCTGTATGCGACAGACGAGTGCACTGTCGCTGGGCGGTCCCGGTGGAGGTCCCGATTGGGGTCCCGATGAAGGTCCCGACGGGCGTCAGTCGAATCTCGGCGCGACAGAACGCGCTGCATTCCGGCCTATTGAGGCAACCCACCGACCGGAGGTAGCCGACATGTCGGACGTGGAGCGAGCGCAGAGGTTGATGGATCTCGAGGAGGTGGCGCAACGGCTGGGCGTCAACGAGCGGCACGTGCGACGGCTCGTTGCTGAGCGACGAATCCCGTTCGTGAAGTGGGGGCACCTGCTGCGGTTCGACCCGGGAGCGATCGACGCGTGGCTCGACGAGCACCGGCACGACTCGGAGCCGGCGTGACGACCTCCGGAGTACCCTCGGGTCCACTTCGCCGATCGCTTGTGGTCGTGCCTTCGTCAGTCCTCCGGTTCCCACCGGTCAGCCGTGCCGAGTCGGTCGGCACAGGAGCCCTGCCTTGATCGAACGTCGGACGACCAGCGCCGGCCAGGTTCGCTACGAGGTACGGATCCGCGCCCTGGATGGCAAGGAGCGGTCGCGCACCTTCCGGTCGAAGCGCGAGGCCAAGGACTACGAGGCGGCAGAGCTGGCCAAGCGGGCCCGAGGCGAGTGGATCGATCCACGCCAGTCGAACATCGCCTTCGCGGATGTCGCCGCCGAGTGGCTCGAGTCGAACCCGGCGAAGCGGGAGTCGACGTGGGTGCGCGACGAGGTGACCCTGCGCCTGCACCTCCTCCCCCACTTCGGGCCGATGGCTGTCGGCCGCATCGACGGGTCGTCGGTCCAGCGCTGGGTCAACCAGCACGCCACCACGCACGCTCCTCGAACCGTGAAGCGCGACTACGGCGTGCTGCGGGCGGTGATGGCCTTCGCCCTTGACCGCGATCTGATCGGGCGCACCCCCTGCCGGGGCACCCGACTGCCCTCGGCCGAGCCCGTCGACGGGCACCTGATCAACAGCGAGGAGCTGGCCGCGCTGGCCGAGGCCCTGGGCAGCTACGGGCCGATGGCCTACATCGGCGCGACGCTCGGGCTTCGATGGGGCGAGGTGGCCGGCCTCCGGGTGCGTCGCCTCGACCTTCTCCGCAACGAGCTCACCGTCGCCGAGCAGATCATCCGCGGCAAAGGCGGCGTGTCCTTCCCCGGTCCGCCCAAGTCGAGGGCCGGCCGTCGCACGATGACCATGCCCGGATGGCTGACCGAGCTCCTCGCCGAGCACCTCCACCAGCGCGGCCTGACGGCGGCCGACGGCGACGCGTGGGTGTTCGCCTGGCCGAGCGGCGCCCACCTCTCCTACAGCGCCTGGCGCAAGCACTGGCTCCTCGCCACGAGCGAAGCCGGGCTGCCCCCTGGCTTCGGGTTCCACGACCTTCGCCGGGCCAATGCCACCGGGCTCGTGAGCAGCGGCGTCGACATCCGCACCGCCCAGGCACGGCTCGGGCATGCCGACGTGCGCATGACGCTGGAGATCTACGCCCGTGCGACCAACGAGGCCGACCGGGCCGCGGCAGAGGCGATCGGGCGGCTGTTCGACCCAGAGCGGATCGAGCGCCCGAACGTCGCGCGGGTGGCGCGGGATGGACGCGGGATCGACGCGAGCCGCGGGATCGCGCGGGATCGCCGCGGGATGAAGAACACCGGGCCGCCGACACGGAAGAAGCCGCAGGCTCCTGACCAGCGGCTTCCTTGGTCGGGTGGGGGAGATTTGAACTCCCGACCTCTGCGTCCCGAACGCAGCGCTCTGCCAAGCTGAGCCACCACCCGGATGGGAGCGGTCAGGCTACCGCATCGCTTCGGACGGCCGAGAAGTCGGCCGCGTCGGCGGATCAGGCGGGCGCGACCTCAGCGGGGGCGGGCGGTTCGACGCGGCGGCGCGTCACGGAGACGGGGACGGGTTGGCCCGCGAGGATCGCGGTGGCGGCGCGACGCAGCGCGAAGGCATCGAGGGGCTTCACGACCCAGCCCTCAGCCCCCGAGCGACGGGCCAGCTGGACATCGGCAGCCCGGTCGAGCAGGAGCAGGACCGGCACCTCGGGGAGCCGTCCCTCCTCGGCCTCGGCCCGCAGGTGCAGGCAGGTGGCGATGCCGCCCATGTTCCCAATCTGGAGGTCGAGCACCACGAGATCGGGCGTGGAGCGGTCCACGGCGGGGCCCACAGCGGCACCCGAGCGCACCCGCACGACGGCGGTCATCTCGTCGGCCAGTGCCGCGTCGACTTCGTCGAACACGGCGTCAGCATCGGTGGCGATCAGGACCTCGAGCACGTCGGGCACGCTAGTTGGTGCCCTCGAACGCGCTCCATCTCACCCCCGCTACCGTGGCTACCATCGCTCGAAGCCGGCGAACCGCCCCTTGGAGGACGAGTGCTCGACATCGCAGTGGAAGAGGCGCCGGGGTACACCCTGTGCAGCCCGGTCGGAGAGCTCGACGCCTACACGGTGAGCCAGTTCCGAGACGCCCTCGGAGGCCTCGCCAACAAGCCCCACCTGGTGATCGACCTCTCTGGCGTGCCCTTCATGGACTCGGCCGGTCTCGGCGCCCTCATCGGCGGGATCCGCCGGGCTCGAGAGGCCGGCGGCGACGTCGCCGTGGCCTGCAGCCGTCCCACGCTCACGCGGCTGCTCCACACCACCGGCTTCGACCGCATCGTCAGCGTCACCGAGACGGTCGACGAGGCCGCCACCGCCCTCGCCGACGCCCGCACCGTCTGACCGACCTCCCGATCTGTGCACGCCGAACACCGCATCGCAGTGGTGAGGGCGCACAGAAGCGGGGGTTGGTCAGGTGAGGTAGGCCGCCACCTCGGTGAGCCCGGCGAGGTCGTGCACGTCGCTGCTGAGGAACGGGATGCGCACCACCGGGGCGGGAGCAACCGCGTCCGCGAGTCCGGCCAGGTGCTCCTCTTCGCGCGACGCCACGAGCTGGAAGTCGGCGAGGTTGCGGTAGAGGCCCCCGAGGTCGGTGCCCTCGAGGGTGCGGGCCCGCTCGCGGGTGGCCTCGGCGAGGCCGGTGCCGAACCGGGGGTGCATCCGGTTCACGATGAGCGCCCGCACCGCGATGTCGGCCTCCGCGAGCTTGGCGGCGAAGTAGCGAGCCTCTTCGATCGTGTCCCGTCGGGGCGACGCCACGAGCACGAACGCGGTGTCGTCGTCGGACAGGAGCCCGAGCACCGCGTCGGCCCGGGTGCGGAAGCCCTCCTCCATCCCCTCGAAGGCTTGGAAGAACGCGACGGCGTCGTCGATCACCTCGGCGCCCACCACCTTGGCGACGGTGCGCAGGAAGGCCTGGGCGGCCACGTTGACCGCCTTCGCGATCCCACGACCAGGTGAGGTGATGATGCGGAACAGGCGATGGTCGAGGAACCGACCGAGGCGTCGGGGCGCATCGATGAAGTCGAGGGCGTTGCGCGTTGGGGGCGTGTCGACCACCACCAGATCGAAGTCGGTGCGCTGGTGCAGCTCGTAGAGCTTCTCCATCGCCATGTACTCCTGGGTGCCGGAGAGCGCGCCGGAGATGTTGCGGTAGAAGCGGTTCGACAGGATGCGCTGGCCCTGTTCGGGTGACGAGGCGTTGGCCACCACCAGGTCGTCGAAGGTGCTCTTCGTGTCGAGCATCAGCGCCCACAGCTCACCGGGCCAGTCGCCGTCGATCTTGCTCGGTGTGCCCGTGAGACCCTCGAGCCCGAGCGCATCGGCCAACCGCTTGGCGGGGTCGATCGTGACGACGACGGCGCGCCGACCCGCCCGCGCCGCCTCGAGCGCGAGCACCGCAGCGGTGGTCGTCTTGCCGACGCCGCCCGAGCCGCAGCACACGAGGATGCGACGCTCCGCGAGCAGCTGGCGCAGGCCCGGCGCGCCCGATGCGGTGGCGGCGGACATCACACCGCCTCTGGCCGGCGCTCGATCTCGGCAAGGAAGCGATCGGCCAGCTGGTCGAGCTCCTCGGGGCCGATCTCGGTGGTGAACACGAACGGCAGCCGGATCTGCTCCAACGGCAGCTGCTCGGCCAGACGGCGCACCTGCTCGTCCTGGAGCCGGGTGCGGTCGGCCCGGAAGGCAGCGGCCGCTCGGAGCACGTCCGCCTCCCCGCTGCGCAGCGTGGCACTCGCAGCCGTGGCGGCCACCTCCGGATCGGTCGCCACGCCGACGATGTCGTCATAGAGGCCGTTCACCACGACGGGTCCGAGCGCGACGCCAACCCGGTCCTCCAGGCTGAACGCCGTGTCGACGAGCTCGTTCACCGGGGTCTCCTCGGGGAGCGTCACGAGCATCACGCGGCATCGCTCGTGGTCGGTGAGCATCTCGATCACCTCACGCGCCTGGGCGTTGATCGGGCCGACCCGCACCGTGTCGAGCAGCACGCGGGCCGCCTGCAGGAACGTGATCGCGTGACCGGCGGCGGGTGCGTCGAGGATCACGAGATCCGTCTCCCGTGAGCGCTCGAGCTGCTTCACCTTGCCGAGGATGAGGATGTCCTTGATGCCCGGCGCCGCGGTGGACACCACATCGAGCGCTCCCGAGGACACGAGCCGCTTGGAGATCCGCGACATGCCGTGATCGCGCAGGTAGTCGAGCAGCGCCTCGTCGGGGGTCAGTGTGCGCGCTCGCACGTCACCCTCGCCGCCTGGTCCGCCGCCCGCGGCGAGGGTGACCTCGGCGTAGTCGAGGGGCCCCTGCCCGAACATCGAGCCCAGCCCCGACTTGCCCTCCACCTCGATCACGAGCGCGGACAGGCCCGCGCGCGCAGCAGCCCGGGCCAACGTGGCGGTCACCACGGTTTTGCCCACACCGCCCTTCCCGGCAACGATGACCAGCCGAGATGCAGCAAAGAAACGTGCGGGATCCAGAGGCAACCTTCCTGGCCGGGGCCGCCCCGGCCCTCCCGACCCGTGGTCGGACGTGCCAAAGGCTATCCAGGGTCGGCCTGTTGCTCGCACACCTCGCGGCGCTCGCGGTCCTCGTCGCCCAGCCCGCCGCCGCCCGACCGGCCCAGACCGCTCCCTCCCGCGCCGCCCACGGCTACGTCGCAGTCATCGAGGTGAGCGGCCTGCTCGACCGGGTGCTCGTCGACTTCGTGGAGACCCAGATCGCCAGCGCAGAGGTCCAGGGCGCGCTCGCCCTCGTGCTCCAGCTCAACAGCACCGATGCAGTCGTGTCCGACGCCCGGCTCACCGAGCTCACCGAGCGCATCCGCAGCGCTCGCATCCCCGTCGACGTGTGGGTGGGTCCGTCGGGCAGCTCGGCCACCGGCGGCGCCACCGAGGTGCTCGCCGCGGCACGGACGGTGGGCGTGGCGCCCAAGAGCCGGGTGGAGATCACGCCGGCGCTCCTCGGCGACGGCACCCTCGACGGCAAGGCCAGCGTCGGCGACAAGATCGGCTCCGACACCGCGGTCGAGCTGGCCCTCGTGGACAACGACGCCCCGACGATCGGCGAGTTCATCCTCGGGCTCGACGATGTCGAGAGCAAGATCGTGGGCACCGGAGCAGACCGGCATCGCGAGCCCGTGAGCCAAGCCCGGTTCGGTCAGCTGCCGCTCGGTGGCCAGCTCATGCACACCGTGTCGAGCCCCCCCGTCGCGTACCTGCTCTTCGTGATCGGCCTCGCCCTGATCCTCTTCGAGCTGTTCACCGCCGGCGTCGGCGTAGCTGGCATGGTGGGCGCGGGATCGCTCGTCCTGGGTTCCTACGGCTTGGCCGCGCTCCCCACCCACCCCGTCGGCGTGGGCCTGCTGCTCCTCGCGCTGCTCGGCTACGGCATCGACGTGCAGACGGGCGTGCCAAGGGCGTGGAGCGCCATCGCCACGGTGTCCTTCGTCGTGGGATCGCTCGTGCTCTTCGACGGGATCACGTTGTCGTGGATCACCCTGCTCGTCGCCATCGCCGGCATGACCCTCGCCATGGTCGCAGGCCTGCCGGCCATGGTCCGCACCCGCTTCTCCACGCCGACGATCGGCCGAGAGTGGATGATCGGCGAGGAGGGGGTGGCGCACGGGAAGGTGTCACCTGACGGCATCGTGACCGTTCGAGATGCCCCGTGGCGGGCTCGCACGAACCGAGCCACCCCGATCGAGGCCGGTCAGTCCGTGCGAGTCGTGGCGATCGACGGACTGCTGCTCGAGGTGGAGCCCATCGACGGCGGAGCCCATGACGACCGAGAGGCCCGCTCCACCAATTGATGCGTTCGCCTTTCGCACTAATGCGGGGCCCCGATCGGCGACCCATGGAACGGGGAGCCCACCTGCGATCCGGGGGCGCACCCCCTCTGACCTGCGGGTGTTCGCGGTCGCACCCGAACCGCTCGCGAAAGTTAACCCTTGTTTCGGCCAAAGAGCGAGTTGTAGGGTCGCCCCCCGAAAGGGGGAACGCCTGTGAGTGAGCGGAGCGAGCGAACCATGAGCACAGCTGCGCTACCCGGCACGAAGTGCCGATCACTCACTGCGCGCACCCGAAGGGTGCACCAGTGAGTGCACAGCGTGTCGACGAAGCCTGGCAGATGAAGGCTGCATGTCGGGGTCCCCAAGCCGAGGTCTTCTTCCCGCCCTCGCACTTCGAGCGCAAGGAAGAGAAGCTCGAGCGTGAGAACCGAGCCAAGGGCATCTGTGCCACCTGCTCGGTACGCCAGCCGTGCCTCGGCTATGCGATCCGCATCCGCGAGCCCCACGGCATCTGGGGCGGCCTGAACGAGTCCGAGCGCAAGCAGCTCGGCGCCCGCTCGAACTGACCCTGCCGCTCGGCCACCCGCGTCAGCGAGCGATGGCCGCCTGATCGCCGACGCTGCGGAGCTCGCGCGGGGCGATCACATCGTCCACGAGCCCGTAGGCCACCGCATCGAGGCCCCGCAGGATGTGATCGCGGTCGATGTCGCGCAGGATCTGATCCCGATCCTGGCCGGTCGCGGTCACGAGGATGCCCACCATGCGGTCGCGCATCTCCACCATCTCGCGCACCTGGATCTCGATGTCGGTGGACTGTCCCTGCGCTCCCCCGTGGGGCTGATGGATGAGCACCCGCGAGTTGGGGAGCGTGAACCGCATGCCGGGCTCCCCCGCCGCCAGGAGCACCGCCGCGGCTGAGGCCGCCTGACCGACGCACATCGTGGACACCGGCGACCGCAGGAACTGCATGGTGTCGTGGATGGCGAAGAAGGCCGTCATGTCCCCGCCCGGGCTGTTGATGTAGAGGTGGATCGGCTTGTCGGGATCCTCGCTCTCCAAGAACAGCATCTGGGCGATCACGAGGTTGGCTGAGGTGTCGTCCACCTGCGTGCCGAGGAACACGATCCGGTCGCGGAGGAGCCGCGACCAGATGTCGTAGGCGCGCTCACCGCGGGCGGTGGTCTCGAGGACGGTGGGGATGATCACAGCGGCTCCGGTCGTCAGGCGCAACCAGCCGGTTGCATCTAGTGCACGGTAGAGGCGCAAGACCCGATTCGCAACCATATAGTTGCGTGAATGGACGCCGTGGAACGCCAGATCACCCTGCCCACCCCGCTCGACGAGGCCTGGGAGCTGCTCACCCACCCCGACGAGCTCGGTCGCTGGCTGGGCGACGACGTCGCCCTCACGCTGGTCCCGGGGGCGACGGGACATGTCGTCGACCCCGACGGCCAGCGACGTTCGCTCGTGATCGACGAGGTGGAGCACGGCACCCGCATCAGCTGGCACTGGTGGCCCGACGACGATCCGACGGCACCACCCAGCCGAGTCGAGATCACGCTGGCGCCGGTCGACACCGGCGCCAGCGTCCGGGTCGTGGAGCACCTCCCCACCAACGCCGGACCGGTGGCCGAGGCCAGCGCCGCGGCGGCCTGGTCGCACCGACTGCTCCACCTCGAGGCTCTGCTGCTCGTCGCCGCCGCCGTGCGGGGGTGACCCTGCAGCCGGACGCTGAGGCCCGCGCCGGCGCGGTGTTCGAGGCGCTCGGTGACCCGACGCGCCGCGCCGTGCTCCGGGCAGTCGCTCAACACGGGCCCGTCACCGCCACCGAGCTGGCCGACGACCTCCCGGTGACCCGCCAGGCGATCGCGAAGCACCTGGCGGTGCTTGGAGAGGCCGGTCTGGTCCACGCGGAGCGGGTCGGCCGTGAGCGCCGGTTCAGCGCGCGAACCGCCGCGATGACCGACGCCGGTCGTTGGCTCGACACCACAGGTGCAGCGTGGGACAGCAGGCTGGCGCGGCTCTCGGCCCGCGCCGAGACGCGAGCGCGCGACGCCGACGGCCCACCTGGGCGACAATGACCCCCGTATGCGCCGCGCCCTGAAGCTCATCACGGCCGTCGTGCTGGTGGCGATCGTGACGCCGGTGACGGCATCGGGCGTGGTGCTGGCCGCCAACCTGTTCCTGCCGCTGCCCGCCAACCTGCCCGAGCGCACGCCCCCGGCACCGAGCCAGATCAGTCGGATCTACGACCTCGAGGGCAACGAGATCGGCACGTTCAAGCAGTTCGAGACGAGCATCCCGGTGAAGATCGAGGACATCCCTCTGGTGCTCAAGCAGGCGGTGGTGGCGGCCGAGGACCGGCGGTTCTACTCCCATGGCGGCGTCGACCTGCAGGGCACGATGCGGGCGCTCATCGCCGACATCCGCGGCCGAGGCCTCTCCCAGGGCGGCTCGACGATCACCCAGCAGCTCGTCAAGAACACCCTGACCGGCAACGAGCGCTCGATCAGCCGCAAGATCCGTGAGGCGGTGCTGGCCAGCCAGCTCGATCGTCAGATGGACAAGGAGGAGATCCTCTTCGAGTACCTGTCGGTGATCTACCTGGGCGAGGGCGCCTACGGCGTCGGCGCGGCGGCGGAGACCTACTTCCACAAGTCGGTGAGCCAGCTCACCCTGTCGGAGGCCGCACTCCTGGCCGCCGTGATCCCGGCGCCGAGCCGGTTCAGCCCCCGCGTCGACCCCGGGGCGGCCGAGATCCGGCGGGTGAGCGTGCTCGACGCCATGCTCGAGGAGGGGATGATCGACCAGCTCCAGCGCGACGAGGCGGCCGCCCAGCCGGTCTGGATCGCGGCGTTCGGGCCACCCCCGGGCCCGGCGACCGTCGTCTTCCCGCCCGAGACGCAGCAGTCGACCGACCCCTACTTCACGGACTACGTCGGCCGCTGGCTGAAGGTCCACCTCCCCGGCGGCGAGGACCAGATCTTCCAGGGCGGCCTCCGCATCGAGACGACACTCGACCCCGACGCCCAGACGGCGGCCCGCAAGGTGGTGGCCGACTTCCTCGAGGGCACGGCCCCCGACCTGCGCACGTCGCTCGTGGCCGTCGAGCCACCCACCGGGTACGTCCGAGCGTTCGTGTCGGGGCGCGACTTCGAGACCGATCGGGTGAACTACGCGCTGGGCCGGATCAGCGGCGGCGGCGTGGGTGGGGGCGGGTCTGGCCGCCAACCCGGATCCGCGTTCAAGCCGTTCGTGCTCGCCCAGGCGCTCGCGTCCGGCATCACGCCGTCCACCACCTACTCCGGCCGTCCCCACGACGTCACCAAAGCCTGCTCCCCTGACACGCCCACCGTGCTCGACAACTACGAAGGGGCCGGGTTCGGCACGGTCGACCTCCGCACCGCCACGTGGAAGTCGGTGAACACCGTGTACACGCGCCTCATCCTCGACGTCGGTGTCGACAAGACGATCGGCCTCGCCAAGGCGATGGGCCTCACGGGCGTGCGCGACTACGACGGCACCATCCACTGCGCCAGCGTGGCCCTCGGCGCCGAATCCGTCTCGCCGCTCGACATGGCCTCCGCCTACGGCGTGTTCGCGGCCCGTGGCCTGCGCGCCGAGCCCACGCCGGTCCTGCGGGTCACCGACCGCGCCGGCAAGGTCATCATCGACAACTCGAAGCCCGCCACCACCCGAGTGCTCGAGCAGCCCGTCGCCGACAACGTCACCGGGATCCTCCAGGGTGTGCTCACCAGCGGCACCGCCGCCGGTCGAGGCCTCGACCGCCCGGCGGCCGGCAAGACCGGAACCACCCAGAACAACCGGGACGCCTGGTTCGCGGGCTACACCCCCACCCTGTCGACGGCGGTGTGGATCGGCTACGAGAACAAGACCAAGGAGACCGTGAAGGAGCTGGTGCGCATCAAGGGGGTCGCCAAGGTCACCGGTGGCACCCACCCGGCACGGCTGTGGCAGGCGTTCATGAAGCAGGCCCTCGACGACGTGCCGATCACCGAGTTCAGCGAGCCCGCGCCGATCCGGTCGGTGCCCGACGCCAAGCTCCGTGAGGCGCGCCGCGGGTTCGAGCCGGGCAAGCGCAAGTACCCCACCGGGAACCCCACGGGCGGGTCCTACATCGTCGACCCCGGGATACCCGAGGCCGACGCGCCGACCACGACCACCACCACCGGCCCGTCGAGCTCCACCACCTCCACCACCGACCCGGACGGAACGACCACCACGACCGATGGCGGCATCATCAACTGAACCATCTGCGCGCTCCGGGCGTCGCTGGGCCTCGTGCGTCTTCGGGCGTCGCTGCGCTCCTGCCTACAACTGCGCTGCTCCTGCCTCCGCACGTGCCTCCCGGGGCCCGGCGAAGCCGGATCGCCTCCGGCGTTCCTCGACGCGGTGCTGCCGCCCTCAGCCGGGTTGCGTGTTGCGATCCGGGCAGCGGATGACCTCGTTGCACGAGGTGCGGATCGGCACCCCGAAGAACACCGCCTCGGGCGCGAAGCCCAGTGGCGAGTAGGTCCGACTCGCAACCGCCACCACCTCCCCGGACGAGTTGAGGAGCGGTCCGCCCTGGAACGCAGCACCGACCGGCGAGTCGTGCTGGATGCCGTTCGCGGACACGTCCGCCACGAACCCCTGGCTGATCGAACCGCCTGAGGCGCCGAGGCCGGAGACGACGTACACCCGATCGCCGATCTGCAGCGCCGGGTCGGTGGGGGCCCACGTGAGCGCCGGCAGGCTGGGGCGATCGACGGTGAGCAGGGCGAGGTCGTTGCCGGGGTCCCACGACGTCAGCTCCGCGACGAGCTCCTCGTCGCCCTTGCGCAGCGTGATCTTCGGTCCCGGCTTCTGGGTGGCGGCCTTCACCGTGGCGAAGGAGGCCAGCATGAAGGACTGCTCGCCGTCGGCGAACACGACGAAGGCTGAGCCGACCGAGGGCTGACCGGCTTCGTCAAGCGTCGACACGAACCACACGGACGGGCTGGCCTTCTCGAGCAGGCCGCTCAGGGTCTCGCCGCTGGCCGCGAACTTCTCGAGGTCGTCGAGCTGCGACTGCACGGCACCCACCGCGGTGTCACGCTCCTCGTCGATGCGCGTGATGGCCTCGTTGACCTTGCCCTCGAAGCTGGCCTCGAACCGGTCGACGCGGTCCTCGGTCTTGCCGAGCCGGTACTCGTAGAACGCGTAGAGCACGGCGCCGGTGAACGCGGATGCGATGCTCATGCAGAACAGGAGGCCGGCCAATCCGAGCGCCGTCTTGGGGATGATGCGCTCCCAGACGTGCGTTCCTGCCTGTCCTCGGGCGTGCACGGCGGCCCTCACGCGGTCCTCGGTCGCCATCGGAGGAACGGTAGTCCGGCGGTAGGCTGGTTCGATGTTCGGTCTCCTCGCGCTGCTCTTCCTCGTGGTGCCGGTCGCCGAGCTCTACGTCATCGTGCAGGTCACTCACGGCATCGGTGTGGGCGAGACGATCCTGCTGCTGATCGCCATCAGCGTCATCGGCGCGTGGCTCGCGAAGGCCGCGGGGATCAGCGTGCTCAACCGCCTCCAGCGCACGGTACGAGCGGGGAAGGTGCCCTCGGCCGAGCTCGTCGACGGGGCCCTCGTCCTGTTCGCCGGCGCACTGATGATCACACCGGGCTTCCTCTCCGACGCGCTGGCGATCCTCCTCCTGCTCCCACCCTCCCGAGCGGTCGTCCGGGGTGCGGTGCTGCGCAAGATCCGGGCGGGCGGCGGCGCGCTCAACATCGTCGTCGGTGGCCGACACTGGGCCGACGGCGCACGGTCGACGAGCGATGCGGTGTGGGATGTCGACGGGTGGGAGGACCCACCGGCGCCGTCGGGGGGACGCGGGCTGAGTCGATGACGCGGGCCGAGTCGTCGAGGTCACGAGGAGCCCACCAATGACCGAAGCCGTCACCCCTGATGCCGCCGTCGAGCCCAAGCCGATCGTGCACGGCGTGGCCAGCGCACTCAGCCCGCTCGTGCGCCGCATCGTCGCGCCGAACCCGTCGATGATGACCGGACCGGGCACCAACACCTACCTGGTCGGCATCGACGAGATCGTCGTGATCGACCCCGGTCCCGACGTCGACTCCCACCTCGATGCGATCGCGGGTTGCGGTGGCGATCGCATCCGATGGATCGCGTGCACGCACACCCACGAGGACCACTCGCCGGGGGTGGCCGGGCTCAAGGAGCGGACGGGCGCCGAGGTGCTCGCCTTCGACGCGCGTGACGGTCTCGAGATCGATCGAGCGATGGGCGACGGCGACCTCATCGAGGCCACCGAGTTCGTCCTGCGAGCGGTCCACACCCCCGGACACGCGTCGAACCACCTGTGCTTCCTCCTGGAGCAGGAGCGCATGCTGTTCTCGGGCGATCACATCATGGAGGGCTCCACGGTGGTGATCGCCCCGCCCGACGGCGACATGGGCGCCTATCTGCGGTCGCTCCAGCGTCTCACCTCACTTCGCCCCCGCCTCCGGTCGATCGCGCCCGGCCACGGACACCTCATCGAGACGCCCGCGGCCAAGATCGAGGAGTACCTCACCCACCGCCTGGCCCGCGAGGCCCAGGTCATCGCCGCGCTCGCGTCGAGCGGCACCACCACGATCGAGGCGATCGTGAAGGAGCTCTACGCCGACGTGCCCGAGGAGCTCCACGTCATGGCCGGGTACTCCGTGTGGTCCCATCTCCTGAAGCTCGTCGAGGACGGCAAGGCCAAGGGCGAGGCCCTCGACGGCAAGTGGACGGCAATCTGACTCTCCCGGTTCTGTGCACCCCCGCCCACGGCATGCGGGGCTGACGGTGCAGAGAAGCGGGTCTTTGGGGCGGATCAGTCGAGGGCGTCCAGGGCCGCCACGGCCGCGTCGAGCATGCGGGCGGAGCAGCCGGCCATCTCCACCGGGGGGATCGCCTCGGTGAGGATGCGATCGGCGATGGCCCGGAAGGCTTGGGCGGCCGGACCGTCGCCGAGGAGCACGACGGGCTCGCCCTCGTCGCCCCCCGTCGCGACGGACGTCTCGAGCGGCACCTGACCGAGGAGCGGCACGCCGGCGTCGGCCGCGAGCGCGGCGCCACCTCCCTCGCCGAACAGCGCGTACGTCGTGCCATGGTCACACGTGAACGAGCTCATGTTCTCGATCACGCCCGCCACGCGCAGGAAGCTCTTGCGCGCCATCGACACCGCTCGGGTGGCCACCTTCTGGGCGGCGATCGCCGGGGTGGTGATCACGAGCACCTCGGCGCGCGGCAGCAGCTTGGCCACCCCCATCTGCACGTCGCCGGTGCCCGGGGGCATGTCGATGAACAGGTAGTCGAGGTCGTCGCCCCACTGCACGTCCTGTAGGAAGTGCGTGACCCCGCGGTTGAGCATGAGGCCACGCCACATCAACGCCGACTCCTCGTCCTCGACGAGGAAGCCCATCGACACGATGCGCAGCAGGCCATCGCCCACCACCCGCTCGTGCGGCACCATCACCTTCTTGCCTGCGGCGCTCTCGCGCCCGGAGAGACGGCCGTTCACGCCCAGCATACGAGGCACGGAGAAGCCCCAGATGTCCGCGTCGAGCACGCCCACCTTGAGTCCCGTCGCAGCGATGGCTGCGGCCAGGTTCACGGTGACCGATGACTTGCCCACACCACCCTTCCCCGACGCCACGAGGACGACCTTCGTGGTGGCGGCCAGGGCGGTGTCCTCCGGGCGCTGCGAGACGTTCCAGCGGGCCTTGGCCATCGCGGAGGACTTCTCGGACTGGGTCATCTCGGTCCAGTCGAGCTTGACGTGGGTCACCCCGGGCAGCGATTCGACCCGGGCGCGAACGTCCCGCTGGATCTGCGCGCGGAGCGGACAGCCGGAGGTGGTGAGGGCGATGGTGACGATGACGTTGCCGTCGGGTTCGACCACGGCGCTCTTGGCCATGCCGAGCTCCACGATGTCGCTGCCGAGCTCCGGATCGATGACGCCGCGGAGCACGGCGATCACGTCGTCAGCGGTCGGGAGCGTCACGGTGGCCACAGCCCAAGATTCTACCGGCCCAAGCCGTGTAAACTCCACGGCGTGACCACCCCACGCCTCGAGCTGCTCAAGGCGCTCGGCGACAACACTCGCTATGCGATCTACCTCGAGCTCGCGCGCGCGTCGAAGCCGCTGGCCACCGCGGAGATCGCCGACACGCTCGAGCTCCACGCGAACACCGTGCGCCCGCACCTCGAGCGGATGCGCGATGTAGGGCTGCTCGAGGTCACCACAGACGCGCAGGGCAGCGTCGGTCGCCCCCAGCACCTCTACGCGCTCGCGCCCGATGCCCCCTCGCTCGGCTTCGAGCCCCCCGCCTTCCCGGTGCTCGCGCAGATGCTGCTTCGCCTGGCCGCCACGGCAGACATCCCCGCGGCCGATGCCATCGAGGCGGGCCGAGAGCACGGCGCCGCCGACGCCGCACGGCCCGACCGCGTCGGATCCTGCGCGCAGGCCCTCACCGCCGAGCTCGGGGCGCTGGGGTTCGATCCGGAGTCGGTCACCCAGGACGGCCACCTCACGGTGGCGTTCACCCGCTGCCCGTTCCGGGAGCTCGCCGAGGCAAACCCCGACCTCGTGTGCAGCCTCCACCGCGGTCTCGTGGAGGGCTTCGTCGACGCTCGCGGCGACGGCGTCGTCGTCGACTTCCACGATCTGGCCGACCGCACGCCGTGCCAGGTCGAGATCGCGCTCGCCGCCCGGTAGCCTGTACCGAAGTCGCACCGTCCTGCAGGAGGACCCAGACGTGATCACCCTCACCGATTCCGCTGCCGTCAAGGTCAAGGACCTCATCGAGGCCGAGGGCGAGCCGAACCTCGCGCTGCGCGTCGCGGTCCGCCCCGGCGGGTGCTCGGGCTTCAGCTACGAGATGTTCTTCGACACCGATGTCGCCGACGATGACAACCTCGTCGACTACTCGGGGGTGCGCGTCGTCGTCGACGCGTCGAGCGCCGAGCTCCTCGAGGGTGCCACCCTCGACTACAAGGACGGCCTGCAGGGCGCCGGGTTCGCGATCGAGAACCCCAACGCGCAGCGCAGCTGCGGCTGCGGCAAGTCGTTCAGCTAGACCGCGAGGTCAACGGGCGCCATCCGGCGCCTCGACCGCATCGGTGAGCACCACGATCGTTGCTGCTGGTGCGACGCGTGCCAGGTCGTCCCCTCGAGCGGTGGCCGGTCCCACCAGCACCGCCGCTCGCCCCATCCGATGCAGGAGCTCGTCGACCGACTCCTCCTGAGCGGCGGGGTCGGGAACCTCCAGGCCCCGTGCCTCCCAGAACGCGCGCCACTGCTCCTCGACCTGGCGCAGCACCGCCTCAGCGGTGCGGACACCAACGGTCTCCCGGGCGAGGAGCCGGGCGTCCTCGTGCTGAGGGTCATGGCGACGAATGACATCGTCGAGCTGATCGACGTCGACGCCGTCTCCTGCCAGCTCTCGCCACGCCCGTTCGGCGACGCGCCGGTCCTCGAGGGCCCGATCTCGCTGCGTCTCCAGCAGCGTGATGTGCTCATCGAGCTCGAACTGCGCCCGCCGCGCGTTGAAGACCTCGTTCGTGGATGCGGCCACCTGCGACAGGAGGCTGGAGGCCTCGGCGCGGGCTTGCAGGTCGTCGTCGGCGTCCCCCGAGCGTGGTCGGAGGTCGCGCAACGCCCAGAGCAGGCCGACCACAAGGGGAACTGGGACCACCGCGACAGGGGCCCCGGCGAGGTAGAGCACGTCACCGAGCCCGATTGCCACCACCACGATCCCGAGGGAACGCAGGCGACGCCGTTGGCGTGCGCCCTGCACCTGCACCTCGTGGTCTGCGGCCCGAAGCTGATGGGCCTGCTCCGCTTGCTCTGCGGCGAGGGCGGCCTCGGCCTCGGCGCGATCGCCGATCGTCGTCTCGTGGTTGGCGTGGTCCGCAAGCGCCGCCTCGGCGGCGGCCACACGAGCGCGGGCCGCCTCGAGCGCCGCCGCTCGGTCGCGGATCGTCGACGGGTGCACCGCCAACCCACCACTGGCACTGGCCAACCGCTGGCCCACCTCGATCACCGCGCGGTCGCGTGTGCGTTGCGCGATGCGCTCCGCCCGTCCCAATCGACTGGCCAGGAGGCGAGCCTCCTCGAGCGCGGGAGCATCGAGGAGCGGCAGAGCGGCGCGAACCTCGATGAGCGCGTCGGCCTGGGGCAGGGTTGCGCACAGGTCGGCCTGAAGGTCGACGGCGATCGATCCCGCCAGGTGCAGCGGTTCGTCCTCGCGGAGGACGTGCAGACCTGGCCCCAGATCGTCATGCATCCCGTGTGGTCCCACTGCGGTGGCAGGTTACTGGCGCAGCTCAGACAAACTGGCCGAGTCGTTCCTCGAGCTCCGACTCGTCGTAGATGGTGTCGATCCGATCGACCACAGCTCCGTCGGAGCCGACGAGCACCAAGCACGGCTCGAAGTGCAGCCCCAGGGCGGACACAGCCGGCGCGTAGGTCTGCTGGTCCTTGGCCGGATCGACGAACACCTCGGCGTGGAGCATGCGCAGATCCGGGCGTGCCCCGCGCACGGCAAGCAGGACATCGAGCACGGGGCCGCAGATGGCGATCTGACAGAAGGCCGGCGAGGCGACGAGCAGTGCGAAGGGCGCGGCCGCGCCGAGCGCCTCGGTGACCGTGACGTCGTGCAGCGGGCAGGCGGGCTCCCGCGTGCAGATCGGGTTCACGCCCCGCCCGTCCGCGACGGTGGGCGTGTCGAGGGCGGGCATCGGCGCGCCGACCTGGATCACCTTCACATCGGCTGCGGCATCGACCTTGAGCGACATCTCCGCGGCGCGCCCATCGATCTCGGTGCGGGCGGTGTAGATGCCGGGCTCGTCGAACGTGGCCAGCAGGGGGAAGTAGGCGCGGGGCAGTCCCGTGGACCGGCGATCGACCCCGATCGGTTCGCCGTGCGGTGCGCCATCCGGGTCGAGGAGCTCGACCGTGAGACGCTCGGGCGTGCGATCGACAGGGAGCAGGCCGTCCTGGTCGCCCACCCCGAAGGGGGCCCGCAGCTCGCGACCAGCCACGAACATCGCCCCGCCGAAGAACTGGGCCAGCGCGAGGGAACCCTCAGCGGTCGACGCCGTCGAGGAGGGGGTGGGGGTGGCGCGCTTGTCGCCTCCCCCGCAAGCGCCCAACATCAGCGCGCCGGCGGCCGCGCCTCCGCCGACGAGCAGCTGCCGGCGCGTGAACCGGGTCGATGTAGGCGGGAGCACGGGCCGAACCTATCCTCCATGGGTGACCGAGAGCCGCCGCCCCCTGCTGCAGCTCGAGGTGGACGGCGAGCAGGTGGAGGTGCCCGATGTGGGCCAATCCCTCCTGGCACTGCTCCGCGAGGACCTCGGGCTCCACGGCCCGAAGGACGGGTGCAGCCCACAGGGCCAGTGCGGGTGCTGCACGGTGCTCGTCGACGGTCAGCCCCGGGTGGCGTGCGTCACCCCGGCGCGCCGAGTGGTGGGTCGGTCGATCGTCACCGTCGACGGTCTGCCCGCGTCCCGTGGCGAGGACTGGGCCGAGGCGTTCTCCGCAACAGGCGCCAGCCAGTGCGGCTTCTGCACCCCGGGCATCATCTGCCGCCTCGAGGGCCTCCGCACCAAGCAGCCCACCGCCGATCACGCCGCGGTGGAGCAGGCCCTGCTCGCCCACCTCTGCCGGTGCACCGGCTGGCGCACGATCCTCGACGCATGGGACCTCGCCACCACGGGCGTGTCGGTCGCCGTGCGAGCCGGGGTGAGCCGCGACGACGCAGCGGCCTCTGCACGCGCCCGCATCGAAGGGGGCGCTACGCAGTCGGTCGGCGCCCTCGTCGCCAGAGGTGGTGGCGGCTT
>JBQTKH010000207.1:0-1776 GCA_052386335.1 Microthrixaceae bacterium
CCGACGCTGCTGCCGCGCTCCACGCCGCGGTGGCCGAGGCCAAGGCCGGCGAGCCGCTCGCGCCGGTCACCGTGGTGGTGCCCTCGAACCACGTCGGCGTGGCCTCGCGGCGCCTGCTCTCCTCCGGCGGGCTCGGTCCGGTGGCCGGGTCGGGGGTCGGCCTCGCGGCCGTCACCTTCGTCACGACCTACCGCCTGGCCGAGCGGCTCGGCGCGAGCACGCTCGCCGGCAGCGGGCGGCGGCCCGTGTCCACCCCGGTGCTGGCGGCCGCGATGCGCGCCGAGCTGGCCACCGACGCCGGGCTCTTCGAGCCCGTGACGGAGCACCCCGCCACCGCATCGGCGCTGGTGAGCACCTACCGCGAGCTGCGCGACCTCTCCCCCGCCGCCCTCACCGCGCTTGCCGCCAGCAGCGCGCGCGCCGGCGAGGTGGTGCGCTTGCACCGAGCGCTGCGGGCACGGCTCGAGCCGCAGTGGTCCGACGAGGAGGATCTCCTGGTGGCCGCCACGGCCCTGGCCGGATCGTCCAGCGCCCTCGCCCTCGGCGCGCTCGTCGTGCACCTCCCTCAGCGGCTCTCCCAGCACAGCGCCCGCTTCCTCACCGCCCTCGCCGAGCACCTGCCCACCACGGTCATCGCGGGGCGCTCCGGCGTGCCCGAGGCCGATGCCGAGGTGATCCACTCGCTCGGTCGCCTCAGGCTCGGTGCCCCCAGTGCGGTCGAGTCCCCCGTCGAGCTCCCCGTCGATGCGGAGCGCACCACCATCGTCACGGCATCAGATGCCGACGAGGAGGTGCGCGCCTCGGTGCGCGCCGTCGTCGACGCGGTGCGCGCCGGCGCACGGCTCGACCGCATCGCCGTGCTCCACGCCAGCCCCGAGCCCTACGCCCGGCTCGCCCACGAGCAGCTCCGGGCGGCCGGCATCGCCACCAACGGCGCGGCCATCGTCCCGCTGTCGGCCCGCATGGCCGGTCGCACCCTCCTCGAGCTCCTGGCGCTGCCCGAGAACGACTTCCGCCGGCAGGACGTGTTCGCGCTCCTCGCGGCCGGGCCCGTGCTCCACAACGGCCGGTGGGCGCCCACAACCGCGTGGGAGCGGCTGTCTCGGGAGGCGGCGGTCGTGGCGGGCCGCGCCGACTGGGACGTGCACCTCACCGAGGAGGCGGAGCGACAGGACCAACGCGCCGAGAGCGCCGAGGCCGACGACGACACGCCCGACTGGGTGGCGAGCCAGGCCCGCACGGTCGCGGCGCGGGCCCGCGAGCTGCGCACCTACGTGCTCACGATCATCGACGACCTCGCCGCGGCAGCCGCCGGGGCCCGTCGCTGGAGCGAGCACGCCGCCTGGGCGCAGCGGTGGCTCAAGGACCTGCTCGGCCACGCGGGCCGACGCGACGCGTGGCCCCTCGACGAGCGCAAGGCCGCCGAGCGCGTGGAGGTGGCCCTCGATCGCCTCGGCGCCCTCGACGCCGTGGAGGGTCCGGTCACCCTCGAGGTGTTCGCCCGCACGCTCACCGTCGAGCTCGACGCCGACCTCGGTCGCGTCGGTCGCTTCGGTGAGGGCGTGCTCGTGGGGTCGGTCGAGATGGGCATCGGGCTCGACCTCGACCTCGTGGTGGTGCTGGGCTTGGCCGAGGGCTCGTTCCCGTCCACAGTTCGCGACGACTCGCTCCTGCCCGACCGCGAGCGCGTGGCCGCCGACGGCGAGCTCGGACTGCGGTCGGACCGCGTGGAGCGCCAGCACCGGCAGCTGATCGCGACGCTGTCCGGAGCAGCCC
>JBQTKH010000208.1:0-9649 GCA_052386335.1 Microthrixaceae bacterium
ACCAGATCGAGCACGTGATCCTGGTCGGCGGCTCCACCCGCATGCCCGCCGTGCACGACCTCGTCGTGAACATGACCGGCAAGGAGGCCAACAAGGGCGTCAACCCCGACGAGGTCGTCGCCATCGGCGCCGCCGTGCAGGCTGGCGTGCTCAAGGGCGAGGTCAAGGACGTGCTGCTCCTCGACGTCACCCCCCTGTCGCTCGGCATCGAGACCAAGGGCGGCGTGATGACCAAGCTCATCGAGCGCAACACCACGATCCCCACGCGGCGCACCGAGGTGTTCACCACGGCGGAGGACATGCAGCCGTCGGTCGAGATCCACGTGCTCCAGGGCGAGCGCGAGATGTCGCAGTTCAACAAGACGCTCGGCAAGTTCCAGCTCGTCGACCTGCCGCCCGCCCCCCGCGGCGTGCCGCAGATCGAGGTCACCTTCGACATCGACGCCAACGGGATCGTGCACGTGTCCGCCAAGGACCGCGCCACCTCCAAGGAGCAGTCGATGACGATCACGGGTCAGTCGAGCCTCGACAAGGACGCCATCGACCAGATGGTCCGTGATGCCGAGGCCCACGCCGAGGAGGACCGCCTCCGCCGTCACGAGGCCGAGGTGCGCAACAACGCCGACACCCTCGTGTACCAGACCGAGAAGCTCCTCAAGGAGCAGGGCGACAAGCTCGAGGGCGACGAGAAGTCGCAGGTCGAGGAGCACCTTGCCACCTTGAAGACGGCGATCAGCGGCTCCGACGTCGACGCCATCAACGCCGCCACCGAGGCGCTGATGACCTCGTCACAGGGCTTCACGCAGCGCCTCTACGACGCCGCGGCCGCTGCCGACCGCGAGGCGGGCAATGCGGGCGCCGCGCAGCCCTCCGACGACGACGTCGTGGATGCCGAGATCGTCGACGACGCCGAGCAGGCGTAGGCCCCGTCGTGACCGACCCCCGACCCGACCCCGACGCCGCGCCCACGGCCGACCCCGCAGACGAGATCCTCGAGGGCGAGCTCGTCGACGGCGCGGCCTCCGACGACGCGTCCGTGGTGCCCGAGTCGGAGGAGGAGATCTCGATCGAGACGCTCGTGACCGACCTCGAGCGTCTGGCCGGCGAGCGCGACCAGTTCCTCGACGCGTACCGGCGCACCCAGGCCGACTTCGAGAACTTCCGCAAGCAGTCCCAGCGGCGTCAGGACGATCACGTCCAGCGCATGGTGGGCGGGGTCGTGGAGCGCCTGCTCCCCGTCCTCGACGCCTGCGACGGGGCGCTGCAGCACGGCGCCACGGAGGTGGAGCCGATCGCGGCTGCGCTGCTGGCCGCCCTCGAGAAGGAGGGCCTGGCCCGCATCGAGCCGATCGGTGAGCCCTTCGACCCGACGGTGTCCGACGCGGTCGTGCATGAGCCCGGTGACGGTGGTGAGCACATCGTGTCGGAGGTCCTGCGTCCCGGCTACACCTGGCAGGGTCGCGTCCTGCGCCCCGCGATGGTCAAGGTCACGGACTAGGAGCGCGGCCGATGGCTCCCCAGCGCGAGTGGTTCGAGAAGGACTACTACCGGGTGCTCGGCGTGGCCGACACGGCCACCGCCAAGGAGATCAAGAGCGCGTATCGGAAGCTGTCGCGGAAGTACCACCCCGACACCAACGCCGAGTCGGGTGCCGACGAGCGGTTCAAGGAGATCTCTGCCGCGTACGACGTGGTCGGAGACGCCGGGAAGCGCAAGGAGTACGACGAGGTGCGCCGCCTCGGGCCCGCAGCGGCGGGGTTCCCCGGCCAGGGTGGTCCTGGTGGGTTCAGCTACGAGGGCGGCGACCTGGGCGACCTCCTCGGCGGCCTGTTCGGACGGGGTGGTCGTCGCGGCGGGAGTCGGGGTGGCCCTCACCGGGGCCAGGACCTCGAGACCGAGCTCCACCTCACCTTCGAGGATGCTGCGCATGGCATCACCACGGCCGTGCACCTCACCAGCGACGCGGCGTGCAGCACCTGCAACGGCTCTGGCGCGAAGCCGGGCACGGTGCCGCACCGGTGCAGCACCTGCGGCGGCAAGGGGGTCGTGTCCGACAACCAGGGGCTCTTCTCGCTGTCGTCCCCGTGCCCGGCCTGTGGCGGCGCCGGCGTCCTCATCGACGACCCGTGCGGCACGTGCCGCGGCACCGGCGTGGAACGTCGGCCGCGCGAGGTGAAGCTGCGCGTGCCGGCCGGTGTGAGCGACGGCCAGCGCATCCGCCTGAAGGGTCGTGGCGGGCCGGGTCGCACCGGCGGACCTCCAGGCGACCTCTATGTGGTCGTGCGCGTCGCGCCGCACCCCCTGTTCGCTCGCAACGGCACCAACCTCACCCTCACCGTCCCGGTCACCTTCGCCGAGGCCGCGCTCGGCGCCGACATCGTGGTCCCCACGCTCTCGTCGGGGCCGGTCACGCTGCGGATTCCGCCGGGCACGCGCTCGGGGCGCACGTTCCGGGTGAAGGGCAAGGGGATCACCGCCGCAACGGGCACCGGCGACCTGCTCGTGAGCGTCGAGGTCGCCGTGCCGTCGAAGCTCTCGAGCGCCGAGCGCAAGGCAGTCGAAGCCCTTCGAGCCGCCTCCGACGGGGAGTCGCCCCGGGCGCATCTCGGGGTGTGATGACATGAGCAGCAGCAACGAGCGAGCCGTCTACGTGATCTCCGTGGCCGCGGAGCTCGCGGGTCTGCACCCCCAGACCCTCCGCATCTACGAGCGCAAGGGCCTGGTCGACCCCGCTCGCACCGGGGGAGGGAGCCGGCGCTACAGCGACGACGACATCGCGCAGCTCCGCCGCATCCAGGAGCTCACGGCGGAAGGACTCAACCTCGCCGGCGTGCAGCGCGTCCTCGAGCTCGAGGCCGAGCTGGCCCGCCTGCGAGCGGAGGTGGCCGCGGTGCGCGAGAGCGCCACGACCCAGGTGCAGCAGACGCACCGTCAGTACCGCCGCGACCTCGTGCCCCTCAACCAGGCGCTGACGCTGTTCCGTGGCCGCTGAGCTCACCGTCGACCAGTACCGTCAACGGATGGCCCGATCGTCGATCCTGGTGCGGCTGTTCGGGTACCGCTCGCTTCTCATCCATGGTGACCCGCTGGTGCTGGACCGATGGCGATGGCTCGCCCGGCGACTCCCGCCTCCGGGCACGCTGCTCGATGTCGGGTCCGGCAACGGGGTGTTCACGATCGCGGCGGCCACGCTCGGGCACGATGCAGTGGGCCTCACCTGGAACGAGGATGACCAGGCCGTGTCCGTCGATCGAGCGCGGCTGTGTGGCGCCACCTCTGCCGCCTTCGAGGTGCAGGACGTGCGCTCCCTCGATGAGCGCCAGGACCTGGTCAGCCGGTTCGCCACGGTGATCAACCTGGAGAACATCGAGCACGTCCTCGATGACGAGAGGCTGATGAGGGCGATCGCCGGCGCGATGACCGAGGGCGGGACGCTGCTGCTCACCACCCCGAACGAGGCCTATCGGCCCATCAACCGCGCCGATGCCGGGCCCTTCCTGCCGATTGAGGACGGTCGGCACGTGCGCAAGGGGTACTCGCACGAGCGATTGACCCAGCTCTGTGCCAGCAACGGGCTCGAGGTGGTGGAGCTGAGCACCTGCAGCGGCTTCCTCAGCCAGAAGCTGGCCGGTCTCCTCTGGGCCGCGCGGGGCCCCACCAAGGTGGTGGCGTGGGTCCTCATCCTGCCGCTGCGAGTGCTCCCGCCGCTGCTCGACCCGTTGATCCGACAGATCACGGGCTGGCCGGACTACAGCGTGTGCCTCGTGGCGCGCAAGGGCAGGTCCCGCGTCCAACGCTGAATCACCGTCATCAGGATTCCCGAGTTTGTGGGGTTACGACACATGGCACTCGAACCGAACCGCTGGACGCAGAAGACCCAAGAGGCGATCAACCGAGCGCTCGACACCGCGAAGGCAGAGAGCAACCCGGAGGTCACCCCCGATCACCTGCTGGTCGCGCTGCTCGGCCAGGAAGAGGGCATCGTCCTGCCCATCGTGCAGCGCGTGGGGAAGACGCCGCTCGAGCTCCGAAATCGGGCCACCGACGCGGTCGCCAAGCTCCCCAAGGCCTACGGCAGTGACGCGCGCCTGTCGCGAGACCTCCAGGCCGTGATCGAGGCCGCCGACGCGGCACGCGCCGATCTCCACGACGAGTACCTGTCCACGGAGCACCTCCTGCTTGCGCTCGCGGATCGGATCGGCGTGGAGCGCGAGGCCCTGCTCACCGCGATGGCCGACGTCCGGGGCAGCCACCGGGTGACCTCGCAGAACCCCGAGGAGCAGTACCAGGCGCTCGAGAAGTACGGCCGCGACCTCACCGAGGACGCCCGCGCCGGCAAGATCGACCCGGTCATCGGGCGCGACGAGGAGATCCGCCGGGTCATCCAGGTGCTGTCACGGCGGACGAAGAACAACCCGGTGCTCATCGGCGAGCCCGGCGTGGGAAAGACGGCCATCGTGGAGGGCCTCGCCCGACGCATCGTCGAGGGCGATGTGCCGGAGAGCCTCAAGCACAAGCGCCTCATCAGCCTCGACCTCGGCTCGATGGTGGCCGGTGCGAAGTACCGCGGCGAGTTCGAGGAGCGGCTGAAGGCTGTGCTGAAGGAGATCACCGACGCCGAGGGCGAGGTGATCACCTTCATCGACGAGCTCCACACCGTGGTCGGGGCCGGTGCGGCCGAAGGGGCGATGGACGCCGGCAACATGCTCAAGCCACTGCTCGCGCGCATCCAGCTGCGGATGATCGGCGCCAGGACGCTCGTCGAGTACCGCAGCCACATCGAGAAGGACGCGGCGCTCGAGCGTCGGTTCCAGCAGGTGTTCGTCGGCCAGCCCAGCGTGGAGGACACCGTCGCGATCCTGCGTGGTCTGAAGGAGCGCTACGAGGTGCACCACGGCGTGCGGATCCAGGATGCCGCGCTGGTGGCCGCGGCCGTGCTGTCCGACCGCTACCTCACCGGTCGCTTCCTGCCCGACAAGGCCATCGACCTGATGGACGAGGCCGCATCCAAGCTGCGCATCGAGATCGACTCGCTTCCCACCGAGATCGACGTCGTCGAGCGCCGAGTGCGTCAGCTCGAGATCGAGCAGGTCGCACTGGCAAAGGAGACCGATGCCGCGTCAGCTGACCGCCTGGAGGCCCTCGAGGCCGAGCTCGCCGATCTCGTCGAGCAGCGCGACGCGATGCTCGCCCACTGGACCAACGAGAAGGAGGCGATCGGTCGGATCCAGTCGCTGAAGGAGGAGCTCGAAGGGCTGCGCGGCGACCTCGAGCGCGAGGCCGACCTCGAGAAGGCCGCCGAGCTCCGATACGGACGCATCCCCGAGCTCGAGCGCGACATCGACTCGGCCACAGCGTCGCTCGACGATCTCCAGGGCACGCAACGGATGCTCAAGGAGGAGGTCGACGCCGAGGACGTCGCCGAGATCGTCGCCAAGTGGACCGGTGTGCCCGTCTCACGCCTGCTCGAGGGCGAGATGGCCAAGCTCGTCCGCATGGAGGACGTCCTCCACGAGCGCGTCATCGGTCAGGACGAAGCGGTGACGGCCGTGGCCAGCGCGATCCGCCGGAGTCGGGCGGGTCTCTCCGATCCGCACCGCCCGATCGGGTCCTTCCTGTTCCTCGGTCCGACGGGCGTGGGCAAGACCGAGCTGGCCCGCACCTTGGCCGACTTCCTCTTCGACGACGAGCGCTCCATGGTGCGCATCGACATGAGCGAGTACATGGAGAAGCACGCCGTGAGCCGCCTGGTCGGCGCGCCGCCCGGCTACGTCGGCTACGACGAGGGCGGTCAGCTCACCGAGGCCGTGCGGCGCCGGCCCTACTCGGTGGTGCTCCTCGACGAGGTGGAGAAGGCGCACCCCGACGTCTTCAACATCCTGTTGCAGGTGCTCGACGACGGGCGCCTCACGGACGGTCAGGGTCGGACGGTCGACTTCACCAACACCGTGCTGATCATGACGTCGAACCTCGTGGGCGAGCCGATCGACCACTTCCGGCCCGAGTTCGTGAACCGCATCGACGAGATCGTCCGGTTCCGGACGCTCACCGAGGCCGACCTGGCCCCGATCGTCGACCTGCAGCTCGCGCACCTTCGGGCCCGGCTGGCCGAGCGCCGCATCACCCTCGAGGTCACCGACGCCGGGCGGGCCGCCATCGCCGCCCAGGGCTACGACCCCGCCTTCGGGGCTCGCCCGCTCAAGCGAGTGGTGCAGCGGGAGGTCGTCGACCGCCTCGCGTCCGCCGTGCTCGACGGCAGCCTGCCCGACGGTGGAACGGTGGTCGTCGACGCAGCGGGCGACGAGGTCGTCGTCTCCGCCAAGGGCTGATCCCGGCCCGAATCCGCCGCCGATCGCGGGAATGGGCCATTCGGCCCATGGTCATACCACTCTGCGTGGGGATACTGACACGTAGGGAGGCATTGATCCGACGGCTGAACTGGTCGCTGCGTCGTCGGGGAGCCAAGCGAACCCGGCCCTGCGTTGGAACGACATCCACGCCGCCGGTCGCCCTCAACTGCTCCCGGTGGTACATGCCAACCATCGGAGCGCACCATGGCAAGAACCGCAGCCCGTCGAGGTCTCAAGCTGGGGATGAGCATCCTCACGCTGGGCCTGACGTTCGGGTCGATCGGCCTCGCGACCCTCACCGCGCAGGCAGCCGAGAACGACCACCAGATCACCATCTGTCACGTCGAGGGAAACGGCGGCTACTCGTCCCCGAACCCGACCAAGGCGGCGATCTCCGACCCTGACGGTCACGGCGGCCACCTCCTCGATGTCATCCCGCCGTTCGCGGCCGGGTCGCAGGGGAGCCAGAGCTGGGACGCGTACCCGGGGCAGAACTGGGACACGGCGGGACGAGCCCTCTACGACACCTGCGCCCCGTGCAGCACCGGCACCCACGACGAGCTCGGCCGTTGCACCGTGCCAGTGGTGGATGTGTGTCCGGATGTGGATGGTGTGCAGGCTGATGTGTCGGCGTGCCCGCCGCAGCTCATCGACGCCGTCGTCCTCGACCAGGAACCCGCGAGGGTGCTGGGCGTCCAGCTCCGTGCCGCACCGCCCGCCGCAACCGCCGTGGCCGCGTCGGCAGGTCCGGAGTCCGGGGCACTCCCCCGAACGGGTGCGCACACTGACGTCCTCCTCGGGCTGGCCGCTGCGCTGATCCTCGGCGGAGGGGCACTGGTCGCCGCCGCTCACCGCCGTCCGGCGCCCGCGACGGCTCGGTGACCGAACCGATCGGTGCCGTTCACGCCTAGCTCTCGTTGGAGGGACTGGATGGGGCCGCCCGGCGATGGGGCGGCCCCATCGGCGCGTGTTGGGGGCGATGACCGGTCTGCGTAGGATCGTCAGCCGTGCCTGCAACCATCATCGTCGGGACCCAGTGGGGTGACGAGGGCAAGGGCCGGTTCACCGACCTCTTCGCCAAGGAGATGCACCTCGTGGTGCGGTACCAGGGCGGCCACAACGCGGGGCACACCCTTGTGGTGGACGGCGAGACGTTCGCGCTGCAGCTCATCCCCAGCGGCGTGCTCTATGGCCACATCACCCCGGTGATCGGCAATGGCGTGGTGGTCGACCCTGCCGTGCTGCTCGCCGAGGTGGCGATGCTCGAGGCCCGGGGGATCGACTGCTCCAAGCTGAAGGTGTCGGGCAATGCGCACCTGATCCTGCCCTACCACCAGCTCATCGATCGGGTCACCGAGCGCCACCTCGGCAAGAACGCACTCGGCACCACTCGCCGCGGCATCGGCCCGGCGTATGCCGACAAGGCCGCGCGGGTCGGACTGCGCGTGCAGGACCTCTACGACCCGAAGATCTTCCGGGAGAAGCTCACCCTCGTCCTCAAGGAGAAGGCGGCGGTCCTCGCCAAGGTCTACAACCAGCTCGCTCCCACGGTGGACGAGGTCGCCGCCCTCTACCTGGACGATCTCGCCCCCCGACTCCAGCCGTACGTGGCCGACACGATCAACCTGATCCACGAGTCGCTCGAAGCCGGTCAGCACGTGCTCTTCGAGGGCGCGCAGGCCACCTTCCTCGACCTCGACCACGGCACCTATCCGTTCGTCACCTCCTCGAACCCGATCGCCGGCGGTGCCTGCACGGGCGCCGGTGTCGGCCCCCGCCACATCGACCGGGTCGTCGGTGTGGCCAAGGCCTACGTCACCAGAGTCGGGGCCGGGCCCTTTCCCACCGAGCTGTTCGACGAGGTCGGCGAGGCCATCGTCGACCGGGGCCATGAGTTCGGCACGAACACAGGTCGCCGTCGCCGTCCCGGCTGGCTCGACGCCGTGATGCTGCGGCACGCCGTGCGCCTCAACTCGCTCTCGGAGCTGGCCATCACCAAGCTCGACGTCCTCGACGCGTTCGACGAGGTGAAGGTGTGCGTCGCCTACGACCTCGATGGCCGCCGGCTCGCCCACCTCCCCGACGACCAGTCCGTGCTCCACCACGTCACGCCCGTCTACGAGACGTTCCCCGGATGGGGCAGCGACCTCAGCGAAGCCACCGAGCCGGGCCATCTGCCCGAGCGGGCGCGTGCCTATGTGCGCTTCCTGGAAGAGCAGGTTGGCGTGCCGATCCGGCTCCTCGGCGTCGGCCCGGGCCGAGACCAGTACGTCCAGCTGAGCGCGTGACGTCGTGAGGGTGGTCGTCGTCGGCTCCGGTGGGCGCGAGGCGGTCCTCGCCGAGGTGCTGGGTCGCACCGCGGAGTCCGTGGTCGTGACGCCAGGCAACCCGGGGATCCCGGGTTCGGTCGACACCCCGGCCGAGGAGCTCGACGCGGACCTCTACGTCATCGGCCCCGAGGTTCCGCTGGTCGATGGCCTCGCCGATCGCCTTCGCGCGGCGGGCCACCTCGTCTTCGGACCCGGAGCCGATGGCGCCCGACTCGAGGGGTCGAAGACGTGGATGAAAGAGGTCGTCACCGCGGCTGGCGTGCCCACGGCTCGCTACGGATCGTTCGACGACGCTCAGCAGGCCATCGCGTTCCTGCGATCGCTGCCCGGCCCCTGCGTGATCAAGACCGACGGGCTCGCCGCGGGGAAAGGGGTGCTCGTCACGAGCGACCTTGCCGAGGCGGAAGCCGACGTGACCGACAAGCTGTCGGGCGAGAGCTTTGGCGCCGCTGGGGCGCGCCTGGTGATCGAGGAGGGCATGTCAGGCCCCGAGGTGTCGGTGTTCGCGATCTGCGATGGCGCTCGCGCGGTCGTGCTGGAACCCGCGCAGGACTTCAAGCGGGTCGGTGACGGCGACACCGGACCGAACACGGGCGGCATGGGTGCCTACTGCCCGCTCCCGTGGCTCCCAGAGGGGTTCGTGGACGACGTCCGGGCGCGGTTCATCGAGCCCACGCTGGCCGAGCTGACGCGACGCGGCATCGACTATCGCGGGGTGCTCTACGCCGGGCTCATGCTCACGGCGGACGGCCCGAAGCTCGTCGAGTACAACGTCCGCTTCGGCGACCCCGACAGCCAGGTCGTCCTGCTCCGCCTCACCTCCGACCTCACCGCCCTGCTCGCATCAGCAGCCGCGGGCAACCTCGAGGGCGACCCCACCTCCGACGCGGGGGCGGTCGTCCTCGTCGTGGCCGCAGCCGAGGGGTACCCCGAGGCCCCGCGCACGGGTGACCGCATCGCCGGGATCGA
>JBQTKH010000209.1:0-7471 GCA_052386335.1 Microthrixaceae bacterium
GGTCACGACATCACCCGCCTCCGCGCCGCGCAGGCCGACCTCGAGCAGCTCGCCAGCTACGACAACCTCACCGGCCTCTTCAACCGCCGGGTGTTCGACGCCGTGCTCGAGCGCGAGTGGTCGCTGACCCAGAGCGACGGCATCGACTCCTACCTGCTCGTGGCCGACCTCGACGGGTTCAAGCGCCTCAACGACGAGCACGGCCACGCGGCGGGCGACGCCGCGCTCCGCGAGTTCGGGCTCATCCTGCGGAACCTGGCCCGGGAGACCGACCTCGTCGCCCGGCTCGGCGGCGACGAGTTCGCCGTCCTCCAGGTGCGGTGCGGTGGCGAGTTCGCGTCCCTCGGCTTCGAGGCCGTCCTCAACGAGGAGATGGCTCGTCGGACCTGGCCCGGCGGGCTCGAGATCAGCGCCAGCGTGGGCCACCAGTCGCTCAAGCACGCGCTGTCCGCCTCGGATGCCCTGCAGCTCGCCGACCTCTCGATGCTCGAGAACAAGCGCGAGCGCTGAGCACCGGTCGCGCCGCTGCCCCGACCAGGCCGGCGAGTGGGACCGCTGGTGACCGCCCGATCGCAGCGCGCTGAGGGCACAGCCCTACGATCGTCGGCGCATGATCCCGCATCGGCTCTCCAGCCGCCACGAGCCCGCTCACGTGTACCGGTTCCGACGCGCCGTCGCGGCCAGCGCGGTGGTGCTCCTGGTGTTCGGCGCCGTCCAGCTCACCGGACTGGCAGGGGGCGGCGGTGGGAGCCCCGCCACCACCACGACCGTGGCCACCACCACCACCCTCCCCCCGCCGCCCGCCTGCGTGGAGGGTGAGGTCGTCACCTCGGACGATCCGGTGAACGGGTGGGCCGCGCTGGTGGTCGACACGGAACGAGCCCTGCCGAAGGGGTACGCGCCGCCCGACCTCACGAACATCTCGGAGGCAGGGTTTCCCTTCACCCCCGGCCTCGCGCTACGTGGGTTGGTGATGGCCGACCTGCGCGCGCTCCGCGAAGCCGCGGCGGCCAACGGGACTCCGCTCACGATCCTGGCCGGGTTCCGGAGCCACGCGCAGCAGGCCGACCTGTTTGCTCGACGCGTCGACGAGATGGGCTCCTCCGAAGCTGGCAGCCGCGTCGCGCGCCCAGGTCACTCCGAGCACCAGCTCGGCACCACCCTCGATGTGACCGATGAGGGCGCTACTGATGTCGACCAGTCGTGGGGGGCGTCGCCCGCCGGGCAGTGGGTGGCCGGCCACGCCCACGAGTTCGGGTTTCTCATCAGCTACCCAGCGGGCGCCGAGAGCCGCACCTGCTACGACTTCGAGCCCTGGCACCTCCGCTACGTGGGCCGCGAGCTCGCGGCGAAGGTGATCGCCTCGGGGCTCACCGTTCGAGAACACCTCTACGCCTTCAGCCCGCCAGCCCCCGCTCCTGCCCCTGCGCCTGCCGCCGGTGCGCCCGCCGGTTGACCGCCGCGTGACGCCGTCGCACCGCGTGTCGAGCGTTACGATCTCGGGGCCCCGCTCCCCCGTCGGGCTGGAGGTCTGCCGTCGTGCCCGATGATCGCCGTCGCAGCCTGACCCTGCTCGGGCTGGTCACGATCATCATCATCGGGCTCGTCATCAGCCTCAGGCTCGAGCAGCGCGAGCGCGACCTCGGCAGTGGTGGCCGCGAGCGTCGAGCCGCTGACGTCTCGTCGACGACGGCACCGCCATTGCCGAAGGGTGACTTCTTCCGCACGAAGTACAAGGGCTTCGCCGACCCTGCGGGCTTCTTGAAGCCGTACCCGAACGCCACCGTGGAGGGGCTGCTCACCTTCCGAGGGAACCCGTCGCGCAGCTACTACGGCAAGGGGCCGGTGCCGCGCACGACACCAACCGTCCTTCATCGGTTCCCCGACGAACCGATGTGCCGCACGTCGTCCAACCTCGGCGAGACCAAGGTGTGGTGCGGCATGGGCTGGACCGGCCAACCCCTCATCGCGGAGCGCAAGGACCGGCGCTGGGCGATCTTCGGGGGCTACGACGGGAACATCCACTTCATGGATGCGCTCACCGGCGATCGCATCCTCCCGGACGTCGTCACCGACGACATCATCAAGGGCACGCCCACCGTCGACCCCGACGGCTACCCGCTCGTGTACTCGGGCTCGCGCGACAACCTGTTGCGCGTCATCGCGATCGACCGGCCGGGGCAAGCCGAGGTCCTCTGGACGCTCCACAGCGAGTCGGTATCTCCGAATCTGTGGAACGACGACTGGGACTCGTCCCCGATCATCCTGGGCGACTACCTCGTCACCGGGAGCGAGAGCAGCCGCTTCTGGGTGATCAAGCTCAACCGCTCCTACGACAAGGTCACCAAGCAGGTGCGGGTGGCGCCCGCCGTCGTGTTCACCACGCCGGTGTGGGATCAGGAGGTGCTGGCCGCCAACGGCGACGAGCACGCCTCGGTGGAGAGCTCGATCGCGGTCTTCGAGGACACCGCGTACTTCGGCACCTCTGCGGGCCTCATCTGGGGATACGACCTCAGCCCACTGCGCACCGGTGGGATGCCGAAGCAGTCCTTCCGCTTCTACACAGCCGGCGACAACGACCCCAGTCCGGTCATCGACGACGAGGGGATGCTCTACGTCGCGGGTGAGTACGACCGCCCCGTCGCGCGGGCGCGCGAGGTCGGTCAGCTCACAAAGCTCGACCCGAAGAACCTGACCAACCCCGTCGTGTGGGCGTTCGCGGAGACCACCAACGTGGAGTCGGGGATCTACGGCACGCCAGCCATCGTCGGCGACACGATCATCGTCACCACCGACGGCGGGCGCGTGCTCGGCCTCAGCCGCGCCACCGGGCTGCTGAAGTGGGAGATGCGGCTGCCCGGTCCGTTGTGGGCGAGCCCCGTCGTGGTGGACGACGTCCTGCTCGTGGGCGACTGCAACGGGTTCTTCCACGCGTTCGATGCCACCAACCTCGACGTCGCGCCCCCCAAGCTGTGGACGATCGAGCTCGGCAGCTGCATCGAGGCCACGCCCGCCGTGTGGGACGGGCGCATCTACATCGGCACGCGCGGCGGGCACCTCTTCGTGCTCGGCGACGCGGCACTTGCTGCGACCACCACCGTCCCGCCGACGACCGTCACCACCAGGGCATCCAGCCCCACGTCGTCCACCCGCGCCGGCTACTGAGGCTGCCACCCCGATCTGTGGAACCTGACGCGCGGCTTGCGCGCGTGAGGTTCCAGAGATCCCGTTAGGTTCGGCGAGATGACCGCTGACGACCTGGCCGACGAGAACCTGGCTCCGGGGAGCCCGACCGCGCCCAACGCTGCCCGCTTCGCACCGCTGGCCGACCCCGAGCTGGCCGCCCGCTGGGCCAAGTTCCCGAACTGGGATCGGCGCTACTTCCCGAACGTGGTCGGCCTCGAGCTCGAGGAGGTGCGCACCGACTACGCCCGCATGCGCCTGCCGTATCGGTCTGAGCTCGACCAGCCCGCCGGTGTGGTGCACGGCGGCGCGCTCGCCACGCTGATCGACACCGTCGTGGTGCCCGCGGTGGGCCAGGGCTACGCGCTCGGCTGGGTGTACCTCACGATCCAGATGGACGTCCGCTACCTGGGCGCGGTCGTCGCGGAGGACGCCATCGCCGAAGGCTGGATCGAGCAGCGCGGGCGCACGCTTGTGTTCTGCCGGGCCGAGGTGCGGGTGCCCAGCGGCAAGCTCGTCGCCGACGGCACCCTCACGTACACGATCCGCCCCCCGCGCTGAGCCGACCGGCCCCACCCCCGACCCGTTCTCTGGAACCTCACGCGCGGCATGCGGTCGTGAGGTTCCAGAGATCCCCGGGCTCGGGGCGGGTCGGCGGGGTCACGGGTGCCGTCTACCCTCGGCCGGATGCGCCGCCGCCGACCCCGCGTCCCTGCCCTGCTGCTCACCGGCAGCCTGCTGGTCGGCGCCTGCGCCACCGCCGCCGAGGGCAACCCGATCGGTGCGCCCACCACCGCGGCGCCAGATGACACGGACACCACGTCGGCCACGGGTCCTGAGGGGTTCACCCCGGAACCGATCGAGTGGACCAAGTGCCCACAGGGCGAGTGCGCCCGAGTGCGGGTACCGCTCGACTACAGCAACCCGACGGGCCGCATGATCGAGCTCGCCGTCTCGCGCAGCGCCGCGAGCGGTGACCGGATCGGGGCGCTGTTCGTGAACCCTGGCGGGCCTGGCGCGGCAGGCACCGATCTCCCGCCCGTGCTGGCCACGGTCCTCCCGAAGGAGATCCACGAGCGGTTCGACATCGTCGGCGTGGACCCGCGCGGTGTCGGCGGCAGTGCACCCATCGACTGTGGGATCGACCCCACTGAGCTGTACGGCGTCGACCCCACCATCGAGACCCCCGAGGACTCAGCGGCGTTGCTGGCGGTGAGCAAGGCCTACGTCGACGACTGCACGATCAAGTTCGGCGACCTCCTGCCCTTCGTGAGCACGCGCGACGTGGCCAAGGACATGGACGCCGTGCGGGCTGCCATGGGCGATGCCCAGCTGAGCTTCCTCGGCTTCAGCTACGGCACGGCCATCGGCCAGGTGTACGCCGACCTGTTCCCCACGCGGGTGCGATCGATGATCCTCGACGGCGTCCTCGAGCTCGGCCCGACCGGCCTCGAGCTCGCCGCGGAGCAGGCCGCCGGGTTCGAGACGGCGCTCGGGCGCTACGTCGAGTTCTGCGACGCCAGCGAAGGCTGCGAGACCGCCGGCAACGCGCTCGGCGCGGTGGAGGCGGTGCTAGCTCGCGCCGAGGAGCCGGGCGGGATCCCGGCACCCAAGGCCGACCGTCCGGCCGGGCCCGGCGAGGCGGCGCTCGGGATCAGCCTCGCGCTGTACTCGGAGAGCCTCTGGTCCCGGCTCGACGAGGCGATCGCCGCCGCGCTCGAGGGGGACGGCACGAAGCTGGTGCGGCTCGCCGATCAGTACATCACCCTCGGTGACTTCGAGATCTACTTCGCCGTGAACTGCATGGACTTCGCGTGGCCCACGGGCGACCCGAATGCATTCCTGTCCGCCGCCAAGGAGGTGGCGACGACCGCGCCGCACTTCGGCGAGGCGCTCGTGAACGACTACATCCGTTGCGTCGACTGGCCCGTCCCGGCCAACCCGCTCGGCCCCACCTCAGCCGTCGGCGCGCCCTTGATCAGGGTGGTGTCCACGACCGGCGACCCGGCCACGCCCTACGAGGGTGGCGTGGCGGTCGCCGAGCGCCTCGAGCGGTCAGTGCTGATCACCAACGAGGGCGATGGCCACACCGTGGTCGGGGATGGCAACCGCTGCATCGACGACCTCGTCGTCGCCTACCTGATCGACGGCGACGCGCCCGACGGCGGCGCCACCTGCCGCTGACACGCGGTCAGGATCCCATCGTTCCGAGGCCGATGACCGCGGGTCAGCCCACGGTGCCCTCGGCGACGAGGCGATCGAGCACGAGCTCGGGGTGGTCGCTCTCGACGCGGGCCAGCCAGTAGGGCGACTCGAACAATGCGTAGCGGGTGCCGTCGGCGCGCACATAGACCGCGACGCCGTGCAGCGACCGCAGATGCGGCGTGGACGCCTCATCGGTCTTGCGCGCGATCCTCCATGAGGTCGCGCTGAGCTCGGTCGGCGCGCCGAACTCGTGCGCCAACCGGTGCGCCGCCACCTCGAACTGCATCGGTCCCACCGCCGCGAGCATCGGCGCCTGGTCGCCGAGGTCCTGGTCGCGCAGCACCTGCACGACACCTTCCTCGTCCAACTGCGCGATGCCCCGGCGGAACTGCTTGAACCGACCCGTGTCCTTCACACGTGCGACGACGAAGTGCTCGGGGGCGAACTCGGGCAGCCGAGGGAACTCCACCGGAACGTCGAGGTAGAGCGCGTCGCCCACGGTCACATCGGTGGCGTTGACGAGACCGATCACGTCGCCGGGCCAGGCCTCGTCGATTGTGTCGCGCTCCTGGCCGAACACCGAGTGGGCGTACTTGGTGGCGAAGGGCTTGCCCGTCGGTCCGTGGGTGACCACCATCCCGCGCTCGAAGCGACCGGAGCAGACCCGTACGAACGCGATGCGATCGCGGTGCGAGGGGTCCATGTTGGCCTGCACCTTGAACGCGAACGCGGAGAACGGCGCGTCGAGCGGGCGCGGCATGCCGGAGGTGTCGTCGCGCGGGACGGGGGATGGAGCGAGGTCGATCACCGCGTCGAGCAGGAGCCGCACCCCGAAGTTGGTGAGCGCGGAGCCGAAGAACACCGGCGTGACCTCGCCCTTGTGGAAGCGTTCGATCTCCGCATTGGCGCCCACCTCGTCGAGCAGCGACAGCTCGTCGGCCGCCGCGGTCCACGCGTCGCCCTCCACCGTCGCAGCCTCCTCCACCGTGAGCAGCTCCTCCCCGGCCTCGGTGGCACCACGCGCGGTGCGGGTGAAGCGGATGTACTCGCTCGTGCGGCGATCCACCACACCGCGGAAGTCGCCCGGCAGGCCAACGGGCCAGGTGACCGGCGTGGGCACGATCGCGAGCTGCTTCTCGATCTGGTCGAGCAGCTCCAGCGGGTCACGGCCCGGGCGGTCCCACTTGTTGATGAAGGTGAGCAACGGGAGGTTGCGCTCGCGGCACACCTCGAAGAGCTTGAGGGTCTGGGGCTCGATGCCCTTGGCCGCGTCGAGCACCATGATGGCTGCGTCGGCCGCGGCCAGCACTCGATACGTGTCCTCGGAGAAGTCCCGGTGACCGGGCGTGTCGAGCAGGTTCAGCACCGAGTCGCGGTACGGGAACTGCAGCACCGTCGAGGTGATGGAGATCCCCCGCTTCTGCTCCATCTCCATCCAGTCAGAGGTGACGCGCCGCCGCTCGCCTCGGGCCTTGACCGCCCCAGCCGTCTGGAGCGCCCCGCCATAGAGGAGGAACTTCTCGGTGAGGGTGGTCTTGCCCGCGTCCGGGTGGCTGATGATCGCGAAGGTGCGCCGGCGGGCAGCCTCCTGGGCGGGGGTGGGCATCCCCCTAGTGGAGTCGATGCAGGTGACCAGGGTCGAACCGACGGTTCGTCGGTGTGGCGTTCAGATGAAGGTGGGGGTGACGCCGATGGCGTCGTAGACCGCCTTGATGATCCCGCCTGAGCGCGGGTCGCCGTTGAGACCCTGCATCATCCGGTTCATCACGTACCCGAAGCCGATGGCGTTCTCGGGATCGGTGAAGCCCACCGACCCGCCGGCACCGGTGTGGCCGAACGAGGTAGGGGCGCCATAGGGCGCGAAGAGCGACGAGGTGAAGAAGCCGAGCCCGAAGGTGGTCTCGAAGTAGAGGCACTTGTCGGGCCCGCTCGTCTGGAGCTCGCGGGCCTTGTCGACCTGGTCGGGGGTCAAGAGCGCCTCGTCGGGGCCGTTCTCGACCGTGCCGGTGAGGCCAGCGTAGAACCGCGCCAACGACCGGGCGTTGGTCACGCCGTTGGCGGCAGGGATCTCGGCAGCGCGCAC
>JBQTKH010000210.1:0-7342 GCA_052386335.1 Microthrixaceae bacterium
CCGAGGGCCAGCGCCTGGTCGATGCCGCTGTCGGCGGCGATCACGAGCGCGCCGAGGGGCAGGTCGGTCAGGCGCGCCGCATCGACGGCGTCCCCTCCGGTCACCACGATGACCTGCTCGCTCGCGCCTGGCGCTGCCATGTGCCGATGTCCCTCCGCCGGCATTACCCGGATCAGGTTCTTCGGGTCGATGGCGTGCCGCTGCCGGCGGGGCCACCCTCTCAGCCCGGCTACCCCGAGCTCCCCTTCGTGCTGGGGCCCATCGTAGCGGGCGGTACCGTCGCCGTATGCAGCGAACGCTCTTCGAACCAGAGCACGAGATGTTCCGCGCGTCGGTCCGTGCGTTCATCGCCAAGGAGGTCGCACCGTTCCACGACGCGTGGGAGCGCGCCGGGATCGTCGACCGCTCGATGTTCACCAAGGCGGGCGCGCAAGGCTTCCTGGGCATGGCCGTATCCGAGGAGCACGGCGGGGGCGGGGTGACCGACTTCCGGTACAACCTCGTCATCGCGGAGGAGATCCAGCGGGCCGGCGTCAACGCGGCCGGGCTCGGGTGGACGCTCCACAACGACATCTGCCTGCCATACTTCCTGACGCTCACCAACGACGAGCAGAAGGCCCGCTGGCTTCCGGGGATCTGCTCGGGCGAGCTCATCACGGCCATCGCGATGACCGAACCGGGGATCGGCTCGGACCTTGCGTCGATGACCACGTCGGCGCTCCTCGATGGCGACCACTACATCGTCAACGGCTCGAAGACCTTCATCACCAATGGCATCAACGCGGATCTGGTGATCACCGCGGTGAAGACCGACCCCAAGGAGCGTCACGCCGGGATGAGCCTTCTGGTGCTCGAGCGCGGGATGGACGGCTTCGACCGTGGTCGCAACCTCGACAAGATCGGCATGCACGCGCAGGACACCGCCGAGCTGTTCTTCACCGAGGTGCACGTGCCCGTCGCCAACCGCCTCGGCGAGGAGGGCAGCGGCTTCAGGTCGCTCGTCACGAAGCTCCCCCAGGAGCGCCTGTCCATCGCAGCGACGGGGGTGGCCGCCGCCGCGACAGCCCTGGACCTCACCCTCGGCTACGTGAAGGAGCGCACCGCGTTCGGCACCCCCGTCGGCTCGTTCCAGAACAGCCGCTTCCGGCTCGCCGAGATGGCCACGGAGATCGAGATCGCGCAGACCTTCATCGATCGCTGCGTGCTCGGCCTCAACGCAGGAACCCTCACGGCGGAAGAAGCCGCCATGGCCAAGTGGTGGTGCACCGAGCTGCAGAAGCGGGTGATGGACACGTGTCTCCAGCTCCACGGCGGCTACGGCTACATGACCGAGTACCCGATCGCCCGAGCCTACGCCGACGCCCGCATCACCACGATCTACGTCGGCACCACCGAGATCATGAAGGAGATCATCGGCAAGTCCCTCGGCGTGTGAGGTCGAAGGGGACTCAAAAGCGCCTTTGAGGTGGGCATATGGGCCGCGCTGCCTGACGCTTTACTCTCAGGCGGCGCCGCTATGGCAACCCGCTGGCAACGGAAGTGGCAACTCCTCGGCGCGGGGAGCGGGGGACCTCGCAGGTCCGTCGGTCAATAGTCGGCCGCCGACCCGTCACGGGCGCCCTCTACGGTTGAGGGATGGTCTGGCCCGCGTGTGCTTCACGACTGACAAGGGCGAGGGCGCTTTTGAGCTGGGGCCCCGACAGCTCGTCGACGGACACGTGAAGGGGTGCCCAGACGCTGACAGAACACGCGGACAGAATGAGCAGCCGGTGTTGTAGGTGAGATCATCGGCAAGAGCCTCGGCGTGTGACGCGAGCCCGCACCCTCGGCTGAACGAAGGTACGGTCGCGCTCCCGACGGGAGGTGGTCATGGCCGAGTCGTTCGACGTGGTGGTCGTGGGTGGCGGGATCGCGGGATCGTCGCTCGCCGGACGGCTGGCCCGAGCGGGGCTGTCCGTGCTCGTGCTCGAGCGCGACGAGCAGTTCCGAGATCGGGTGCGCGGTGAGGTGATGATGCCGTGGGGTGTCGTCGAGGCCCGTCGGCTCGGCGTGGAGCAGCTCATGCTCGATGCGGGTGGGGGCTTCATCGACACGGCCGTGGGCTACGACGAGACCGTCACGCCTGCCGCGGCGGAGGCGGGGGCCCTGCCGATGGGGATGTTCCACGAGGGCGTCCCTGGGTTCCTCGCCGTCGGCCACCCCCAAGCGTCCGAGGCGTTCGCCACCGACGCGGCTGCAGCCGGCGCCAGCGTGGTGCGCAGCGTCGGCAGCATCGAGGTGGCGGCCGGGTCGGACCCATCCGTTCACTATGAGGCCGACGGCGTCGTGCACGACGTGAGCACCCGCATGCTGGTCGGTGCCGACGGGCGCGCCTCGATCGTTCGCAAGCAGCTCGGGATCGAGCTCCGCGAGAACACACCCCGCGCTTTCCTCTCAGGCCTCCTGGTCAGCGACTTGCACGAGTGGCCCGAGCACCAGTCGACCATCGGCACCTGCGGTGACGTGCAGTACCTCGTGTTCCCGCGCCCGGGCGGTGTCGTGCGGCTCTACCTGGCCTACGACATCGCCGCCAAGGATCGCTTCACGGGACCTGACCGCGTGCGGAACTTCCTCGACGCGTTTCGGGTCGACTCGCTGCCGCTCGGCGACGCGATCGCCGCCGCCACGCCGGCTGGACCATGCGGCGGGCATCCCGGCTACGACTCGTGGACCGACCGACCGATGGTGGAGGGCGCCGTGCTCGTCGGCGACGCAGCGGGGTGGTCCGACCCGATGATCGGTCAGGGCCTGTCAGTCGCGATGCGAGATGCTCGCACGGTCGCCGAGGTGCTCCTCGGTGACGACTGGTCTGTCGAGGCCTTCGAGCCCTATGCGCTGGAACGAGCCGAGCGGATGCGACGGCTGCGGGTTGCCGTGCACGTGGTGACGGCCCTCCGGGCAACCTTCACCCCGGCCGGCGCGGCGCGCCGAGCCACCTTCTTCGGCGGGATGCTCTCGGATCCGCTCTCCCTCGGCATCATGATGGCGATGCTCTCAGGCCCCGAGCAGCCCGACCGCGAGGTATTCACCGACGAGAACGTCGAGCGAATCCTCGCCATGACCTGACGGGTCGCCGCCGGCTGTCAGCGGCGGAGGAGGTCCTTGGCGATGTGGGTGATCTGGATCTCGTCGGTGCCCGCGTAGATCTGCAGGACCTTGGCGTCGCGGGCGAGCTGCTCCACCTGGAACTCGCTCATGTAGCCGTTGCCACCGTGGAGCTGCACGGCCTCCATGGCCACCTCGGTGGCCGCACGGGCCGAGTAGAGCTTCATGGCCGATGCCTCGGCGAGGCTGAGACCCTTGCCAGCGGCGGACATCTCGATGTAGCGGAAGACGAGGTTCTGCACGTTGAGTCGGGCCACCTCCATCCGGGCGAGCTTGTCCTGGATGAGCTGGAACTCACCGATGGGCTGTCCGAACTGCACGCGGTCCTTCGCGTACTGCACGCACAGCTCGAGGCAGCGCTCGATGATCCCGAAGGACATCGCGGCCACGCCGGATCGCTCGATCGAGAAGGTGTCCTTGGCGCCTTCGCGTCCACCCGACGGCAGGTCCTCGGTCTCACCGATGAGCCGGTCCTTGCCGACGCGGACGTCGGTGAGGAACAGCTCCCCGGTGGGCGAGCTGTGCATCCCCATCTTGCGGAGCGGCTTGGACTGCTCGAGGCCCGGCATGCCCTTGTCGAGGACGAAGGACAGGATCTTGCGCTCGGCGGGCGGGTTGCCCTCGTCGAGCTTGCAGATGAACACGATCGTGTCCGCGAACGGACCGTTGGTGATGAACGTCTTCGACCCGTTCAGCAGGTACTCGTCCCCATCGCGACGTGCGGTGGACTTCATGGAGCCGAAGGCATCGGATCCTGAGCCTGGCTCGGTGATGGCCCACGCGCCGATCTTGTCGAGCGTGAGCAGGTCGAGACCCCATCGCTCCTTCTGGGCGATCGTGCCCTTGCTCATGATGGCGGCCGAGGTGAGGCCCATCGACACGCCCATCGCGGTGACCATCCCAGGGCTGTGTCGGCAGATCTCGATGATCGGCAGCATGGTCATGGCGATGGAGTTGGCATCGCGCGGTCCGCCGCGGTCGCCGGTGGGCGCCTCCTCCTCCCCCGCCGCCACTCGCTTCTCGCGCTCGATCTGCGACTTGAAGCGGTCGCGAGCCATCGCATCCATGCCGAACGTGGAGAACAGCTTCCTCAGGATGTCGTACGGCGGGAGATCCCCGTGCTCGAGCTCCTCGCGCTTGGGGGCGATCTCCGCATCGACGAACTGACGCACCGCGTCACGGATCATGAGCTGCTCTTCTGACCATTCGAACATGGCCGGAAAGGCTAGGGGAACGGTTCGAGGATGTCGCGATCCGGTCCCCGAGGTGGCATCCTTGTCCGGTTCAGCAGCCAGCAACCAGGAGATGCGCGTGCCCTTCAAGGTCGGTGACAAGGTCGTCTACCCCCACCACGGTGCCGCCGTGATCGAGGGGACGGACAGCATCACCCTGGCCGATGGGGTGAAGAGCAAGTACTTCGTGCTCCGCATGACCCACGGCGATCTCATGCTCAAGGTGCCCCAGGACCGGGCTGAGGAGATCGGCATGCGCTACCCGATCTCCAAGGAGGATGTCGAGGACGTCTTCGAGGTGCTGGCCAAGAAGGACGTGCGCGAACCCACCAACTGGTCGCGCCGCTTCAAGAACCATCAGGAGAAGCTCAAGTCCGGCGACGTGTACCAAGTGGCCGAGGTGGTCCGGAACCTCGCGCTGCGCGACGCCGACAAGGGCCTGTCCGCCGGTGAGAAGTCGATGTTCGTCAAGGCCCGTCAGGTGCTCGTGAGCGAGCTCGCCTTCGCGCTGAACATCTCCGAGGACACCGCGCTCGACCGGCTCAACAAGACCCTCTCGTAGCGTGCGTTGGGTGGCCGCGGCGCTCCTCGCCGCGCTCGTGGGCTCCGGATGCTCCGGAGGGGACGACCCCACCGCTGGTGACCTCGAGCGAGCCACAGGACCAAGTGAGCCACTCGTCACCACGACGAGCACGAGCGAGCCCGCCCTGACGGGCGAGGACCTGGTCGTGGTCGAGCAAGGCGTGACGAGCTTCCCGGACCCGTTCGACCGAACGGCCTCCCTGGGCGGCTACGGCGTGGTGCTGCAAAACCCCAACGCCGAGGTGATGGCCGTGGGCGTGCGGGTGACCACGCGCATCCTCGACCCTGCGGGCGTAGAGCTCGTGGTCGACAGCACGCTGCTGAACGCCGTCATGCCCAACGCGCGGATGGCCCTCGGACGCACGCTCATCGAACCGGTGGAGAACCCGACGCAGCTGGCCATCGCCATCGAGGTGTCTGCGTGGCTGCTCCCCGAGTCGACCGATGGCGCACTCACCGCGGTCGACGTCGTGACGGAGCCGGAGGAGAACGGGGGCGCCGTCACCCGCTTCACCGTGCGGTCGACCTGGCCCGCTTCCGAGGAGGGCGTCGACGTCACGGCCGTTTACCGCGCCGCTGATGGCCGGCTGCTCAGCGCGGAGTCCACCACCATCGCCGCGGTCCCACCCGCCAGCGACACGCTCGGGCAGATCCGCCTGCTGTCCCCTGTCCCCGACCTCGCGACCACTGAGGTCTTCGTCGGCCGCGGCCTCGCCGCGCAGACCACCGGCTGACCGCCGCCATCCCAGAACCAGAGGATCCCATGCCCCGTCGCCCGCTGATCGCCCTCGTCGTCGTTGCGCTGCTCGTTGCGGCGTGCGGGTCCGACGAGACGTCGACCTCCACCTCCGAGCGGCCAGGGTGCCCTACCTCCGAGGTGCTCGACGCGGTGGAGGTCACCGCCAAGAAGGGGAAGCAGCCCGAGCTCACCTTCGACAAGCCGCTCACCGTCGAAGCCACCTCGTGCAAGGTGATCCGAGAGGGCACCGGCGATGTGCTCGCCGACGGCTCCACCGCCGTCTTCGACTACGTCTTCATCAACGGGCGCGACGGGAGCGAGATCAGCTCGTCCTACGGGCAAGAGCCGGCCGAGGTGCTCTTCGACGACGAGCTGATGGCGGGCGTGCACCTCGCGCTCGACGGCGCCGCGGTGGGCAGCCAGATCCTCGTGGCCATCACCCCGGATGACGGGTTCGCCGCGACGGAAGACGACCCCCAGACCGGCGTCAAGGCCGACGACATCCTCCTGTTCTTCGTCGACCTGCAGGACGTGCGATCACCGCTCGCCAAGGCGACCGGCGAGACCGTCGAACCCGTCCCGGGATTGCCCACTGTCGAGCTCGCACAGGACGGCACCCCGACGATCACCGTCCCGAAGGCCGACCCGCCGGGCGAGCTCGTCAGCCAGCTGCTCATCAAGGGCAAGGGAGCGGTCGTCGAGTCCGGCCAGTCGATCACCGTGCACTACACCGGTGTGCTGTGGACCACCGGCGAGGTCTTCGACTCGTCGTGGAGCACCGGCAAGCCGGTGAGCTTCCCGATCGGCACCGGCGGTGTGATCCCAGGGTGGGACAAGGGCCTCGTCGACCAGAAGATCGGATCGCGGGTGCTGCTCGTGATCCCACCCGCTGACGGCTACCCCGAGGGTCAGGGCTCGATCCCCGCGGGCGCCACCCTCGTGTTCGTCGTCGACATCCTCGACGCTCACTGACATGAGCGGGCCGTCGCCCGTCGTGGGGGCTCCCCCCGAACGGCGTGACGCGATCGATGTGGCCCGCGTGCTTGCGCTGCTCGTCGTCGTGCTCGGGCACCTGCTCATGGCCGTGATCGACCGGCGAGATGGCGAGATCCGGGGTGCGAACCTCCTCGCCCTCCACCCCGGGTGGGTCTTCGTGGCCGCGCTCGCACCCATGCCTGTGTTCTTCGCAGGGGGCGGATGGGCCAATGCGACGGCAACCCTGACGACCTCGTTGGGCCGACTCCGCACGCTCGTCGGACTGAGCGCGGTGGTGGTGTGCGCGTGGTCGGCCGGCGTGATCCTCGCGGTCGCGACGACGGGGCACGCCGGCGTGGTCGGCGATGGCGCCCGAGTGGCCACGCAGCCCCTGTGGTTCGTCGCGGCCTATGCGCCGCTTGCTGCAGCCGGCGGGTGGCTGGCCCGGCTGGCTGCCAACCGGATCGTGGCGCTGGTTGGGGCAAGCCTTGCCTTGCTCACCGCGCTCGACGTGGCTCGGTTCGCCCTCGTCGCCCCCGAGTGGATCGGCTGGCCCGGCTTCTACCTTGCCTGGGGCACGCCCTGGCTCCTGGGCGGCTGGTGGCGGGGCCGCCCCCACGAGGGCACGCGCGACGCGCGGCGCGGCGGCGGGGCGCGCGCGCGGGCGGGC
>JBQTKH010000211.1:0-9591 GCA_052386335.1 Microthrixaceae bacterium
CGAACCTGGGGAGCGCGCACGACGGGTTGCAACGGAGACTTACGGTCTTGAGCCGGTGCCGACCCTCGCTGATCTGCGTGGGCCCGCCACCTTTGACGTGATCACGGCGTGGGAAGTGCTCGAACACACGAAGGACCCGCTATTCCATCTTCGCGCTATGCGCGAACTCATCCACCTTGATGGGCGGCTGGTCGTGCTCGTTGGCGGCAACGGTGCTGCACTCGCGAACCGGATCATGCGCGCCGCTTCCGCTGCCTTCGACTTCGCCCGGTATTGGTACTTCACGCCGGAGTCCTTCGCCGTTCTCTTGGGCCGCGCTGGTTGGGAAGAGCTGGCCACGGAACAGCTTCTCGACGAGATCGACGTCGTGTCCGGCTACCTGGGCTACGGAGATCCCTACGGCCCGCCCAACTTCGAGGAGGAGATCCTTCCCGAGGGGCTCGCCGACTCGTTCCGGGATCTCGCGCTCAGCAACGGGATGGGCTACAAGTTCCTGGTCACTGCGCGCCCTGTGTGATCCCGATGCCGGTGGCAGGGAGTCGTAGCGGTCCGCGTCCGAGGATCCCGTCGCACACCAGATCGAGGTAGGGATCGTTGCCAGAGCCGAGGTCGGCCACGCTTGTGAAGGTGAAGATGGGCTCAGCGGGCTCGTCCTCGACAACGGCTGGGAACGGAATCAGAGTTCGACAGAAGAACAGGTACGCGTATCGCCGAGCGCGCTCACGCCGTTCGAGATCGGGTTTCGCCCAGGACAGATCGGCGAAGAGCGCCCGGTAGTCCTCCGCGCTCGTCACGTCATTGGTGAAGCCGCGTCCCCGGTAGTGACTCTTCCCGGCGATGCATACTGCCTTCCCCGCAGCTGCGGCCTCGAGGCCGACGGTCGAACTGAACACGGCAACGACATCGGCGGCATCGATCAACGCGTACGAATCGAGCCTCTCTTCCGACGGGACGAGGCGAACGTTGCGAGGAAGAGAAGGGAAGATGTGGTGGATCGAATCCGCCAGGCGGTCGCGGGACTCGAGGCCCGGCCATCGGGACTCGGCGGGGTGCGCCCGGATGACGAACTCGATCTCCGGATGGTTGTCGGCGATCCGGAGCGTCTCGGCCACCCAATCGAGCATCGAACCAAATGCGAGCGCTTCACCTGTCATCGCCGTGTCCCACGAGACGTTGGTGAACACCGCGACGACTGGGGCGCCGCTTCTTGTCCCCAGTCCTCGCCGCCGCGAGTAGAAGCGGCGCGGCATGCCTGAGCCGCTGCGCCGGGCTTGCAGGACAGACTCCAGCATGAGCTCTTCGTCGCCGCCGAGTGCGCAGTCCCCCCGTTCCTGCCACAGGTCGCTGATGTCGAGGTCGGCCGCGGGGGCAGCGTCAGAGAAGAACAGCGTCCCGGCTTGCGCCCCGACCTCGTAGGCAACGACGCGCACGCCACGCGCGATCGCCTCCTCTCGGATGATTCTGTCCTCATAGAAGAGGCCGTTGACGAGGACCACGACATCGGGTGCCACTGTCTCGAGGAGTCGGGGCGCTGCTGTGGCCATGATTGCCGCACCGACCCGAAAGTCGTCACGCGCTCGCCTCACCTCGTCGGTATCGGGCAGCGTCCCTGAACGAAAGAACCACATCAGCGACTGTCTGACCAGTGGATCGAGCGCGCGGCCTCGGAACGAGACGGTCTCGGCACGCGACGTCCGCACCTCCGTTTCGATCGCCCGTCGTTCGTCATCGTCAACCAGCTCACCCAGTGACCGACGGGGGAAGCTGGCGGCGTCGATCATCCCGGCGACGTAGGGGCCGCAGAACTTGCACGGCTTGGCTGCTTCCTCGGCCGGCCACCCGATCTCGCAGATCGGGAGGCCGCCCCCGCAGAAGAAGAACTCGCAACGCGCCCCCCGCAGCCGGAGGGCTTGTGCGATCGTCGTCTCCCAGGCGACATGAGTGGTCCATGCCCGGAAGGTGATGAACAGCACCCTCGGGCCCGTCGAAGGCTGGTTCGGCGCATCGGCCATGACGGCGCGTGCCTGCGCGAGCTCCGGCCGCCGGAGCGCGCCGGGAAGAAACCGCCGGACGAACCAGCGCATGCCCGCCCTGACTCGCCGAACCAGCGTCGAAAGCCGTGGCCTTCCTTGGAGCGCGAGCGCGAGCGCGTCCATTCGCTGCCGAATCCAGCGGACAATGCTGGGTCGCCTTCCGTGCGTCTTGCCCAAGGTCATGTGATTTCGTCTCGATCCCACCGCAGGATCTCGAATTCTGCCCGAGCCCCGGTCCCTGGGGCGAAGCCGGCCCGCTCGAATGCGCGCTTCGACACCCGATTTTCCCGATGAACTCGAGCCTCGAGCACCTTGATTTGGTGGTCGGCCAACAGCATCCGCTGAGCCGAGCGGATCATTCGCACACCGTGGCCCTTGCCACGGTGTGCGGGGTCGACCGCGAGCGACACGGTCCCGACGGCCGCCTCGACATCGACGCGGATCTGTCCCACTGGCACGCCACCGACTTCGCCGACCCAGATGCGGGTCGAGGGGTCGGTGAGGCGGCTGCGAAACCACCGACGATGTTCCGCGCGGCTGACCGGCCGGCCGCTGCCGCTGAAGGTCACCGCATCGGTCTCGTTCCTCAAGGCGAGAAGCAGGCCCTCGTCAGAGGGGAACCCGGGTCTCAGATGGAGTTCGTTTGCAGCCGGCTCGGCCCGCCGGCCGACCGCCCCGAGCACGTCCCTCCAGGAGAAGTCGCGCCGCCCGTCGAGGAGGGAGACCGCACGGCGGGCGAACTCGAGATCGTCGGCGCTGTCCACCGTCCACCGCTCGTCACCCAAGGGTTCGTTGTTGCGCAGCGCTACCAGGCGAAACCGCTCCGGTCGCCGGTAGATGAACGGGGTGACGTGTTCGCGCTCGATCAGATCGCGTGCCTCTGCGAGCGCCGCCCTCAGCGCATCGGCGCGGAACGCCTCGACGTCGAGCCCGTCGGGAAACGTCCGGACGAGGGTGTTGGACGCGTAGTCGGCCCTGGCGTCGTCGAGGAGATCGATGGTCGCGCGCACGAGTTCGGGATCGGTGAGCGGGCAGTCGGCGGTCAGGCGAACCACGATCTCGGCCGGGCTCGCCGCCAATACGACGCCGAAGCGACCGAGGACGTCATCCTCGGGGCCCCGGACGACCTGCACGCCGACTCCGCGGGCCGCGTCCTCCACTGGATCGTCGCGCGCGGTGTCGCTAGTGGCCACGACCAGATGGCAACGATCGAGCGCGCGCAGTCGTTCCAGCATGAACACGAGCATGGGCGAGCCGGCGACGTCAGCAAGTACCTTGCCCGGCAGCCGGGAGGACCCCATCCGGGCCTGGACAACACACATGGCATCCATGAACTCCGTCGTCGGAATCTAGTTGTGCCTCGCCTCAGCATCGTCATCGTCAACTGGAACGGCGAAGACCTCCTTCCCGGCTGCCTCGAACCCCTCGAAAGCGCGGGCTTCGACGTCATCGTGGTCGACAACGGTTCGACGGACGGATCGCTCGCCCTGCTCCGTTCGCGGTACTCGTGGGTCCGAGTGGTCGCCAACACCGACAACCGTGGCTTCGCGGTCGCGAACAACCAGGGGATCGCCGACGCCGACGGCGAATACGTCCTCCTGCTCAACAACGACACCGTGCCCAACGTCGTCGCCCTGGAGACCGTCGTGGCGTTCCTCGACGAGCACCCCGATGTCGGGGTGGCGGGCCCCAGCGTCGCCGACCCCGATGGGTCCCCCCAGCCGTCGTGCGGCCCGGGACCGAGCCTCGGGACCGAGCTCCTCGCCCGGACCATGCTCCACCGCCTCCTTCCGGGCATTCGCGCACGCGCTCCGAGCCGTACGCAACGCGTCGACTGGGTGACCGGCGCAGTCCTCTTCGTGCGCCGCGCCCTCGCTCGCGACGTCGGCGGTCTCGATGAGGGAATGTTCATGTTCTACGAGGATCTCGACCTCTGCGCCCGCGCGCGCGAACGCGGCTTCGAGGTGTGGTTCGTTGCCACTCCTCCGATCGTGCACATCGGTGGCGCGAGCAGGCGCAAGGTCGAAGCCGAAAGTCTGGTGCACAGCTACCGCAGCACGGCCCGGTTCTTCGCCCGGCACGGCCCGGCGTGGCGCCGACAGCTCCTGCGGGTGCTGACGATCCCCGAGATGGCCCTCCGGAGCCTCCTGTGGTCCGTGCTCGCGTTGGCGCCAAGCCGGCGGGCGGCGGCGCGCTCCCGCCTCCAGGCGTACCGCACGATTCTTCGCCTCGCGCTGACGGATCGGGCCGGGAGCACAGGCGCCCTCTAGGATTCATGCAATGCGCGTGCTCGTCACCGGTGGCGCCGGTTACATCGGGTCTCACCTCGTCGATGCCCTGTGCGAGGAGGGCCACGAGGTGCGCGTGCTCGACAACCTGTCCACCGGCAAGGCCGCGAACCTCGCTGACCGCCTGGAGCAGGTCCACCTGGTCAACGGATCGATCCTCGACGCGCCGGTCGTCGACCGGGAGGTGGAGACCGCCCAGCTCGTGTTCCACCTGGCAGCCGCAGTCGGCGTGCGCCACATCGTCGACGATCCGTTGTCGTCGGTGCTCGTGAACACCCGGGGGACCGAGAACGTGCTCAGTGCGTGCTTCCAGCACTGGCGCAAGGTGCTGGTCGCCTCGACGTCCGAGGTGTACGGCAAGACGCCGAAGGTGCCGATGCAGGAGGACGACGACCGGGTCCTCGGGCCGACGACGGTGCCCCGCTGGTCGTACTCCACCGCCAAGGCGATCGACGAGCACCTCGCGCTCGCTTACGCGGCCAGCAGCCTTCCGGTCGTCATCGTGCGCTACTTCAACTCCTTCGGTCCCCGGCTCGACGAGCGGGGCTACGGCTCGGTGGTCGCCAACTTCCTGCGCCAGGCCATTGCCGGTGAGCCGCTCACGGTGCACGGCGACGGCGGCCAGAGCCGCTGCTTCACCTACGTCGACGACACGGTGCGGGGCACGATGCTGGCCGCGTTCACCCCCGAGGCCGAGGGCACGGTCTTCAACCTCGGCTCCACGCGCGAGACGACCATCCTCGAGCTGGCAGAGATGATCAAGGCGAGCGTCGACTCCGACGCCCCGATCGCGCACACCGCGTACGAGAGCTACTACGGCCCCGGCTTCGAAGACACCCGTCGGCGTGTGCCCGACATCACCCGGGCGCGCGAGATCCTCGACTGGGAGCCCCGGGTGACGCTCGAGGAAGGGCTGGCCCGCACGATCGAGTGGTGGCAGAAGACCCATGACTGACGCCTTCGCCGCCCGGGTGGCGGCCCGCGACGTCGTGGTCGGCGTCGTCGGGCTCGGTTACGTGGGCCTCCCGCTGTCGATCTCGTACGCCGAGTCGGGGTTCACGTCGGTGGGGTTCGACGTCGACTCCGAACGCGGGGCCGCGCTGAACCGGGGCCACAGCCACATCGACGACGTCGATGCCGACCGGGTCGCGGCCATGGTCGCGGCCGGTCGATTCGAAGCCTCGTCCTCCCCGGCCGATCTCGGTCGCGCCGACGTGATCTTCATTTGCGTGCCGACGCCGTTCGACAAGGCGAAGACGCCCGACCTGTCCTTCGTTCGCGCCGCCACCCACGCCGTCGCCGAGATCCTGCGACCCGGGATGCTCGTGATCCTGCAATCGACGACCTATCCCGGCACCACGACCGAGATCGTCCAGCCGGTACTCGAGGAGGGAGGCCTGCGCGCCGGCGTCGACTTCCACCTGGCGTTCTCGCCCGAGCGCGTCGACCCCGGCAACGCCACCTGGACGGTGCACAACACGCCCAAGGTCGTCGGCGGGCTCACGGGCGCGTGCACCACCCGCGCCCGCGCCATCCTCGAAGCGGTGATGGACGACCCCGGTCTCGTGCGGGTGGTCGACAGCCCGGCGGCGGCCGAGATGGCCAAGCTGCTCGAGAACACGTACCGCGCCGTCAACGTCGCGCTCGTCAACGAGCTCGCGATGCTGGCGCGCGAGATGGAGATCGACGTCTGGGAGGTCATCGACGCCGCCGCGAGCAAGCCCTTCGGCTTCCAGGCCTTCTACCCTGGCATCGGACCCGGTGGTCATTGCATCCCGGTCGACCCGCACTACCTCTCCTGGAAGGCGCGGGAATTCGACTTCCAGACGAAGTTCATCGAAGTGGCCGCGGACGTGAACGCGGGGATGGCTCGGTACGTGGTCACGCGGGTGCACGAGTTGATGAACCGCCTCGGCCGCACCGTTCGGGGCGCCAGCGTCCTCTGCCTCGGGGCGGCGTTCAAGCCGGGGGTGAGCGACGTGCGCAACTCGCGGGCAATCCGGGTCATGGAGCTCCTCGAGGAAGCCGGCGCCCACGTGGAGTACGCCGACCCCCACGTGGCGACGCTCACGCTGCGGGGGACACAGCGCAAGTCGGTCCCGCTGACCGACGCCGCCTCAGCGACGTTCGATCTTGCGATCGTCCTGGTCGGCGGCACCGACTGGCCCCTCGACGAGCTCGACGATGCCTCGATCCCCGTGTTCGATGCGGTGAACGCGGGAGGTGGAGGGGGGCGGTTGCGTGAGCGGCTCTGACGCGGCGAGCTGACCGTGTGCGGGATCACCGGCTTCATCGACTCGCGGAGCGGGGCGGCATCGGCTGAGCTCGAGCGGGCGGTGACCGCGATGGCCGACACGCTCGCTCACCGCGGCCCCGACGACCACGCCACCTGGGTGGACCCGGAGGTGGGGGTCGCGCTCGGCTTCCGCCGGCTCTCGATCGTCGATCTCTCACCCACCGGTCGACAGCCGATGACGTCGGCCGACGGTCGGTACGTCCTCGTCTTCAACGGTGAGACGTACAACCACGTCGCGCTGCGGGCGGAGCTCGAGGGCGCGGGCGTCGTGTTCCGGGGCACGTCCGACACCGAGGTGCTCCTCGAGGCGATCGCCCGGTGGGGGTTCCGACCCGCGCTGGAGCGCGCCAACGGGATGTTCGCCTTGGCCTGCTGGGACCGCCGGGAGCGCCGGTTGCATCTCGCTCGCGACCGCTTCGGCGAGAAGCCCCTCTATTACGGGTGGTGCGGGAAGACCTTCGTGTTCGCGTCGGAGCTCAAGGCGCTGCGGGCGCACCCGGCGTTCGTCGCCGACGTCGACCGGGACGCGCTCACGCTCTACTTCCGCTACGCGTACGTTCCGGCGCCGCGGTCGATCTACCGCGGCATCGCCAAGCTCCCACCGGCCTGCACGGTCACCGTCGACCCCGAGCGCCAGAGCGAGACCTCGGCTGCCGAGCCCTACTGGTCGCCGGTCGACGTCGCGCTCGAGTCCGCCCGCCGGCCGCCGCTCGCACAGGCCGCCGCGGTCGAAACGGTCGAAGCCGCCGTGCGCGCGAGCGTGGGGCTCCGCATGGTGGCCGACGTCCCCGTCGGCGCCTTCCTCTCCGGCGGTACCGACTCGTCCGTCGTCGTCGCCCTCATGCAGGCGCAGAGCGAGCGCCCCGTCCGCACGTTCACGATCGGCTTCCCCAAGGAGGGCTACGACGAGGCCGCCCGCGCCCGCGCCGTCGCCAGCCACCTCGGCACCGATCACACCGAGCTGTACCTCACTCCGGAAGAGACGCAGGCAACGGTGCCCCGGCTCCCCGCCATGTTCGACGAGCCGTTCGCCGACTCGTCCCAGATCCCGACGCTCCTGGTGTCGGAGCTGGCGCGGCGCGACGTCACCGTCGCCCTCTCCGGCGACGGGGGCGACGAGCTCTTCGCCGGCTATACCCGCTACCCCGCCTTCGCCCGACTGCAGCGCTGGAACCGCGTCCCGGCCGGCGCTCGCCACGCCCTGGCGAGCGCCCTGCGCTCCCAGCCGCCCGACCGGTGGGACCGGGACGTCGCCGCGGCGGCGCGCCTCGCCCCGGGACGGGCCGCGCCGGCGCAGCCCGGCGACAAGCTCCACAAGCTGGCGCGGGCGCTGGATGTCGACGAGCCCGCGCACCTGTACCGGTCGCTGGTCGAGTGCTGGGCGACCCCGCCCGTCATCGGCGCCCGCGAGCCGGCGACGATCGTCGACCGGGCCGCCGACTGGCAGCTCTCGTCGGGCCCGGAGCAGGCGATGCTCGTCGACACCGTGTCGTACCTGCCCGACGATCTCCTCACGAAGGTCGACCGGGCGTCGATGGCGGTCAGCCTCGAAGCTCGCGTCCCGATGCTCGACCCCGCGGTCTACGCGGCTGCCTGGCGCCTCCCGCCTTCGTACCGCGCGAGCAACGGCACCGGGAAGCGGGTCCTCACCGACATCCTCCGGCGCCACCTCCCCACCTCGCTCGTCGGCGGGCCCAAGGTCGGCTTCGGCGTGCCCTTCGGTGACTGGCTTCGGGGCCCGCTCCGACCGTGGGCGGAGGCGTTACTGGACGAGCGCCGCCTGCGCACGGCCGGCTACCTCGACGCCGGCGCCGTGCAAGCCGCCTGGCGCGAGCACTGCACCGGTCGCCGCGACCGCCGCCACGAGCTCTGGGCCGTCCTCATGTTCGAGGCGTGGCTCGACTCTCTGGCCTGAACGAGGGCCGGTATCCTCCCGACGGGCCAAAGGTGGTGGGCAATGCAGGCGCGTCCAACTCTCACGACTCCGCGAGCGCGCCGCGTCGTCGCGCTCGCGGTCGAGCATCCCGTCCTCGCGGTCGTCGTCGCGGCCCTGGTGGTCAGGATCCTCGTCGCGATCGTGATCTCGGCGACCGGGACCGTCGATACCGTCGCGCCCGACTCTCGCTTCTACATGTACATCGCCGACCACGTTGCCCGCATCCAGACGTACCAGGAGTTCGAGAAGTTCGACGGCCCGTTCGCGACGTACATCCTTCCGGTGTCGTGGCTCTTCCGGGTCTTCGGATCGCACTTGTTCCTCGCCCAGGGGATCGCCATCGCCTATGCCGCGATCGCGGCGGCGGCGGCCACGCGGCTCGCGCTCGAGCTCGTGCCCCGCGCCTGGGCCCTGGCCGCGGGGGCGATCGTGGCCTTCTACCCGTCGCAGGTCCTCTGGTCCTCGGTACCGCTGCGCGACTCCGCGGCCTGGGCGACCGTCTCCTGTCTGGCCCTGACCGTCGTGCTGGTCTCGAGGGCCCGATCCCTGCGGCAACTGGCGCTGGTCGCGGGGTCGATGACCGTGCTGCTCTACCTGGTCGGCCACGTCCGCTACTACTCGTTGGCAGTGGCCGCGATCGCGCTCGCGCTCACCGCGATCGTCATCCGGCCCGCCCGCTACCGGGTCGCGATTCCCGCCATCATGATCTCGATCGCCGTGGTCGTGCCGATCGTCGTCGGCACCGGTCCCCTCGGGCTCAACCTGACCGAGTACGACCTGCCCGAGATCCGTGCGACCAAGGCTGAGGAAGCGGAGTCGGCGATCGTGCCCACGGATGTCGACGACTCGTCGGGTTCGACGCTCCGGCACCTGCCCCGTGGCCTCACCGTGGTCCTGGTCGAGCCCGTGCCGTGGACCTCGCTGCGCGGCGAGACCGTGAGGGCCGGTCAGGTGGAGGCGCCGCTGTGGTGGCGGCTGCTCCTGTCCGCCGCCCGCGCGCTGCCGCTCCTGTGGAGAACACGATCGGTGCTCGCGTTC
>JBQTKH010000212.1:0-18663 GCA_052386335.1 Microthrixaceae bacterium
GTTCCCCCCCCCCGGGGCGCCAGCCCCCCAGCCGACACCCGCAGCCACCTCCACGGCGAGCTGACGCCGTGCCGCGCCTCGCGAGCGACCGCGACCAGGTGGAGGAGTGGTCCGCCATGGGCACCACCTGCCGCGCGTGGCTTGTCGGCGTGGGAGCGCAGGGCACCGCCGGCGCCGCCCGACGCACCGTCACCAACCTCGAGGCCCGGTGGAGCCGCTTCGTGCCCAGCAGCGACGTCAGCCGGCTCAACGCCGCCGAGGGTGAGCCGACCGTGGTGGCCCGCGAGACGCTGGAGGTCATCGAGCAGGCGATCGCGTGGTCGCACGCCACCGACGGCCGCTTCGATCCGACGGTGCTCGATGCCCTCTGTTCGGCGGGATACGACCGAGACCGCGCCACGGGACACGGACCCATCCGACCAGGGGTACCGGCCCCGGGGTGCGCGGGCATCGTTCTCGACGCGGCTGCCGGCACGGCACAGCTGCCTCCCGGCGTCAGGATCGACCTCGGCGGCATCGGCAAGGGCCGGGCCGTCGACATCGTCACCGACTCCCTCCAAGATGTCGCGGGCGGGTTGATCGATCTCGGCGGCGATCTGCGCGTGTGGGGCCGCGCGCCAACGGACGATGCGTGGCCGATCGCGATCGAGGACCTGCGGGACGGCACCACGGCAGCACTGCTGGGTCTCGCCGAGGGAGCGGTGGCCACTTCGAGCACGCTTCGCCGCCACTGGCGCGACGGTGAGCGACGCGCGCACCACCTGATCGACCCCCGCACGGGCCGTCCCGTGGCGGGCGACCTCGTGAGCGTCACCGTCGTCGCGGGCAGCGCCGCCGCGGCCGAGGTGCTGGCCAAGGCTGCAGTCGTCGCGGGAAGCGCGTCGGGCGCCCGGCGGCTCCTCGCCGACCACGATGTGCCAGGCCTGCTCGTCGCCCGCTCGGGCCCTCCGATCCCCGTCGGCGAGCTCGACGAGCTCTTCTGGGCCCGATCGGACGAGGGGGGCTGATGGATCCGAAGATCTGGTGGTACCTGTCCCGCGCCACGGGGCTCGTGGCGTGGGGCCTGGCCGTGGCCTCGATCCTGTTCGGCCTCGCGCTGGCCAGCCGAGCCCTTGGACCACGCCCCAGGGCGCCGTGGCTGCTCGCCCTGCACCGTTGGATCGGCGGGTTGACTGTGCTCTTCACGGGCGCCCACGTGGCTTCCATCGTGGCGGACTCGTTCGTGCACTTCGGGCTGGCCGACGTGCTGGTTCCCGGTGCGTCCTCGTGGAAGCCACTGCCGGTCGCATGGGGGATCCTGGCCGCGTGGTGCCTCGTGGCCATCGAGATCACGTCGCTCCAGATGAAGCGCATCTCGAAGCGCACCTGGCACGCCATCCACCTCACCAGCTACCTCATCGCCGTGCTCGCGACGGTCCACGGCTTCACCGCGGGTGCCGATGCGAGCAACCCGATCTTCACATGGGCAGTGATCGTCGCGGTGGCGCTCATGGCGTTCTTTGCGGTGTACCGGCGTCTTGTTCCCAAGTCGGCAACCCGCGCCCGCGCCATCGCCGAGCGATCAGCGGTGCGAACCCCCGGCCCACCCTCGGGATCTGGCGTTGTTCGAGCTCGCTCAGCGAGTTAGGACAACGCCAGATCGTAGGGGGTGGCTGGGAACGGCCCACCCTCGGGATCTGGCGTTGTTCGAGCTCGCTCAGCGAGTCAGGACAACGCCAGATCGTAGGGGGGTGGGTGTTGACCACTCGAGGACGCGGAAGCCGCCGAGCCCCGCGGGATCGGTGAGGGCCTCGGCCTCGCCGATCCGACTGCGAGCCCGCACCGCGGCGAGGTCGCCGGTCGCGGCTCGCTCGGTCCAGATCCGACGGCCCTCGGCGACGAGCTCCTCGAGACCGTGCAGGCGGAGCCAGTCGGCTTGCGAGTGGACCGACGTGGGCGCGACGCCGAGCTGATCGATCGCCACCTCGCACGTGATGTCCTGCGTGCCCAGCCCGTCGAGCGGTGACCCACCGCGACCGTGGTTGCGATAGGTGCGAACCCACTCGAACCACGATCGTGATGCCAGGTCGGCGGTGGAGGTGGCGTAGTCGAAGGCGACGACCCGTCCGGCGAGACCGGCGAGGTCCAAGGCATCGCGCAGCCACGTGGACGCGGCCCGCTGGATCGGCACTCGTGCTCCGGGGGCTGCGCCGGGCGTGAGCCCATCGAGCCACACGGCGTCGCTCGGCGCGAGGGGCACGAGCACCTCGACGAGGCTGGATCCCTCGAGGCCGACCCGCACCTCCGCCCAGCCATCGACGGCCCGCTCGACCAGTCGGAACGGGATGTTGTCGAGCAGCTCGTTGGCCAGCACGACGCAGGGACCGGGGAGTCGAGGCAGCTGGGCGAGGCTCACGACGATCGGCCCCGCGGGGGCAGCCATCGTGGGCTGCTCGTCGTCGAGTGCGGGCGCTGACGCGAACGCGGAAGCCGCTTCCTCGAGCGGCAGGCGGTCCGCATGCTTCGCCCGCTGCGACTCGGAGCGCTCGACCAGCACGTAGCGCAGTGCGCCGCTGCATCGAGGCTGGGCGTGGAGGATCGCATGCGCCAACGTGCCGGGGCCGGCTCCCGCTTCGACCACGACGAACACCGGAGGCTCTCCCGCTGCCTGCCACCAGTCGTCGAGGGCGCGTGCCACCACCGCCCCGAACAGCGGGCCGACTTCTGGGCTCGTGATGAAGTCGCCGCGCCGACCGGCGTGCCCGCCCCCGACGTAGAACCCGCCCACGGGATCGTAGAGGGCCACCTCCATGAGGTCGTCGAACCCCACCGGGCCGCGTCGCTCGATCAGGGATCGCAGCGCGCGCTCCGCCGCGGTCATGTGGGGTCCTCGACCGTCGGGAGGTCGAGGATGACCCGTGCGCCTCCCAGCGGGGAGCGCTCGAAGCGCAGCTCTCCTCCGGCCGCTCGGGCCGAGCTCGACGCGATGTCGAGGCCGAGCCCGGTCGACCCCCCTGCGCTGACGCCCCGGCGCAGGAGCGCATCGGCGTCGCCGATGCCGGCGCCGCCGTCGTCGATCGTGAGGACCACCCTCGGGCCGGAGCGCGTGACGGTGAGCTCATAGGGCACGCCCTCAGGGGTGTGGGAGAACACGTTGCCGAGGAGGACGTCCACGACCGCCGCCGCGTCCGCGGCGAGCAGCCGGATGGGATACGGGCCGGGCGGTCGGACGGTGCACGACCAGCGACGTCCGTCATCGTCGGCGAGCGCCCCCCAGAACGCGGCTCGATCCGTGACGACCTGCCCGAGGTCGCACCGGAGGACCACCTCCTCGCGGAGCGGACGGCGCGCGGCGCGGATCAGCTCCGAGACCTCTGCTTCGAGCCGATCGACGTCGGCAACGAGCGCAGGCGACCCCTGGTCTTCGGCACTGAGGCGCAGCGCCGTGAGCGGTGTGCGCAAGCGATGCGACAGGTCGGCCACCCGTTCTCGCTCTCCGGCCAGCAGCTCATTGATGCGATCAGCGAGCACGTTGAGCGCGGTGCCCACGTCGGCGATCTCCGGCGGCCCTCCGATGGTGGCGCGGGCGCGCACATCGCCACCGGCCAAGGCTCGGCTCGTGGTGGCGAGGTCGGCGGCCGGACGAGTGACGCTGCGGGCGAGCCGATCGGTGGCGACCACCGCGACGACGAGCAACCCGACGGCGAGCACGCCGAGGATCGCCCACGACGTGGCGACGCCGGAGCGGATGAGCGCCTGAGGCACCCGCACCCGCAGGACCGCGACCTGGTCCTGCCCGACGACCACGGGCGTGTACACGTCGACCCCCGCTCCGGTCGCACGCGAGAAGGCGACGCGTCGATCCCGCGCCAACGCCACGGCCTCGACGTCAGCGGGCGTGTCGTCACCCACCAGGCTGCCGTCGGGGAGCCAGAGGGCAAGCCGACCCTGTGCACCCGACTCCGTGCGATCGATGGCCGCACCGAGGAGCGACGGGTCTCGTGAGACGGCCAGGACCGGTGCCAGCGCACCCATGTCCCGCTCGGCATCGGTGACCGCACGATCTCGCGCCACGTCCGCGACCAGCAGTCCCAGCGGCAGCGCGAACGCGGCGATCAGCAGGCTGGTCACCGCAAGGGTGACGAGGAGGAGACGACGCCGCACGGCTTCCGCTCAGTCCGCCGGGGGCTCGAGCTTGATGCCGACCCCGCGGACGGTGTGCAGGTAGCGCGGGTTCCCGGCCGACTCGCCCAGCTTTCGGCGCAGCCAGGAGAGGTGCACGTCGATCGTCTTGTCGCCGCCGCCGTGGGGCTGACGCCACACCTCGACCAGGAGCTCGCGGCGCGTCACCACCTCGGGTGAGCGGCGGGTGAGGTGGGCGAGGAGATCGAACTCGAGCCGGGAGAGATCGAGCGTCTGCCCGTCGAGGACGGCGTGTCGGCGGTCGACGTCGACCGTCAGACCACCCACGACCACCCCGCCCGACGCGGCTGCGCCACCCCGGCGGAGTACCGCGCGGATGCGCGCGTCGAGCTGGGACGCCGAGTACGGCTTCACCACGTAGTCGTCGGCGCCCGCGTCGAGGAGGCGCACGACCTCGCTCTCGTCGTCACGGGCGGTCGCCACGATCACGGGGACGGCGGACACCCCGCGAAGCATGCGCAGCACGTCGCTCCCGTCGATGTCGGGCAACCCGAGGTCGAGGATGACCACGTCGGGCTTCCAGTCGACCACGGCGCCCAGTGCGTCGGTGCCACGGCTCTCCGTGCGCACCGCATGGCCCGACTCCACGAGCGCCGTCGCCAGCACCTCGCGAATGCGCTGGTCGTCCTCGATCACGAGCACCGATGCCACAACCGCGCACGCTACGCCGCACGACGCGCCCTTGGGTTCCCCCGGCGGCGCCTTAACGCAGACTTAGGGAGGGCTTGAGCCGCGAACCAGCATCGAGGCGTCAGGATGGGACGGTGCGCAGGACGATCACCTACGTCGCGGTGTGGTTCGCCGCGGGCATCGGTGCCGTCACCCTCGGGTCTGCAGCCGTGTCGCTGGTGGGCAACCAGGTCACGGGCAGCCGACCGGCACCGCTCAGCGCCGACGAGGTGAGGTCCGAGCTGTCGGGCGACGCCGGGAGCACGACGACGACCACATCGGACGGGTCCACCACATCCACCGCCCCTCCCGGCGGCACCACGGTCACCACTCGCCCGGGTCCGACGCCCACGACCCCAGCTCCCTCGGGCACCAACGGGGCCACGCCCACCACCACGGCAAGCGACTCAGTGCCCCCGCCAGAGTCGCGCACCTACTCCCTCGTGGGGGGCACCGTCACGCTGCGGTTCGAGCCCAGCGGCGTGACTGTCCAAGGGCCCACGCCCCGACCCGGCTACTCCGTTGACGTCGAGCCGACCCACGACAACGGATGGCGGGTGAGGTTCCGCAGCGCCGACCATGAGAGCAGTGTCGAGGGCTGGTGGGACGACGGTCCGCGTGACGAGGTGCGCGAAGAGGAGGACTGAGGATCCTTCACCTGCTCTTGAGGAGCGGGGGAGGACGCCTTAGCGGGCGTTGGTGGATGGTGCTCCTGTCAGCCCATCACCACACCAGAGAAGGACCTCACCATGTCGCACCCCTCCCGCTTCCGCACCCGCCTCGGCGCCGCCGCCGGCCTGCTCGGCGTGGCCGCCGCACTCACGGCCGCGACCGGCGTCGGACCGGCGCCCTCGATCTTCCAGCTCGCCGGCGCCAACGAGGACGTCCGCGGCAACTGCGACGAGGCCGAGCACGCCAACGATCCCGCCTGCGCCGGCACGCTCATCGCCCGCGCCGACCGCAGCGACGACCCGACCACGAGCACGACCGGTGACGACCGCACGACCACGGCACCCCCCGCCGGCGCCCCCGCCTCAGGCGAGGTTCGCACCGTCAGCGCGGGTGACGCCGGCTCGATCATGGTGACGGTGGAAGGTGCCCAGCTGCGACTGCTCACGGCCAGCCCGAACCAGGGATGGCAGGTCGAGGTCGAGCAGGCTGCTGGCCGCGAGGTCGAGGTGAGCTTCCGGTCCGGCGTGCTCCGCGTCGATGTGAACGTCGAGCTCGAGGACGGCCAGATCCGTGAGCGGGTCCGGACCCGCAACGACGCCACCGACGCCCGCACGGAGACCGAGAACGGCGTGACGGTCAGCGATGACAGCGACGACAGCGGGCACGGCAGCGACGACGACAGCGCTGACGATGACAGCAACGATGCCGACGACACCGACGACGACGGCTCCGGCTCCGGCTCCGACGACAGCAGCGATCACGGCAGCGACGACGGTCCCGACCACGACTGATCCCGCCGATCCAGTCCTGGTCGACCAGCGCCCCGGGGAGACCCGGGGCGCTGCCGCGTCACCCGAACCCCGTTCTACGCCGGCAGGAAGCTGGCCAGGTCGCCGAAGCGGGTGGCGAGGTTGGACACACCGAAGGCGAGCGTGACCACGATGGACAGCGCGAGGGCGGCGCTCAGCGAGAAGGGGATGCGCACGGGGGTGCGGTCGCCGTCGGGGACGGGCTTCATCCACATCTCCTTGGCGACGTTCGCGTAGTAGTACAGCGCGATCACCGAGTTGACGCCGACCACGACCGCGAGCGACACGCCACCGACGGTGAGGTCGGGCTGGATGAGGGCCCGGAACACCACGAACTTGGCCAGCCAGCCGCCGAGGGGCGGGATGCCAGCCAGGCTGAACAGGAAAGCGGTCATGAGCACGGTGAGGCCTGGGGCGTACTCGAAGAGCCCGCCGAACGACTCGATCTCCGCGCTGCGGGTCTTGCGGGCCACGGCCAGCACCACGGCGAACGCGCCGAGGTTCATTGCCGCGTAGATGAGCAGGTAGGTGACGACGGCACGCAGCGCCCCGCCGGGGTTGCTGCCCACCACCGCGAGCGGGGCGAGCATGAACCCGGCCTGCGCGACACCGGAGTAGGCGAGCAGCCGGATGATGTTCGTCTGACGCAGCGCGATGAGGTTGCCGACGGTCATCGTCACCGCGGCGAGCACCCACATGAGCGGCTCGACGACGTCGTCACGCCCGACCAAGCCGATGAGGATCAGCTGGAGCAGCGCCACGAACCCGGCCGCCTTCGAGCTGACCGCGAGGAAGGCGGTGATCGGGGTGGGGGCACCCTCATAGGTGTCGGGCGCCCAGGTGTGGAACGGCACCGCTGACACCTTGAACGCGAACCCGACCACGACGAGCACGACACCGAGGGTGATGAAGGGCCGGGTGTCGGCCACGCTCACCGCCGCACCGATGTCGGTGAGCAAGGTGCTCCCGGACAGGCCGTACAGCAGCGACATGCCGTAGAGCATCACGGCGGAGGCGAACACGCCCATGAGGTAGTACTTCACGCCCGCCTCGTTGCCGTGCAGGTCGCGCTTGCGCCAGCCGGCGAGCATGTAGGCCGGGATGGAGAGCATCTCGAGCGCGACGAAGATCGAGATCAGGTCGCGCGCCGAGGCCATGACGGTCATGCCGAGGATCGAGCTCAGGAGCAGGAAGTAGTACTCGCCCTCGTGGTAGTCGCCCTCGGCGATGTAGTTGGTCGAGAGCAGCACCACGACGTACCCGGCCAGCAGGAACAGCGCCTTGAGCACGAGCGAGAAGTTGTCCACCGCGTAGGCCCCGCCGAACATCGACCGGTCGATCCCGTCGACGGCGAGGGTGAGCACGGGGACGACCGCCGCGAGCAGGCCGAGGCCGGCTACCTGCGGCACGATGCCCCGCGAGCCCTCAGGTGTGAAGAGGTCGACGAGCAGCACCGCCACCAGCGCGCCGACGAGCACGATCTCTGGCGCGAGCGCGTGCCAGTCGACGTCGGGTCGGACGAAGGAGGTCCCCTGCTGGAGGAGGGAGGCGAGCATCCTGCGCTACTTGCCCAGTGCCGCGAACGTCTGGCCCATCGCTTGCACGGCGGGGTCGGTGACCTGGAACACGAGGTGCGGATAGACGCCGAGCACGAGGATCAGCACGAGCAGCGGCAACCACGCGATCCACTCGGTGAGGTGCACGTCGTGGATCTCGGTGTCCTCGAACTCCTCGGAGGTGGTGCCGAAGGCGGTGCGCTGGAAGAGCCACAGCAAGTAGCCCGCCGCCAGCACGGTGCCGACCGCAGCGATCACCATGTAGGTGCGGAAGGTCTCCTCGGGGAGGCCCGCTCCCGGGTTGTAGGCCGAGAGGATGGCCGGGAACTCACCCCAGAACCCGGCCAGGCCCGGCAGGCCGAGCGATGCCATCGTGCAGAAGCCGAGGATCCAGCCGAGCTTCGGCGCCTTCAGGAGCATGCCGCCGAGGCGCTTGATCTCGAGGGTGTGGTAGCGCTCCTTCACCGAGCCGGCCACGAAGAAGAGCATGCCGGTGATGAGGCCGTGGGCGACCATGCCGAAGATCGCCGCGTTGAGCCCGAAGTCGGTGAGGGTGGCGATGCCGAGCATCACGAAGCCCATGTGCGCGACCGACGAGAAGGCGATGAGCCGCTTCATGTCGGTCTGGGCGAGACAGCCCAGCGCGCCGTAGATGATGCCGATGACGGCGAGGAGACCGATGTAGGGCGCCCACTTGACCGCCGCCTCGGGGAGGATGAACAGGGCCACGCGGATGAAGCCGTAGGTGCCGAGCTTCAGGAGCACCGCGGCCAGGATCACCGATCCCTGCGTGGGGGCCTGGGTGTGGGCGTCGGGGAGCCAGGTGTGGAACGGGAAGATCGGCACCTTGATGCCGAATCCCATGAACATGCCACCGAAGATCAGCACCTGCGTGGACATGGCGAGATCGCCGGACGCGCTGCGCTCGGCCACGCCCTTGGCCAGCTCGACCATCGAGAAGCTCTCACCACCGGTGACGAAGAACACCGCGAGGAAGCTCACGATCATCAGCGCAGAGCCGAACAGGGTGAACAGGAAGAACTTGATGGCGGCGTACTGCCGGTTCTCGCCGCCCCACACGCCGATCATGAAGTACATCGGCAGCAGCACGAGCTCGAAGAACACGAAGAACAGGATCAGGTCCTGGGCGACGAAGCTGCCGAGCATGCCCGTGTGGAGCACGAGCGTGAGGATCAGGAACGCCTTGGGGTTGCGGGGCTCCGGGAAGTGGTTCCAGCTGTAGATGATCACCAGCGGCGTGATGAGCAGCGTCAGCGCCACGAGCGGCAGGGAGATGCCGTCGAGGGCCACGAGGTAGCGGGAGCTGATGACCTCGATCCAGGGCTTGTCGACGAGGAACTGCAGCTTGCCTGCGTTGTCGTAGTCGAAGTCGGCGAACACCGCGATGCCCACGGCCGCCGAGGCGAGCGAGGTCACCAGGGCGACGATCTTGTGGAGCTGCTCCTCCGCCTTGGGGATCAGCATCATCACGAGCGCGCCCACCAGCGGCAGGAACACGATGAGGCTCAGGCCCCAGTCGGTGAGGAATTGGTTGTTGTCCATGGTCCGTTCTCGGTCCTGCGTCTAGATGATGGCGATGAACACGCCGGCGAGGAGGGCCGCGCCGGCGAAGAGGAGGGCGGCGTACTGCTGCACGCGCCCGGTCTGCATCTTGCGGAGGCCCTGACCGCTGCCTTCAGCAGCGGCGCCTGAGCCGTTGACGGCGCCGTCGATGACGCCCTGGTCGATGTGGTCGTACACCCACCGCCCGCTCTTCACTGCAGCGGTGCCCGCGGTGTTCACGACGCCGTCGATGGCGTTCTGGTTGAACCAGTACGCGGCCTTCGCGATCGGACCCTTCACGGCCCCGACGATCACGTCGGTGTAGAGGTGGTCGAGGTAGTACTTCTCGACGAGCACGCGGTGACCCGCTCGAGCCAGCTTGCTGCGCTCGGTGATGCCGTGCGGCCCGAGGCCGCGGAAGTACCAGGCGGAGGCCAGGCCGATCCCGAGCAGGCCGATCACCGTGGACACCAGGGCGATCCCGATGTCGAACTCGGGGTGGCTGAACGTGGTGAGCACCGCCGGGAAGTACTCGCCCTTGGGCTCGTAGAAGTGCTCGAACCGCAACGCCCACGAGTCGGGGATGAACGACAGGGCGCCGCTGTTGGGCAGGTTCACGAGGCCGGCGACGATGGCCATGCCACTCAGGATGTAGAGGGGCACGACGATGCGCGGGCCGGACTCGTGCGGTGGGTGGTGGGCGTCGGCGGCGTGGCCGCGGGGCTCGCCGTGGAAGGTGAGGTAGACGCAGCGGGTCATGTAGGCGGCCGTCATCAGGGCTCCGAGGATGCCGACCACGAGGAACGCCGTGTAGGCGCCGTCGCCGCCGAGCTGTGAGGCGCCGGCCAGGATCTCGTCCTTCGACCAGAAGCCGGCGAGCGGGAACAGGCCGATCAGCGCGCCCGTGCAGATCACGAAGGTGGCGTAGGTCCTCGGCATGAACCGCTTCATGCCACCCATGTCCTCCTTCATGTCGAAGGAGTGGACGGCGTGGGCCACCGACCCGGAGCCGAGGAAGAGCCCGGCCTTGAACATCGCGTGGGTGAAGAGGTGGAAGAACGCGGCCGTCCAGGCGCCCACGCCGAGCGCCATCACCATGTACCCGAGCTGCGAGACGGTGGAGTAGGCGAGCACCTTCTTGATGTCGTTCTGCACGAAGGCGAGCCCGGCGCCGCCGAGCACCGTGACCCCGCCCACGACGGCGAGCAGGTTCACGCTGGACACGCCGATCGACAGGCCCTGGAAGAACACGCCGTAGAGGCGGCCGACCATGTAGATCCCGGCCACCACCATCGTGGCGGCGTGGATCAGCGCGGAGACCGGCGTGGGACCGGCCATCGCGTCGGGGAGCCAGGTGTGCAGGATGAACTGCCCCGACTTCGACATCACGGCCGCGAGCAACGAGCACGACGCGACGAGCAGCAGCAGGTGGCTGATCTCGCCGGACACCGCCATCTCGTTGATCGTGACGATGTCGAAGGTGCCCGCCGCGAAGTAAAGGACGATGACGCCGCAGATGAGGCCGACGTCGCCGACGCGGTTGGTGATGAACGCCTTGAGCGCGGCGTCGGAGTTCGGCTTCTCCTCCCACCAGTGGCCGATCAGCGCGAAGGAGCACAAGCCGACGAGCTCCCAGCAGGTGAGCAGCTGCAGCGTGCTCTCGCTCATGATCAGGCCGAGCATCGACGCCGTGAAGAGCGACAGGAACGCGAAGTAGTGGGTGTAGCGCCGGTCGCCGCCGACGTAGTCGGTGCTGTAGATGTGCACGAGCAGCGAGATGAGCGTGACGACGAAGAGCATCATCACGGCGGGGCCGTCGAGGAGCATGCCAGCGCTGAAGTCGACGCCGCCGCTCGACCACCACGTCCACGACTTGTGGATGGGCTCCACCGCGAACTCGACATGCTCTTCCTCGGCCGCCGGTGCGGACGCCTGCGGCTCCGCACCAAGGCTGATTGCATCGCTCAGCGCGCTCTCGCCGTCCGCGAGCCCGTGCTCGCTCTCGGCGGGCTCCTCGCCGTGCCCTGCGTCGGCCTCAGCGGCGTGCTCGGCGTCGTTGACGTGGTCGAACCACTGCACGTTGGTGACGAGCGCGAGGGCGAAGCAGATGCCGAGCGCGGCGACGCCGATCTCGGAGCCCTTCTTGGGCAGGCGCTTGCCGAAGAGCAGGATCAGGAAGAACGACGCTGCGGGGATGAGGGGGATGACCCAGGCGTTGTCGAGCATCAGCCTCTCATCTCGGCCATGTCGTCGAGATCGACGCTCTTGCGGTTGCGGTAGATGAGCAGGACGATGGCCAGCCCCACGCCGACCTCCGCCGCCGCGATGGCGATGACGAACAGTGCGAACACCGCCCCCGAGGCCGACCCCCACATCGCGCCGAAGGCGACGAGGTTGATGTTCACCGCGTTGAGGATCAGCTCGATGGACATCAGGACGAGCACGGCGTTGCGACGGGCCAGCACGCCGTACACGCCGATGCAGAACAGCACCGCGCCGAGCATCAGGAACTGGTTCAGCAGGAGGTCGTCCACGTCACTCCTTCCGGGCCAGGACGATGGCGCCGACGAGGGCGGCGAGGAGCAGGACGGAGATGACCTCGAACGGGACGAGGTACTGGCCGAAGATCGAGTCGCTCACCGAGGCGGTGTTGGAGCCCCCGACCGAGGTGATCCGCGTGTCGGCGGGGAGCGGCGTGCGGGTCCAGCCGAACTCGTCGACGAGCGCGTAGGTCATCACGCCGAACAGGAGCAGGGCGGTGGCAGCCCCGCTCAGCCAGTGCTTGTGCGTGAGGTCTTGGGCGCGCCCGATCTGGGCTCGGGTGAGCATGATGCCGAAGAGGAAGAGCACGACGATCGCCCCGATGTAGACGAGCACCTGGGTGGCGGCCACGAACTCCGCGGTGAGGAGCACGTACTGGGCGGCAACACCGGCGAGCACCGCCACCAGGTAGAGCGCGGCGTGCACCACGTTCTGCGTGGTGACCACCCGGATCGCGCTGAAGACGATCGTGGCCGCGATCAGGTAGAAGAAGATGTTCTGCGCGACCATCAGCGCGGCACCTTTCGGACCTTGGCGTCGGAGCCGGCCTCGTAGGTCTCGAAGTCGGGGACGGTCTCCATCCACTCGCCGAGGCGGTCCATGTCGTGCAGCAGGTCGGCCAGGCGAGGCTCCGAGTACTCGAACTCGGGGCTCCAGAACAGGGCATCGAACGGGCACACCTCGACGCAGATGCCGCAGTACATGCAGAGGGCGTAGTCGATGTCGAACCGGTCGAGGGCGCTGACGGTGCGCTCCTTGCCCCCGGGCCGCCGCGGCGGCGCCTTGGTCTTGTGGCCCTCGATGTAGATGCACCAGTCGGGACAGCTGCGCGAGCACAGCATGCAGACCGTGCAGTTCTCCTCCTTGAGCGCGATCACGCCACGAGCCCGCGGGACCGGCATCTCCGGTGCGCTCTTGTAGGGGTACTGCACGGTGACGGCGCCGAGCGTGGGCGCGGGGAGGAGGGTCTTGATGCCGCGCTTGGGGAACATCGTCTTCAGGAAGATGCCCATGGTGATCCGCATGCCCTTGAACAGGCCGCCGAGGGGCATCTTCAGCGCGGGTCGAGGCATCAGAACGCCACCTTCAGGACCATGGTGGCCAGGATGTTGACCAGCGAGATGGGGATGAGCGCCTTCCAGGCGAACGCCTGGAGCTGATCCTCACGGAACCGGGGGAACGTGAAGCGGGCCCAGAAGATGAGCGTGCCGACGATCATCATCTTGGTGACCAGCACGAGCGGGCCGACGACGTTCATGACGTTCTCGTCGAGGTCGATGAACGGGATCGCCCAGCCACCGAGGAACAAGGTGGCCGCCAGGGCGGCGAACACCGCTGCGGTGGCGAACTCGGCGATGAAGAACAGCAGGAAGCGCATGCCGGAGTACTCGGTCATGTACCCGGTGACGATCTCGGACTCGGCGACCGGCATGTCGAAAGGGGTCTGGGCGAGCTCGGCCTGCGTGGCGATGAGGAAGACGAGGAACCCGACGAGCTGCGTGAGGATGAACGGGTTGCCGATGCCGTCCCACCCGAAGATCTCGCCGCTGTGCTGGGCCGCCACGATCCCCTGCAGGTTGAGCGTGCCGGCCTGGATCACCACGCCGACCACCGCCAGCACCATCGGCAGCTCGTAGGCGATGAGCTGACCAGCGGCGCGGAGCCCGCCGATGAGCGAGTACTTGTTGGCTGACGCCCAGCCGGCGACGAGGATCCCGATCACCGAGATCGACGACAGCCCCAGGGCCAGGAACACGCCCGTGTCGAGGTTGACGAAGTACGCGTCGGGGCCGAAGGGCATGACGACGGCGAGCAGGAACGTGGACGCCAGCACGATGTAGGGCGCCAGCTTGAAGAGGCGCGCGTCGGCCCGGGCCGGGACGAGGTCTTCCTTCTGGAGGACCTTGCCCACCTCGGCGACGAGCTGGAGCGTGCCGTGCGGACCGGCCTCCATCGGGCCGAGCCGGCTCTGCATGTAGCTCATCATCTTGAAGAGGAACGCGATGACGAAGGTGCCCGCACCCAGGATGATGAACACGGCCGAGCCCAACACGCGGAAGATCGACTGCTGCCAGTAGTTGCCCCAGTCGAGGGCCAGCACGGAGGCGGTCACCGGTCGATGTCTCCGAGGATGAAGTAGAGGCTGGCCAGGATGGCGATGATGTCGGGCACGTAGACGCCTCGCAGCAGCCACGGCGCGATCGAGATGTTGTTGAAGCTGGCGGAGCGGATCTTCACCCGGAAGGGTCCGATGTCGCCGCGGGAGACGACGTAGTAGCCCATCGCGCCGAGCGGGTTCTCGGTGGCGATGTAGGCCTCGCCCTCGGGCACCTTGATGATGCGGGGCACCTTGGCCATGATCGGCCCGCCCGGGAGCCCGTCGCAGAGCTGGTCGACGATCTTGGTGGCCTCGCGGACCTCCTGCAGGCGCACCCAGCAGCGCGAGAAGCAGTCGCCGTCGGGATGCGTCCAGACCTTCCAGTCGAGCTGGTCGTAGGCGAGGCCGATGTTCGCGTCGCGGCGGAGGTCCCAGTCGACGCCCGAGCCACGGAGGTTCGCACCGGAGAGCCCGTAGGCCTGGGCCACGTTGGCGGGAATGATGCCGATCCCCCGGGTGCGGGTCTGGAAGATCTCGTTGCCGTAGACGAGCCCGTCCATGATGTCGCAGAACTCACGGAGCCGGACCATGGCGGCCTTGGTGTCGGCCACCCAGCCCTTGGGCAGGTCGTCCTTGAGGCCGCCGATGCGGTCGAAGTTGGGGTGGAAGCGCCCGCCGGTGACCGACTCGATCTGGTTGAGCACGAACTCGCGATCACGGAAGGCGAGGAAGGCGGGCGTCTGGGCGCCGAGCTGCAGGGCGAGGTCGCCGATGAACAGGCTGATGTTCGCGATGCGCGAGAGCTCGAAGAGGATCGTGCGGATCCACGTGGCTCGAGGCGGCGCCTCGACCTCCATGAGCTGCTCGGCCGCGAGGATGAACGGCACCTCGTTGGCGAAGCTGCCGAGCCAGTCGATGCGGTTCACCAGCGTGGTGACCTGCGGGTAGGTGCGGACCTCGCAGAGCTTCTCGTAGCCGCGGTGCATGTAGCCGCACATGACATCGGCCGAGGTGACCTGCTCGCCGTCGAGGTGGGCGATGAGCCGCAGGGTGCCATGGGTGGCGGGGTGCTGCGGACCCATGTTGAGCACCATGCCGTCGTCGGTCTCGAGCTCGACGTTGACGCGGCCGTCGGCCGCTTGCGCGTTCGCGTAGGCGAGCTGCTGCGCCTCGGTCATGACCGTCATGCGTCGCTCCCCTCTGCATCGGGTGCTGCTTCGGCGTCGTCGTCCTCGTCGTCGCCACCGGGCATCGGCTCGACGTCGACGATCCCGGGCCAGGGCTTCACCACACGAGCGAGGAGCGGGAACTCCTTGCGCAGCGGGTGGCCCTCGAACTCGGAGGGGAGGTAGATGTGGCGCAGGTCGGCGTTCCCCTCGAAGGTGATGCCGAACATCTCGTGGGCCTCGCGCTCGTGCCACCCGGCGCCGGCGTACGACTTGATCCAGGTGCCGATCCGCGGGTCGTCGTCGGGCACGTCGGCCTTGAGGATGACGCGCAGGTCGGTGCCGGCCTTCGCGACCGAGGCCAGGACCTGCATCCGGGCGTCGCCCCCTGCGTAGCCAGGGATCGCGGCTGACCGCTCGGGCATCGGCGGCGGGAAGGGCACGTCGACCTGGGCGTCTTCGTAGCGACCGTACGGGGACGGCAGCCAGTCGATCGCGGAGAGGAAGTCGAACCAGCCCAGGCCGGCCTTGTCCCGGGCGACCTCGGCGGCAGTGGACCAGGCGTCGGTGGCGACGCGGACCCACAGCGCCAGCCCCGGCTTGAGGTGGTGCGCGAGCACCGCGTCGCCGAGGTGCTCGGTGAACACGGCGAGCAGCGCCTCGCGACGGTCGTCGCTGGGCGGCGCGGGCGGCGCCTCGGCGGTGGTGGCGTCGTCACTCAACGACGATCGGCTCCCCACGCTGCTCGCCGGCCCAGCGCCTCGGCATGTCCTCGTTCTGGATGCGCTCCTGGAGCAGCGCGATGCCCTCGATGAGGGCCTCGGGCCGCGGCGGGCAGCCCGGCACGTACACGTCGACGGGCACGATCTGGTCGACGCCCTTCGTGACGGAGTAGCTGTCCCAGTACGGCCCGCCACAGTTGGTGCAGCTGCCCATCGAGATGACGTACTTCGGGTCGGGCATCTGCTCGTAGAGCCGGCGGATGGCCGGCACGATCTTGTCGGTCACCGTGCCCGAGATGATCACGAGGTCGGCCTGGCGGGGGCTGGCCGGGAACGGGATGACGCCGAGGCGCATGACGTCGTAGCGGGGCGACGCGAAGGCCGCGCCCATCTCGATCGCGCAGCACGCCAGGCCCCACTGGTAGGCCCAGATCGAGTACTTCCGGCTCAGGTTCAACAGCTTGGTGAGCGGCTTGGGCATCTTGCCGCTCTCGACGAGTCCCATCAGGCGGTCACCGTTGTGGTCAGACCCATCGGAGGACCTTCTTCTTCCATGCGTAGAGGAGCCCGAGGGCGAGGATGACGATGAACACGGCCATCTCGACCAAGCCGAACCACTCGTAGGCGTCGACGCGGGTGGCGAACGGGAAGATGAACACGGCCTCGACGTCGAACATGACGAAGAGCAGCGCATAGATGTAGTAGCGGATCTGGCTCTGACCCCAGCCGGAACCGACCGGGTCGACACCTGACTCGTAGCTGATGTACTTCTCCGCCTGCGGACGGGTGGGTCGCAGGAGCGATCCGATGCCCATGAGGAGCGCCACCAGCCCGGCTCCGACCAGGCCGAAGATTCCCACGGTGAGGTAATCGCGGAGGAGGTCGGACACGTCGGGGGAGCCTAGTGAAGGCGTGAACGAGGGTCCAAGATGGCCGAAGTTCCGGGCATCTCGGGGCTGTCGGGCGTGTTCAGGCCGCCTCGAACATGACCGACTCGGCCGCGATGCCCAGGCCGTCGGGCGCCACGAAGGCCACGGTGAGCATGGTCCGGCCCGGCGTCATGCCCTTGGCGGGTCGGTAGGTGCACCGCTGCCCGGGTGCGTCCTCGAGCTCGGTGAGGGAGGTGCCCGCCGCAGCACCGCACACGACCGGGGCTTGGCCGTCGATGCTCAGGGTGGGGGCCTCCACCCCGCGGGGCACGATCACCACGAGCTCATCGTCGGCCGAGACCACCGGGAGGGGCTCGGCAGCCGAACGCTCGCCGGGCACGTCGATGTCGATCTCCCCGGCGAAGGCGAAGGGCTCCACCACTCGACTTCCGTCCACGAGCCGCACCGGAACCGCCTCTGCCCAGCGATGCCGGACCCCGTTCCGCTCGCCGGAGCCGACGAGCGTCACGACGAGCACCGGCGAGCCTCCCTGGCCCGTCACGGTCATGACGACCGCATCGTCGGCGGCGGAGGAGGCCCAGGCCGCGTAGTCCTCGGAGGCCGTGCCCTCCGCAGCGAACGCGGCTCGGGTGCCGAAGTGCGCCTTCGAGGCGGGTCCGAGGAGGTCCCACGCCCGCTCCGTGTCGCCTGCCTCCATCGCCGCGACCCAGGCGAGGACTGCCGCTGTGGAGGCCGCTTCGTCCTGCGATGACGAGGATGCGACTGCGGCGGACTCCGGGTTGCCCGCCGCGCTGGCCGGTGCGGCCCCGCCACCGCTGGACCGCTGCTGCACGAGGGTGGCGCCGGCGGCGACCACCACAGCGGCAGCGGCCACTGCCACCAGGGACAGGACGGCGTTGGATCGGCGCCGCAGCGCCGGCGGCACGAGGAGCATCGATGGATCCGCGGCCGGGTTGCGGGCGGCGGGAACGGCGACCGCCGCCTCGAGTGCAGCGACCTCCGCGAGCTTCACGGCCGCTGGGGCGTCGGGCAGCTCGATCGTGACGAGCGGTGCGGCCACGAGCCGGGGACCGACCGCCAGGGCGGGCTCGTGGACCGGTGGGATCGCCTCCGCGCTCAGGCGCGCGCCGAGCTCGCCCCAGAAGCCGGGCGCATGGTCGGGGATGGGCAGCAGCCGCAGCGCGGTCTCCACGACCGGATCGGACAGCACGGCCTCGTCGGTCACCGCACCTCCTCCCCGAGAACCCGACGGAGGGCGGCCCGGGCCCGGTGCAACCGCGACGCCACGGTGCCCGGGGCGACACCCAGGATCTTGGCGACCTCGCGGTGATCCAACCCCTCGCCGTCGACGAGCACGACCGTGACCCGCTGAGCGGTGGGCAGATCGGCCAGCGCGGAGCGCACCGTCTCGGCTGCGCTGACGACGCGCTCGGGGCCGGGTTGGGGAGATGCCTCGTCGACGGGCTCGCTGCGGGTCACCGGCGACCGCTTGCGCGTGCGCAGCTCGTCGACGCAGGCGTTGTAGGTGACGCGGTAGAGCCAGGCCCCGAAGTCGCCTCCCGGGCGGAACCGATCGAGGCCCCGATAGGCCTTGAGGTACGCCTCTTGGAGGGCGTCGTCCATGGCATGGCGATCGGCGAGCAGCCGGAAGGCGAGGCCGCGCATGCGGTCGTCGTGGCGGCGGAGGAGCTCGGCGAAGGCGGGGCGATCGCCGCGGCGGGCCACTTCGACGAGCTCGACGTCAGGAAGGGTTGTGCTGGTGGGGGGCATCGGGGGCGGGGTCGCCGGGTCGGCG
>JBQTKH010000213.1:0-15690 GCA_052386335.1 Microthrixaceae bacterium
GTGGCGTCGCCCCCGGCCGTGGCGCGACGGCAACCGTGGTGCCCCCGGGGCCCTGCGCTCGGCCGAACATGACCCCGGGGGCGGTCGCGTCGGCGACGAGCCGGACGCGGCCAGGCAGCCCGAGCTCCGGGGCGAGCACGGGATCGTTCGGCATGAGCGCCACCTCCAGCCCGCGCTGCGCGGCGGTGTCAGCGATGGACAGGGCCGCCTTGCTGCTGCCGTGCACCACGAGCGGAGCATCGAGCCCTCGCGTCCCGGCGAGCCAGCCGTCGAGCTCCCGAGGGCCGAGCACTCCGGCATCGACCGCTGCGTCGACCGACCAGTCGGCACCGGTGGCCCACACGAGCACCTGCGCGCCCGATGTCGAGATGCGGTCCGCCGTGGCCGGCGTGCTGAGACGGATCTCCACTCCGGCATCGGTCGCCGCGCCGACGAGCCAGTCCCGCAGTCCGGCCAGGTCGTGGTCGGCCTGCTCGGCCACGGCCAGCATCCCCCCGAGGCGTCCGGCTGCCTCCCACAGCTCGACGCGGTGACCGCGCTCGGCGAGGCGACGGGCGCACTCGAGACCTGCCGGTCCGCCGCCGGCGACCACCACGTGCTTCGGCGGGTTCGCAGCCTGCGACGCCGGGTCGGCCTCGTGGCCGGCCTCCGGATTCACGCTGCACGTCACCGACTCGTTCAGGAAGATCGCCCCGATGCACCGGTACTGGTAGGCGCAGGGGCGGATCTGATCTCGGCGGCCCTCGGCGAGCCTGCGGGGGAGGTCGGGGTCGGCGATGAGCGGGCGGCCCATCGCGATGAGGTCGGCCGCACCGTCGGCGATCGCCTGCTCCGCCGCCTCGGGCGTCAGCCGTCCCATCGCGATCACGGTGGTGCCGAGCTCGTGTCTCACCGTCGCCGCGTGCTCGAGGAGGGCGCCCGGCCGGTGGGGGGTGTGGCCGTCGACGATGCCCGTGGCAACCATCGGCTCCCCGTAGGCGGTGACGTGGATCGCGTCGAGCCCGGCGTCGATGCCCAGGCCCATCACGACGAGCGCATCGTCGATCCGCTGACCGGGCTCTCGGTGTGCTTCGAAGGCCCCCACGCGCGCCCACAGCGGGTAGTCGGGGCCGACCGCAGCCCGGACGGCGCGCACCACTGCGACGAAGAGCTCCGCCCGGGCCTCGACCGAACCTCCCCATCGGTCGGACCGCGTGTTGGTGGCGGGGGAGAGGAACGCGTGGATGAGGTAGCCGTGACCCGCGTGGAGCTCGATGCCGTCGAACCCCGCGCGCTGGCAGCGCAGCGCTGCATCGACGAAGCGGTCGACGGCCCACGCGAGGTCGTCGTCGGTGGCCTCGCGGGTGGCGTAGGCCGCGCTCGGCGACAGGAACGGACGCATCATCGCGGCTGATTCCTCGGCGGTGATCATCGTGGACAGCTCGTCTTGCGCGGGCATCGGCGTCTTCGACGGCACGAGCAGCGGCACGCCGCTGGCGATGTCGAGCAGGCTCTGGCTTCCGTTGTGCACGAGCTGCGCCGCGATCGTGGCACCGTGCGCGTGTGCCTCGTCGGCCAGGCGACGCAACCCTGGTAGGTGCGCATCGTCAGACGCCGCGATCTGTCGCGGGTCCGTGGACGCGCGCGGGTAGGCCACCGACGCCGACCCCACGATGATCAGCCCGGCACCGCCTCGGGCCCGGGCCTCGAACCAGGCGGCCTGCGCGTCGCCGACCGTGCCGTCGAGCTCAGCGAGGTTCGTCCCCATCGGTGCCATCGCGATGCGGTTCCGCAGCATCAGCGGCCCGATCTGCCCCGCGGAGAGCAGGTTCGGGAACGCGGTCACCACAGCTGGTCGGTGTAGGTGTCCGTGCCGGGGATCGTCGGGATGAACGGCGCCGACCAGAGCACCTCGCCGATGCCGTCGTCCGCCAACCGAGACCCCATGGCCCGATGAGTGTCCCATCGCTCGGCGGGGCTCGACTCGCTGAACGCCAGCGTGAGCACGCAGCCGCCGAGGCGATCGTGGCCCTGCTGGGTGACGGGCGCGCTCGCTGGCAAGGGAATGGGGGTGAAGCCCAGCGCCTGCTCAGCCCCGGCCATCGCGGCGCGCACCTGATCGTCGGACACGCCCTGGCCGGGGCGGATCAGGGTGGCGGTGACGCCGCCGTACGGGTGGTCGAGCGCGAGCTCGGCCGGAACGCCGTCGTCGTCGGCACGGGTCATCCAGGCGAAGTCGTACAGCAGCGTGTGGATGTGGTCGCGCTCGGGGAACATCCGGCCGTTCTCGTGGAGCCACATGACTTGCCGGGTCGCCCAGTCGAAGTGGTCCTGGTGGCGGCCCTCGAGCACCCAGTAGATCGCCACGTACGACCCGAGCGGCGCGCCGCCGAAGATGTCGGCGTCGGTCCCGAAGCGGAGGTCCTTCAGCGCCTTGGTGGCGACGAAGCGGCGCCCTGCGAAGAGCCACGGCCCCACCATGCAGCCGGCGTAGAAGTGGTCGCGCTCGTACCACCGGTTGTAGGCCACCTCGTGCCCGCGATGCGGCTCCACGAGCGTGAAGAGCATCGAGCCGAGCCGAACCTCACCGCCGAGATCGCCGTCGTCAGCGGTCATTGCTCGACACGCGATCTCTGGCAGCTCACGCGCGCATGTCGGTCGTCACCTACCAGAGAACCGGGGTGGGGGTGGCTCACGTCGTGATGCCGAGGCGCTCGAGGCCGAAGGCGCGGATGGCGTTGCCCCGCAGGAACTTCCAGATCTCCTCCTCGGACAGGCCCGCCTGGGTGCAGATGTCGCTGGCCACCTTCTTCGAGTGCGGGAAGGTGCTGTCCGCGTGGGGGTAGTCGGTCTCGAAGCAGATCTGATCCATGCCGATGAGGTCACGGTTCTGCAGGCCGATCTCGTCGTCGAACACGCAGCCGTAGATCCGGTGTGGATGTAGCTCGACGGCTTGTTGGGCAGGCTCGTGCCGAAGGAGTTGTCGCCCCGCTCGGCCCAGAGCTTGTCCGCCCGCTCGATCACATACGGCATCCAGCCGACCTGGCCCTCGGAGTACGCGATCACCAGGTTCGGGAAGCGCTCCATCGTGCCGGAGAAGATGTAGTCGAGCATCGAGCCCATGGCGTTGGAGAACGTGAGCGTGGAGCTGACGATGAACGGCGCGTCGGGTGAGGTGGCCGGCATCTTCGACGACGACCCGATGTGCATGCACACCACGGTGCCGGTCTCCTCGCAGGCCTGGAAGAACGGGTCCCAGTGGCGGCCCTTGTCGTGCACCGATGGCAGGCCGAGCGGGTGCGGGTTCTCCGAGAACGTCACGGCAAAGCAGCCCCGCGCCGCGTTGCGGCGCACCTCGGCGGCGGCCAGGTGCGGGTCCCACAGCGGCACCATGCCGAGCGGGATGAGGCGGCCTTTGCCGTCGCCCGCGCACCACTCGTCGATCATCCAGTCGTTGTAGGCCTGCACGCACAGCAGCGCGAGGTCCTTGTCGTCACGCTCGAGGAAGGCCTGCCCGCAGAAGCGCGGCAGCGTGTTGGGGAAGCAGATCGAGGCCTCGACGTGGTTGGCGGTCATGTCGAGCAAGCGGTCCTTCTGGATCCAGCAGCCGGGGCGGATCTCGTCGAAGGTGACGGGCGTGACGTCGAGGTCCTCGAAGCCGAGCGCCGCGGACAGCTTCGGGAAGGGGTAGACGAGATCGTCGTAGAGCCACCAGTCGCACAGCTCGCCGCCCTCCACGCCCTTCTCGTAGGAGAAGACGCCGCCCTCGAAGCTGAACCTGGCGGTGTCTCGCTCCACGCGGGGTGCCCGGTCGAGGTACTTCTTCGGCAGCCGGTCGGTCCACAGCGTGGGCGGCTCCACCACGTGGTCGTCGACCGAGATGATCAGCGGCAGGTCCGGCATGTCCCGATACTAGAACGCGTTCTAGTTCTGCGTCACCCCGCTACCACGACTGCCGCAGCCTCGTCGGCGTGACGTGCCTCGACGCGGCCATCGCCTACCGGAAGAGTCGGGAGGACGAGCACCACGGATCGCAGCGCCGGCACCGATGAGGCGCAGTACCGTCGCGTCTCATGGGGGAGCTGCCTCGACTGAGGGCTGACGCATCGGTCGCCGACGTGGTCGACGCCCTCGGGCGCGAGGGATGCGCCGTCGTGGAGCGCTTCATCGACGAGGGCAAGGTGGAAGCGCTGAAGGCGGAGCTGGTGCCGTTCCGGGAGCAGACGCCAACGGGTCGCAACGACTTCGAGGGCTTCGACACGCGGCGCGTCTACGCGCTGTTCGCGAAGGTGCGCGGCTTCGACGAGCTCGCCACCCACCCGCTGCTCCTCGGCGTGCTCGACGAGGTGCTGGGCGAGTACCAGCTCAGCGGCCCGGTGGGGATCGACATCGGCCCTGGTGAGTCGGCCCAGGGGCTGCACCGCGACGACGTCGTGTACCCGCTGTCGTGGCCGCACCCGCAGGTGGTGCTCAACACGATGTGGGCCCTCGACGACTTCACCGAGGACAACGGCGCCACCCTCATCGTGCCCGGCAGCCACACCACGGGACCGGCAGACCTCCCGCCGTCGGCCGCCGCGGTCACCGCCACGATGCCGGCGGGCAGCGTGATGTTCTACTCGGGCACGGTGTGGCACGGCGGCGGCGCCAACTGCACCAGCGAGCGTCGCCTCGGCGTGATCCTCGAGTACGTGGCGTCGTGGCTGCGGGCCCAGGAGAACCACGTGGTCGCGGTGCCGCCCGAGGTGATGCGCACGTTGCCGCCTCGCCTCCAGGAGCTGCTCGGCTACAACATCTTCCCGCCGTTCCTCGGCTACGTCGACGGCCGCCACCCACGTCGTGCGTTGGCCGAGCCGACCGAGGCGACACGGAACTAGAACGCGTTCTACTCTGAGCCGATGGCACCTCAGCAGTACCGGATGCTCGTCGGCGGCGAGCAGGTCGACGGCGACCGTGGCGCGTACGACATCGTCAACCCGGCCACCGAGACCGTCGTGGGCCAGGCGCCCGAGGCGTCGGTGGCGCAGGTCGAGGCCGCGGCGGCAGCGGCGGCCGACGCGTTCGGAGCGTGGAGCCGCACCAAGCCCGAAGAGCGAGCCGGGCTCATCAACCGCGCGGCCGACCTCTTCCGTGACCGGATGGGCGAGCTCATCCCGCTCGTGCAGGCCGAGACGGGCGCCACCCTGCGCGTCACCGAGACGATGCAGGTGCCGACCTGCGTCGACCGTCTCCGGCGGTACGCACGTGGGGCGCTGGAGCCCACCGCCATCCCGCTCCCGCCGGGCGAGACGGCCACCACCGCGCTGGCCGCGGGCGGGCTCATGAGTGCGATGGCGCTACGCCAGCCGGTCGGTGTGGTCGCGTGCATCACGCCCTACAACTTCCCGATCGTGAACATGGCGGGCAAGGTCGGCCCCGCGCTCGCGATGGGCAACACCGTCGTGGTGAAGCCGGCCCCCCAGGACCCGCTGGCGGTCACGGTGTTCGGCGAGATCTTCCGAGACGCCGGCTTTCCCGCCGGCGTCGTGAACGTGGTCACGGGTGCCGGCCCCGATGTCGGGCAGGCGCTCGTCGCCTCCGACCTCGTCGACATGGTGAGCTTCACGGGCTCGACGCCCGTGGGTCGGGCCATCGGCGAGGTGGCGGGCCGCGACATGAAGCGCCTGCTCCTCGAGCTCGGTGGCAAGGGCGCTGGCATCGTGTTCGACGACGCCGACCTGAAGACTGCGATCGGCACGATCGTCTCCGCCTGGGCGTTCCACAGCGGCCAGATCTGCACGGCGCCCACCCGAGTGATCGCGCACCGCGGCGTCTACGACCAGGTCGTCGCCGGCCTCCGGCAGGCCGCGGGCTACCTCAAGGTCGGCGACCCGCTCGCGGCCGACACCATCGTCGGTCCGCTCGTCTCCGCTGTGCAGCGCGACCGCGTGGAGGCGCTCATCAAGACGGGTGTGCAGCAGGGTGGTGAGCTCGTGGCCGGTGGCGAGCGCCCCGACATGGAGCACGGCTTCTACGTGGCGCCCACCCTCATCGCCGGGTGCAAGCCCGACAACGACGCCGTGCAGCAGGAGTTCTTCGGCCCGGTCGTGGTGGTGGTGCCCTTCGACGACGAGGACGAAGCCGTCGGCATCGCGAACAGCACGGAGTTCGGCCTCTATGACTACGTCTTCTCCGGCGACACCGCGCGCGCCATGCGCGTCGCCAAGCAGCTGCGCACGGGCAACGTGGGGATCAACACCGCCCAGCGAAACCACGAGGCGCCCTTCGGCGGGTTCAAGAAGAGCGGCGTCGGGCGCGACGGCGGCAGCTTCGGTCTTCATGCCTACAGCGAGCTGCAGAGCATCATCTGGCCGGGGTGAGGTCGCGCTCGGCCGACGTGACCAACGGCACCCCGCCCGCACCTATCCAATAACGTAATAGTACGTTAGTGTCAGCGTCGTGGGGACGAAGCTGGGGACCGAGGTGCTGCTCGCGCTGCTCGACGTCGGCAACGGCGGCCTGCGCGGCAGCGAGGTGCAGGACCGGATCGCGGCGCATGGGAAGCGCCCCGCCGCCGACGCGCTCCTTGTCGCCTTGCTCGGGCTCGAGACGACGGGCCACGTGGCCGTCGAGCGTGGCGACGCGATGACCTTCAGCCTCACGCCGCGCGGGCGAGACCGGGCCTACGAGCTCGGCGGCGGGCAACCCGTGCACCTCCAGCTGCTCATGGCCGACCTCGTCGGGTTCGTCTCGTTCACCTCGCAGCACGGCGACATCGCTGGGCACGCCGCGGCGGGGTCCCTGCACCAGGCCGCGTCCGATGCGGTGCGTCTGAGCGGCGGCGAGGTGGTGAAGGTGATGGGCGACGGGTTCCTCGCCTGGTTGCCGGCGACCGCCGATCCGGTGCCCGTCGTGGCCGCCGTCGCCGCGGGGTGCACACGTTCGTCAGGCGAGCCGTGGCGGCTGCGGGCGGCGAGCCATGTCGGTCACCCGATCCGACACCGCAACGACCTGTTCGGCAACGACGTGAACCTCGTCGCGCGGCTCTGCCAGGCCGCCGCCCCCGGCGAGCTCGTGCGCTCGGGTGGTGGCATCGGTGAGCCGGAGCACCTCGACGTGCGCGGCTTCGACGCGCCCGTTCCTGTGTGGCGGGTGGCGCTCCCGTGACGCGGCTCTTCGGTCGTGGCGAGCTCAAGCAGGCCCTCCTGCAGGTGGCCGCCGACCTTGGCCCGACCAACGGGTACTCGATCATGCACGGCCTAGCCGAGCGCATCGGCGGCACCTGGCAACCGAGTCCGGGCGCGATCTACCCGGCGCTCCTCGCGCTCGAGGACGCCGGCCTGCTCGAGGGTCGTGATCACGATGGGGCGCGCCGCTACCAGGTCACCCCGAAGGGGCGCATCGCCGTGGCCGCGGAACCCGACGTGGTCCAGGATGTGGCGGGCCGAGCGCGGCTCGCGCCGGCGCCCGCGGTCACCGTCGGCGCCGTCCTCGATCGGCTCGTGGCGGCGGCACCCCGTCGTCAGGTGCGCATCGACACCGCCCAGACCCACCGCCTCGAGCTCGTGTTCCAACCCGTGCTCGACGAGATCAACCGACTGACTGCCGAGGAGGCACCCTGTTGGTCGACTTCGCGCTCGCCGCGTTCCGGGAACGAGAGGCGCGCCAGATCCTGAAGCGCCGCGCCTTCTACTTGCACGCCGCCGTGTACGTGGCCGTGCAAGTCGCGTTGATCGGCATCTGGGCCCTCGCTGGAGGGGGGTACCCGTGGTTCCTCTTCCCGATCCTGGGCTGGGGCATCGGCCTCACCGCGCACGGGGCCGCCGCCTTCCTGCTCTCCCATCCCGACGACATCGTGCTCGAGCGCGAGCAGCGTCGGGCCGCCCAGGGCGAACCAAGCGCCTGACCTACTTGGTGAATCAGCCGAAGGTGAGCCGGCTTTGCCGGTCGCCGGGAGGCACGTGCGGAGGCAGGAGCGCAGCGACGCCCGCAGCACGCATGTGATCAGGCGACGATGTCGACCGGTGTGCCCAGCGGGATCACGTCGAGCTTCAGCTGATCGGCGGTGAGCATGCGGATGCAGCCGTTGGAGATCTTCGTGCCGGTGGTGCCGATGCGCGCCGCGGAGGCGGCGGAGATCTGACCATGGATCGCGGTGATCGCGTCGCCGCTTCCCTGCCAGCTCTTGATCGCCTCGGAATGCGCGCTGAGGTCGAGGACGATCGGGCCGTACCCGTGCGGGCCAGGCTTCTCGATCACGGCCACGAAGTAGCTGCCGGTGGGCGTGGGGGTGGCGTCCTTGCCGATGCCCACCGGTGCGCTGAAGAGCTCGAAGCCGTCCTGGTAGGCGATGAGCCGCGTCTCACTGAGCCGGATCACGATTCGGAAGGCGCTGGCCGACAGCGTGACGTCGGCACGCCGCACCCACACGGTGGACTGGTTGGGGCGCTCCGGCATCATGATGCGCAGCCAGTCGCCCTGCTCCTCGACGATCGGCATCGTCATCGGGTAGCCGTACCAGACCCCGGCCTTCGCGATCTCGGTCCCGTTCGGGCTGTCGTAGGCGGGCACCGTCCCCTTCGGCGTCGCGAGCGGGGTGGACGGCGGCACCTCCGTCGGTGGAGCGGTGATGGGGGGCGCCGTGGTGGTGGTGACGGCGGCTGCCGGGGGCGTTGCAGGGTCGGACTGCAGGATGTCGGCGACCGCGACGGTGATGCCGATGCTCAGCAGGCCGATGGTGACCGCGAGGAGCACGGTCATCCGCGGCCGTCCCCGTTCGCTCGCGAGCTCCCCCCGTCGCATCCCCTGATGGAAGCACATCGACAGGCGGTCCGGGGAGTCGGGTCGATCCGTCCGACCAAAGCCTCCCTCCCGGCGACGCTGCATGGACAGCGGCCCGGGACGCTCCACCGCGCGTCTGGCACGGCGTTGGCGGATGCGTCAGGACAGCTCGACGAGGACGCGGGACATGTCCCCGATCGCCCGCAGCGTGCCCCGCACGGTTCCCGTGACCTTCGACCGACCGGTTCGGGGCTCGTAGGGGACCTCCACCTCGGAGATCCGCCAGCCGGCCGCTGCGGCGCGCAGCACCTGCTCGAGCGGCCAGCCGAAGCGGCGGTCGCGCACGTCCAGGGCCAGCAGCCCAGCGCGCCGGGCGGCGCGCATCGGGCCGAGGTCGGACAGCGCTGCACCGGTCGAGCGTCGGACCCGGCGGGCGAGGTAGCGGTTCGCGAGACGTGCGTGCAGGGGCCATGCCTGCAGGCTCGTGGGGCGACGGGCGCCGAGGACCAGATCGGACGCCCCCGCCAGCACCGGGTTGCACACGAGCGGGAGCTGGCTCAGGTCGAGCGATCCGTCGGCGTCGCAGAACGCGACCACGTCGGCCGTCGCGGCGGCGAGCCCCGCGGCACATGCTGCGCCGAAGCCGCGCCGTGGTTCGTGCACGACGGTCGCGCCGAGCGCGCGGGCGATGTCGCCGGAGCCGTCGGTGGAGCCGTTGTCCACGACGATCGCGCGGTAGTGCGCGGGCAGCCCGGCGAGCACGCCCGGCAGCGCGCCCGCTTCGTCGAGTGTGGGCAGCACGACATCGACGAGCGATGGCACGGCGGGCTCGGTCATCGGCGCATCGTCGCGCCGGAGATCCTTACGAGGCGCTGAACAGTCCCCGGCCGCCGCCGCGAGCGCCGGCGAGTCAGCCGTACGGTCCGTGAATGGCCCTACTCGCCCCGACGCGTCCGGTCGCGCACGCACCGCGGGGTGGGGCGCGCGGTGGGGATGCCCGCGACGGGTCGGGGCTCGCGGTGTTGGTGTGGCTGCTGCTCGTCGCGGCGGCCCTCTGGTGGGGCCATGCCTCGATCGTGGGGCGCGGCCTCGCAGTGAACGCGGCTCCCCTCGTGGGCCGATGGCGGTGGGAGCCTGAGCTGCTGCTCGCCGTCCCGGCGACCGTCGCAGCGGTCGTCGTCTGGTTGGGCCCCCGTGTGGCCTCCAGCGCGCGATGGCCCCTCGTGCCGCCCCTGGCCGGCGCGGCCGCCGCGCTGTGGGCCGTCAGCCTGGCTGCGAGCGACGGCTGGACCCGGATCACGTCGCCCCTCACGACGCGGCACGAGTACGAGCCGTTCGCTGCCTCGATCGATGGGCCGGGCCGATTCCTGCGCGATTACGTGGCCGAGCTCCCCGGACGCCCGATCCACGTGCAAGGCCACCCACCTGGCGCCTCGCTCGTGCCGTGGGCGCTCGACACGCTCCGCCTGGGGGGCGCAGGCTGGTTCGCGGCCCTGGTCCTTGCTGGCTGGGGCCTCGCCGTGGCAGCGGCTCTCGTCGCCGCCCGCACCGTTGCCGGCGAACAAGCCGCACGCCGTGCCGCACCCGCACTTGTCCTGCTTCCCGCCGCGCTGTGGGCCGGAACCTCCGCCGACGCCCTCTTCGCTGGAATCATCGTGGCCGGTGTCGCCCTTGCGGTGATGCACTCAAGTCGAGCGGCGGTCGCAGGCGGGGTTCTGCTGGGGTTCGCGCTGCTGCTCACCTACGGGGCAGCACCGGTGCTCGCCGTGCCGGTAGCAGTACATGGGCTGGCTCGGCGCCCAGGGCTCGCAGGCGTTGTCCTCGCCGGGGCGATCGCCGTCCTGGGGCTGGTGGCCCTCACCTCTGGCTTCTGGTGGCTCGATGGTCTCGAGGCCACGCGGCGCGCCTACGCAGACGGCATCGCCGGCGACCGCCCGGACGCGTACTTCGCACTGGCTGGCAACCCCGCCGCGCTCGCGCTCGCCATCGGTCCGGCGGTCGCTGCTGGCCTCGCGCTCGCAGCGCGCCGCTGGCGCTCAGCGGGTGCGCGACTCCCGATCCTCGGTCTGCTCGTCGTGTTCGCAGCCAACGCGTCCCTGCTGTCCAAGGGGGAAGTGGAGCGGATCTGGCTGCCGTTCGTGCCGGTGCTCGCGCTTGCCGCCCCGGGCGATCGCCGCGGCTGGCTGGTCACGCAGGCAGCCCTCGCCCTCGTGCTCCAGGCGTGGCTGCAGAGCAAGTGGTGAGGTCTTGCGAAAGGAAGAACTCCCGGGCATCCAGCCGTCTGTTGGCGTTTCTCGCCGCGACGATGCACTCATGGCGCACCCCCCAGGGCTGCACGCAGCCGTCGCCGTCATCGGCGGCTCCGGCTTCTACGACATCGACGGCGCCGCGACCTACGTCGAGGTTGAGACGCCCTGGGGACTGCCGTCGGCGCCGATCGCCATCGCCGGATACGAGGGGTGTCCGGTTGCCTTCCTCAGTCGCCATGGGGTCGACCATCGCCTCCCACCGCACGCAGTCGACAGCCGGGCGAACCTTTGGGCGCTGAGATCGATCGGCGTCCGCAGCGTCGTGGGCGCGTTTGCGTGCGGGTCGCTCGTGTCCGACCTCGGACCGGGTCAGCTCGTCGCTCCCGATCAGCTGATCGACCAGACGAACGGGCGGCACGACACCGTTCACGACACCTTTGCCGACGGGCCCCAGCACGCCGGGTTCGCGGACCCGTACGACTCGCGGGTGCGCCGCGCCGTCCTCGACGCTGGCCACGCGTGTGTCGAGGACGTCCGGGACGGGAGCACGGTCGTCGTCATCAACGGCCCGCGGTTTGCCACGCGCGCCGAGTCCCGCTGGTACCGGTCGATGGGAGCGCACCTCGTCAACATGACGCAGTACCCCGAGACGGTGATCGCCCGTGAGCTCGAGCTCGGGTATGCCGCGATCGGCCTCGTGACCGACTTCGATGCCGGGCTGGACGACCGTCCCGACCTGGCACCCGTCGACCAGCACGAGGTGTTCCGAGTCTTCGCCGCGCACCTGCCGCGCCTTCGCCGGGTGGCCCTCGCGGCGGCCGCGGCGCTCGCATGAGGATCCTCGTCACTGGCGGGGCGGGCTTCGTCGGATCGCACATCGTCGACGCGCTCGCCGAGGCAGGTCACGAGGTCGTGGTGCTCGACTCGCTCGTCGCCCATGACGGCGGTGCGCCGCCCTGGTGGCGCGACGACGTCGAGCACCACGTCGCCGACGTACGCGACCCGTACGCGTGGCTCGCGGCGGCCCGCGGCGTCGACGCCGTCTGCCACCAGGCCGCCCGGGTTGGGCTCGGCGTGGACTTCGCTGACGTGCGCGCCTACGTGGATGACAACGATGCCGGCACCGCGGCGGGCCTGTGGGCCCTGCACGAGCTCGACTTTCGCGGTCGCCTCGTGCTCGCGTCCTCGATGGTGGTGTACGGCGAAGGGCGCTACCGGTGTGCCCAGCACGGCGACCAGCGGCCCGGTCCCCGGTCGCCCGACGACCTCGCGGCAGGTCGGTACGAGCCGGTGTGCCCGACGTGCAGGTCACCGCTGCGGTGGGCGCTCGTCGAGGAGACGGCGCCGCCGGACCCGCGCAACACCTACGCGGCCACAAAGCTGCACCAGGAGCACCTGTGTCGTGTGTACGGGAGCGAGCACGGATCAGCGGTGACCGCGCTCCGCTATCACAACGTGTACGGACCTCGGTGTCCTCTCGACACGCCCTATGCCGGCGTGGCGTCGCTGTTCCGGGCTGCGGTGACCCGCGGCGAGTCGCCGCGGGTCTTCGAGGATGGAGGGCAGACGCGTGACTTCGTGCACGTCCGAGACGTCGTGCGTGCCCACGTGCTCGCCCTGACGACCGAGCTTCCCTACGACGGGCCGCTCAACGTCGCGTCGGGCGCGCCGCGCACCGTGCTCGAGGTCGCGCAGGCCACCTGTGAAGGCACTGACCTCGCTCCAGAGGTCGTGGGCGGCGGTCGACTTGGCGACGTGCGCCACATCGTGGCGAGCCCCGCGCGGGCCGCCGGCCACCTCGGATTCGTCGCCCAGGAGCCCTTCCGGCTGACCGCAAGCTGAAGCGCAGGCGTCACCCCACCGTCAGGCGAGCGGCAGGCGGACCGTGAAGCGGCAGCCACGGCCCTCGTTGTGCACGGCGATGTCGCCGCGGTGCGCCTCGACGAACCCGCGAGCGATGGCGAGGCCGAGCCCGGCCCCACCTCCCGCGCCTGGCGTGCGGGCCGCGTCACCACGGTAGGCCAGCTCGAACACGCGGTCGATCTCCTGTGCCGGGATCCCGCCACAGCTGTCCACCACCGACACCTCGGCGTGGCCCGCCTCGTGTCCGACGAGCACGCTTACCGCACCGCCGGGTGGGGTGTGGCGAATCGCGTTGTCCAGCAGGTTGACGACCACCCTTGTGAGCTCCCGCGACGAGGCGAAGACCTGCGGGAGGCGCGGGGTCACACGGCCGTCAACGCGGACGCCCTTCGCCTGGGCGAGCGGCTGGGTGGATGCCACCGCATCCGACACGAGCTCACCCAACGACACGGGCTCCAGCGTGAGGTCGAGCGCGTCGGCCTCGATGCGCGAGAGCTCGAAGAGGTCGTCGACGAGGCGCGACAGCCGGGCGGCCTCGTCGGTGAGGCGCCCGTAGTAGGCGTGCACCTCAGCGGGGTCGTCGACGACGCGGTCGTCAAGTGCCTCGACCATTGCCTGGATCCCGGCCAGGGGAGAGCGCAGATCGTGGCTCACCCAGGCCACCAGCTCGCGGCGGCTGCGCTCCATCGCCCGCTCGTGTGCCGCTGCGTCGTCCGCTCGTGTCCGCGCCTCGGCCAGCTCACGGGCGAGGGTCAGCGCGCCGAGCACGCCCGCGGTGCCGGCACCCGCGACGACGACTACCAGCGCGGACAGATCATGGGTGGACACGAACATCGACTGCGCAGCGGCGAGCGCGCCCAGCCCGACGGATGCCACGGGGATGAGCGCCACGGTCAGGGGGTGATGGTGCCGGTGCAGGGCGAGCCGGCCGAGCCCGTAGACCACGAGGGCCACGCCGAACGAGATGGCGACGAGCTGTGCCGCGTCGGTGCCCGGCAGTCCCGCGCCGGCAGCCACGGCCGAGGCGGCGGCGAGCCCAGCGAGCACAACGAGAAGCGCGCCGCCCGCCCGCGTCGCTCGGGCAGTCGTCACGGCACCACCGCCTGCGCCACGCCCTCCCAGCGATAGCCGACTCCCCACACCGTGGCGATCCGCACCGGGGTCGAGGGATCCGGCTCGATCTTCTCGCGCAGCCGGCGAACGTGCACGGTGATCGTCGAGGTGTCGCCGTGGCGCGTCCCCCACACGTGCTGGAGAAGGTCTTCGCGGCGGAAGGCTCGGTGAGGGTTCCGCATGAGGAAGACGAGGAGCTCGAACTCGCGAGCGGTGAGCGCAACGACCTCGCCACCCAGCCGTGTCTGCCGGGCGACCACGTCGACGTGCAGGTCCCCGTCGACGAAGGTGGGCGGTCCGCCCGGCGGCGCGGCCGCGAGCGGGCCGGTGGCGCGACGCAGCACTGCCCGCACCCGAGCCACGAGCTCCTTGGGCGAGAAGGGCTTGGCGACGTAGTCGTCAGCGCCCAGCTCGAGCCCGATCACCCGGTCGGACTCGTCGCCGCGGGCGGTGAGCATGATCACCAGCACGGGCGCGAGCGCGCGCAGCCTGCGGCACACCTCCAACCCGTCGAGTCCCGGGAGCATGAGGTCGAGCACGACGAGGTCGGGTGGGTCGGCAAGCGCCCGCTCCACGGCGACGCGCCCGTCCTTGACCGTCTCCACGACGAAGCCCTCGCGCTGCAGGTACCGAGTGACGACGTCGGCGACGTTGGCGTCGTCGTCGACCACCAGGATCCGTGCCGGTCCGTCCTCCATGAGCGCAAGGCTACGGGGAAGAGTGGTTACAGCATTCGGAACAACCGCCGTGTTCGTGTGGTGGACAGCAACGCAGAGCGGATGATCGCTACGTGGATCTGCTCGTGCTCGCCAAGGAACCCCGGCCCGGTCTGGTCAAGACCCGCCTCACGCCGCCGTGCAGCCCGGCCGAAGCGGCGGCCATCGCTGAGGCCGCCCTCGCTGACACGCTCGCCGCCGCAGTGGCCAGCGCGGCAGACCGGGTCGTCGTGGCGCTCGAGGGAGCCCCGGGGCTGTGGTGCCCGCCAGGTGTGACGATCGTCGAGCAAGGACCAGGTGATCTCTCGGACCGGCTCGCAACCGCGTGGCGCTCGATCCGCGGACCCGCCCTGCAGATCGGCATGGACACGCCGCACCTCGACGCAACCGCCCTCGATCGGGCGCTGACGAGCCTCCAGGCCGATGGTCGTGACGCCGTGCTCGGGCTCGCCGAGGACGGCGGATGGTGGGGCCTCGGGTTGCGTCAGCCGCACCCGCGCATGTTCGCGGGGATCGCCACGAGCCAGCACGACACGGGAGCACAGCAGTGGGCACGACTCGACGCGCTGGGGCTGCGGACCTCCCTCCTGCCGATCGAGCGCGACGTCGACAACTGGGAGGACGCCCTGGCCGTGGCCGCGGCCGCCCCCGCGGGCTCGTTCGCGGCGGCCGTGCGCACGGTCCAGCTGGCGCACGGGGAGCTGGTGGGATGAGAGAGCGAAGCGAGGGAATCAGCGACACAGCTGCGCTACCGGGCACGCAGTGCCGAGCGCTCACGCTGTGCACACCAAGGGGGCACCAGTGAGCGCCGTGCTGCGGCTGGACGACGGCGGCACCCTTGACCTCGACATCGACCGGTGGCGGTCCGCGCCCGACCGCCACGAGTCCGCGCTGCTGGACCAGATACCCGACCCGGTGCTCGACGTGGGATGCGGCCCGGGCCGCGGGCCCCCCCCCCACCCCCCCGGCGGGGGCCTCGCGCGCGGCCGCCATACCCCCCGGGCCGCCCC
>JBQTKH010000214.1:0-10950 GCA_052386335.1 Microthrixaceae bacterium
CGAAGAAGCGTGTGCACGAGCTCGCCAAGGAGCTCGGGATGACGAACAAGGAAGCGCTCGACCTCTGCGTATCGCTGGGGATCGGCGTCAAGACGCACTCCTCGAGCATCGAGGATGCGCAAGCCGACCGCGTCCGCCGCAAGGCGGAGCGTGAGGGACTCGTCCGAGACGTTCAGCCCGAGGAACCCGCCAAGCCGGCGAAGGCCGCGAAGGCGGCGAAGGCCACCAAGGCCGCCGCCACGGAGACGACGACCGCACCCGACGAGCCCACGGCACCTGCCCCGGAGCCCCCCGTCGCGGAGGCACCCAGTGCGCCCGCCCAGCCTGCGCCCGCTCCCGCTCCCGTCGCCGCTCCGCCCCCCGCACCAGCGCCGCGCCCGGCCCCGTCGCCGCGTCTCGTCACGTCGAGTGGCAGCGAGCGCCCGCCGGCCCCGCGCCCCGTCGATGACGAGCCCGTCGCTCCCGCTGCGTCAGCGCCTCGACCGGCCCCTGTGACACCTCCCGCCGCCGCCCGCCCCGCGCCCCCGGCGCCACCCGCAGCGGCACCGGCGTCACCTCCCGCAGCAGCACCCGCGCCAGCCCCCGCGTCGCCTGCGCCGGTCGAGCAGTCGGCCGCCCGCGTGACGCCGGACAGCGCGGACGCCCCGGACACAGCGAGCGCTCCGGCCGCATCAGCCGACACCGCATCAGCCGACACCGACGCCGCCGCATCGGCCGACACGGATGCCGGCGCCCCCCCGCTCCGCGGCATCGGTGGCAAGCCGATCCCGCCGCCCCCCGGCATGGGTGGCCGTGGCCCCGTTCCCCCGCGCGGTCCCGCGGGTCGGGCCAACCCCCCGCCTCCCGGCCGTCGCGTCGGCGGTCCGCCCACCGGCGCGCCCGTCGGCGGTCGTGGTCCCGGTGGTGGCTTCGGCGCTGCCCGGCCCGGTGGCGGTCCCGGCGGCCCCGGCGGTCCTGGTGGCCCCGGCGGCGGTCCCGGTGGCGGTCGTCCCGGTGGTGGCCGTGGCCCGCAGCAGCGTCCCCCGCGTCGCAAGGGCGGCCGTCGTCGTCGGAGCCGCGAGGAGCTCCAGCCGATGGACCTCCCGACCTACACGCCCAAGGAGGCGCCGGTCCCCGACGGTGACATCGTCCTCGAGCGGTCATCGACGCCCCAGGAGCTGGGTCCCAAGCTCAACCGAACCGCTGCCGACGTCGTGCGCTTCCTCATGCAGCTCGGTGAGATGGTCACCGCCACGCAGTCCCTGAGCGACGAGCAGATCGAGCTCTTCGCCGAGGAGATCGGCGCCACGATCCGCCTCGTCAACCCCGGCGAGGAGCAGGAGGTCGAGCTCCAGAAGGTGCTCGGCGTCGACGACCTCGACGACGACGAGTCCAAGGGCGAGCCGCGTCCCCCGATCATCACGGTCATGGGCCACGTCGACCACGGCAAGACGAAGCTGCTCGACAAGATCCGCGACGCCAACGTGGTCGCCGGCGAGGCCGGTGGCATCACGCAGGCGATCGGCGCCTACCAGGCGGTCAAGAACGATCGCCTCATCACCTTCATCGACACCCCAGGCCACGAGGCGTTCACCGCCATGCGCGCCCGTGGTGCCGAGGCCACCGACATCGTGATCCTGGTGGTGGCCGCCGACGACGGCGTCATGCCCCAGACGGTGGAGGCGCTCAACCACGCCAAGGCGTCGGGCGCTCCGATCGTGGTGGCCATCAACAAGGTCGATCGTGAGCAGGCCCAGCCCGATCGCGTCCGCCAGCAGCTCTCCGAGCACGGCCTCATCCCGCAGGAGTGGGGTGGCGAGACCGAGATGATCGAGGTCTCTGCCCTCACCGGTGACGGCGTCGACGACCTCCTGGAGACCTTGCTGCTCGTGGCCGACGTGGAAGACCTCCGCGCCAACCCCGAGGGCCGCGCCGCGGGTGTGGTGCTCGAGTCGCACCTCGACATCGGCCGGGGCCCGGTGGCCAACATCCTCGTCCAGCGAGGCACCCTGAAGGTCGGCGAGCCCCTCGTGGCCGGTCCGGCGTGGGGCCGAGTCCGAGCCATCATCAACCACCTCGGCGAGCAGGTGAAGGAAGCCGGACCATCGATGCCCGTGCAGGTCCTCGGCCTGAACGACGTCGCCGATGCTGGCGACAGCTTCATCGTCGCTCCGGACGAGAAGACGGCCCGCTCGGTCGCCGAGAAGCGCGAGCACTGGCACCGCGTCGCGAACCTCGGTCGCGAGGCCGCCGCCCCGTCGGGTGCCCACCTCGAGGACATCTTCGAGCAGATCCAGCGCGGCGACGTCGCCACCCTGAACATCCTGCTGAAGGCCGACACCACTGGCTCGCTCGAGGCCCTCACCGAGAGCCTCCGCAAGCTCGAGCGCGACGAGGTGAAGCTCGCGTTCGTGCACCGCGCCGTCGGTGGCATCACCCAGCAGGACGTGCAGCTCGCCGCCACATCCGGCGCCACGATCATCGGCTTCAACGTGCGTCCCGACCGCAAGGCTCGGGAGCTTGCGCAGGTCGAAGACGTCGAGATCCGCAACTACGAGATCATCTACCAGATCATCGAAGACATCGAGAACGCCCTCATCGGCATGCTCGCCCCCGAGTTCGAAGAGGTGGTCACCGGCGAGGCCGAGGTGCGGGAGATCTTCTCGGTGCCGCGCGTCGGCAAGATCGCGGGCTGCATGGTGCGCAACGGCACGATCACCCGTGGCTCCAAGGTGCGCTTCCTCCGCGAGGGCACGATCATCTGGAAGGGCGCCGTGAGCTCGCTCCGACGCTTCAAGGACGATGTGCGCGAGGTGCAGTCTGGGTTCGAGTGCGGCATCGGCCTCACCGACTTCCAAGACCTCAAGGGCGGCGACATCATCGAGACCTTCGAGGAGCGGGAGATCCCGCGCACCTGATCGGGTGACATGACCAAGCGAACGCGCAGTCACAGCACCGCTCGCGACTATCCGCGGACGGCGCGGCTCAACCGTCTGTTCCAGCAGATCCTCGCCGAGGAGCTCGAGCTCATCGACGACGATCGGCTCCAGATGGTCACGATCATGTCCGTCGACTGCGAAGCCGATCTGCGCCACGCCACGATCTACTACGACACCCTGGGCGGGGACGAGGACGACGAGCAGGTCCTCGCGGCCCTCGGCGAGGTGCGTCATCGGCTGCAGGGTGCCATCGGCCGTCAGGCGCGCGTGAAGCGCACGCCGGAGCTGATCTTCCGCCCTGACGACGTGGCACGCGGCGCGGCTCGCCTCGAAGAGGTGCTGCGGTCGATCCGCGACGACGACGAGGACCTGCGCTGATGCGTGCTCCGGGCGTCGCTGCGCTCCGACCGCCCTCCGCACGTGCCTCCCGGCGGCCGGCGAAGCCAGCCGCCTCCGGCTCCTGAATTGGCTGGCTCATTGGCAGTCGGCGGCCCTGATGGGCTGGCGGTGGTCGACAAGGACGCCGCGTGGACGAGCCATGACGTCGTCGCCAAGGCGAGAGGTCTGCTCGGGACGCGCAAGGTCGGCCATTCCGGCACGCTCGACCCCGACGCCACGGGGGTGCTCCTGCTCGGCGTGGGCAAGGTCACCCGGCTCCTCCGCTACCTCGGGCTGACGACCAAGCGCTACACGGGCGTCGTGGTCCTGGGCACCGCGACGAGCAGCCTCGATGCATCCGGGGAGGTCACCGGAACCTGGGACATGAGCGGCGTCAGTGTCGACGACGTGCGAGCGGCAGCCCGGTCGTTCGTCGGCGACATCCTGCAGACCCCGCCGATGGTCTCGGCGATCCGGGTGGACGGCCAGCGGCTGCACTCGCTCGCTCGTCAGGGCATCGAGGTGGAGCGGGTGGCCCGCCCGGTGACCGTGCACGAGCTCGTCGTGAGCGAGGCCGTGGCCCCTGGGTGCTTCCCGATCGAGGTCGCGTGCAGCTCGGGCACCTACATCCGGTCGCTCGCGGCCGACCTGGGTGCTGCGCTCGGCGGTGGGGCACACCTCCGCGACCTGCGGCGAACCGCCATCGGCTCGTTCTCGATCGCGGAAGCCGTCGCGCTGGAGCACCTGACGCCCGACGCGCTCCTGACTCCCGCCCAGGCGATGCGCGACCTCGCGGTCGTCACCGTCGACGAGTCGGTCGCCGCCGACATCGCTCATGGCAAGGTGCTGCCCACCGCGGTGCTCGCCGCCGAGGGGCCTGGACCGTGGGCCGTGCTCGATCAGGCCGGCTCGCTCCTGGCGGTCTACGAGCCCCATCGAGCAGGCACCGTGAAGCCCGGCGTCGTGCTCGCGGCAGCGGGCTCGTAGCCTCACCGGCATGGAGGTGCTGCGAGACGTCGACGCCTGCGATCCGGGCCCGGGCAGCGTCGTGACCATCGGGGCCTACGACGGCGTGCACCTGGGTCACCGCGCGGTGATCGCCGAGGTGCGCCTCCGTGCGGAGTCCGCGGGCCTGGCCAGCGCCGTCGTCACCTTCGATCGCCACCCGGCGGCAGTGGTTCGTCCGGAGTCGGCACCGAGGCTGCTCACCGACCTCGACCAGAAGCTCGAGCTGCTCGGGGCCACCGGGATCGACCGGTGTGTCGTGATCGCGTTCGACGAGGCTCGCTCGCACGAGCCCGCCGAGCACTTCGTGCGCGAGGTGCTCGTGCGCTGCCTGGGCGCGAAGGCCGTGATCGTCGGAGAGGACTTCCACTTCGGTCATCAGCGCAAGGGCAACGTCGCCCTGCTCACCGAGATGGGCGACGAGCTTGGCTTCGAGGTGTTCGGCATGGAGCTGGTCGATCACACCGGCCGACCGGCGGGGCCACAGGCGCGGGCATCCTCCACCGCCATCCGTCACGCGCTCGTCGCCGGAGACCTCCCCGCCGCGGAAGCGATGCTGGGTCGGTCCTACGAGGTGCGCGGCATCGTCGCCCACGGCGACAAGCGCGGTCGCGAGCTCGGGTTCCCCACGGCCAACGTGTCGGTGCCGGGCGACATCCTGCTGCCGGCGGACGGGATCTACGCAGGGTGGCTCCGGCGCGCTGATGGCTCGGTGCTCCCGGCCGCGCTGTCGCTAGGTCGCCGACCCACCTTCTACGTGGAGTCTCACGCCAGCCTGCTCGAGGCGCACGTCCTCGACTTCGATGGCGACCTCTACGACGAGCACGTGCGGGTCACCTTCGTGGAGCGCCTGCGCGGCGAGGAGCGCTTCGAACAGGTCGAGGACCTCGTCGCCCAGATCCACCGAGACTGCGACCAAGCCCGCCGGGTTCTCCGATAACGGACGTTCATCCCCCTCATGGCGACCCGTTGACCGGTCGATGGTCGAGCATGTCCGACGCGCCTTCCGACACCGGCAAGAATTGTGCGATGCGGGACGAAGGATGGGAACCGATCGTGGTGCGCGCGGTCGAGTCATCGGGCGACGAGGACGACGACGCGGCACCGCTCAGCACGCGCCGGGTGCGGCACCTCGCCACCTCCACCGAGCCGATCATCGGTCCAGGTCCCGCTCCCGAGGAGATCCACAGCGCCCTGCCTCGCCTGGCCCGCCACCAGATCACCCTCGCCGACGGACACGAGGTCGGCGTCGCCATCTGCGGACACGGTGTCCCCCTCGTGGTGGTCCACGGCTTCTCCGCGGAAGGCATCCTCTACGCCCAGACGCTGTCACGGCTCGTCGACCTCGGCTTCAAGGTGATCGCCGTCGACACAGCTGGCCACGGGGGAACCCTGGGCCTGCCCACCAACGCGCAGAGCATGGAGAGCTACGCCCACCTGCTCGGCCGGGTGCTCGACCACCTCGGCGTGCACGAGGCGGTGCTGGCCGGCCACTCCATGGGCGGACGGCTCGTGACGGAGTTCGCGGCGATGCACCCCGATCGGGCGATCGCGGTGGTGCTCCTCGACGCGATCGTGGGCGACACGTGGGACCGGATGGTGAACGTGTTCCGGGTGTTCCCACCGTTGCTCGTCGGCATCGGCACCACCCTGGTGGTCGACACGATGTCGACGGTCCCGTGGTTCCAGGATCCGAGGCAGGCACTCAAGCTCGGCCGCCTCGTGGCCCCGACGCTGGCGGGCCACGTCCGTCGCCCGTGGCGGTTGCTCGGGCCGATGGCGTCGATCCTGCGCAGCAAGGGCACGCGAGAGATGCTCGACACGCTCCGCCACGAGAAGATCCCGGTGTTTGCCATCCATGGCGACCGTGACATCGCCGTGCCGATCGCCACTGCGAAGGACGCGGCCCGCCGAAGCCGAGGCGACCTGGTCGTGGTGCACGGTGCCACGCACTCGTGGCTGCTCAAGGATCCGGAGTCGCTTCCCGCCATCATGCACGCCCTCATGAAGGGACGGCTCGGCACCGCGGTGCTCAAGACGCGCCTCCAGCACGGCCTTCACCTCGACGCGTCGGTCGACGAGGTGGAGGCCGCCCTCTACGAGCCCGGCGCGCTCGTGCTCGAGCTCACCCCCCGCCAGCACTTCCACGACACCGAGGACCTGCACCGCCCCCCGCGCTACCGCTGGAAGCACCTCGCCGCCCGCGACGTGCGGGATTGATCTCGATGCCCACGGGCCCGACTGCACACGGGTCACGCGGCCGACACTTGCCGCGCTTCGCTACCGTTGCGGAGTGGCACCCGAGGCTGAACCGCTGGTCATGTATGGCGAACCCAGCGGTGTCGCATCACTCGACTGGGCGTGGGTCGATGCCGAGCTCAGTAGCGCGGGCACCTACTGGGTCACCGCCATCGGGGATGACCATCCGCACCCCCGGCCGGTCTGGGGGATCTGGGCCGACGAGCTCCTGTACCTGAGCATCGGGAGCCCGGTTGTCGCGCGGCTCCTGCGCCGGAATCCGAACCTCACCGTGCATCTCGACAGCGGCATCGACGTCGTCATCCTCGAAGGCGCAGTGGTCGGCCTCGTCGAGGACACGACCGTCCTCAGCGCGTACGACGACAAGTACGACTGGAACTACACCGTCGAGCAGTATGGGCCATTGACGAGGGTCGCTCCGACATCTGCACTGGCTTGGCGGTCTGCGGGGTGGGCCGGTCGTGACGGATTCCTACAAGCCGGCCGCTGGCGATTCACGCCTTCCTCTGCCCCACAGCGGCGGTAGGCCCGAACAGATCACCCGCCCCATCATCCCGACGCGAGCACACTCGAAGCCATCGCTATGGGCGCGTAGTGCGTGTCGCTTGGCAACGCGGCTTCGGGACACGTCGGCCGGGCGACGGGTCTAGCGTCGTCGTGTGGTTCCACATCGAGCGTGCTCGTCCGGCACACGTCGTGGCAGGCGGTGCTGATGTCGTTTGTCGACGTGACGTACCCGGTGCGACTCGGGTTCGCACCCGAATCGGTTGCGATCCCCGACCCCGACCACCCGGGCTTGCTCCGAGCCGGACCGCGAGCGAGCGCGCCCTACGGCAGCTCGAACATCGAGGTCCACGTCTGCGACGCAACCGATTGCGTCGACGGCAACGTCCAGCTAGACGTGACGACGTTTGGGTTCGACACGGTCGACCTCTCGGCGCTCGATGCGCTGCAGGAGGTCTGCGCTTGCGTGCGGGCCGCCGGCGTCATCGCCAGTGACCAAGTTGGCGCGATCCGAGCGGCCCTCGATGGCGCGGTACTGAGAACCTCCGCCGGTGGGTCCCTCCGCGTGATGCACATCGCCGACGAGGGCTTCATCATGCGTACGGCGGGACCCAACGGTCTGTCGATGGTCGGCCCCCGGTCGTCGGGTATGAACGGGCACGGCCAGGCGACGTCGGTCCACGCCGACCAGGACGTGTTCGGGACGCCGGTGGCCCAGCTGATGGACGGTCGGGCACCCGAGCTGTTCATCCACGACTCGCCCGACGGCCACAACCACGACGCCGCGCTGCTGCTCGTGAACTTCTGGATCCCCCTCCAGCAGATCACCCAGCCCCTGGTGCTCGCCGATGGCCGCAGCATCGACCGTCGCCGGCACCAGCTCCGATACGGACTCGCCACCGACTCGTTCCTCGAGCGCGACGACGACCTCGTCATCAACGACATCTGGTCGTTCCTCCACGACGAAGACCAGCGGTGGTACTTCCGCTCGGAGATGGACCACCGCAACGCCCACGTGTTCAACACCCTCAGCACAGCCCACGGCGCAGGAACTCTGCCCGGCGAGGACGTCGCCGAGCGCTGCTACCTCGCGCTCGAGGCGGCCGAGTCCGCGCTCGCCACCGGCGACACTGCTGCGTTCTCCTCGACGCTCTCGGATGCAGCCGAGCTCCGCTGGCCCCAGCACACGACGCCGGCCCTGGCCGATGCGATCGAGACGATGCTCGCCCTGATCGACGACGCCACCACCACTCCCAGCGAAGTCTGTGGCGAGCGAGCCGAGGCGTGGGTGACCGCCTCGCGATCAGCGCGCCGCCGGGTCGTACGGATGTCACTTGAGCTCCGCATGGTCGTCTCGATCGTGGGATGAGCGCCCGCTGCCGCTAGTACTTCAGCAGCTCCCGGGCCGCTGACGCGATGTCGCTGACCTGGGGGAGGATCGCCTTCTCGAGCACGGGCGCATAGGCGACGTGCGTGTCCAGCGCGCCGACGCGCCGTACGGGTGCGTCGAGGTGCTCGAACACCTCGTCGGCGATCCAGGCGGACACCTCGGCCCCGAACCCGCAGGTGACGACGTCCTCGTGGACGACGAGCGCGCGGCTCGTGCGCTGCACCGATGTGCCGACCATGTCGTGGTCCCAGGGGCTGAGCGTGCGCAGGTCGATCACCTCGACCGATCCCGCGCCCTCCTGCTCGAGCTCGGCCGCGGCCTGGAGGCTCTTCTCCACCGTCGCCCCCCACGTGATGATCGTGAGGTCCTCGCCAGGGCGGCGGATGTCGCCGTGACCGAACGGGAGGACGTACTCGGGGCCGGGGAACGGGTCGCGTGCGTAGGGCTGACGCAGCAGGTGCTTGTGCTCGAGGAACATCACGGGGTCCTCGCACTTGAACGCGTAGCGGAGCAGGCCCGCGGCGTCGCGCGCCCGGGACGGGAACGCGATCAGCAGACCAGGCACATGGGCGAAGATCGACTCGCCGCACTGGCTGTGCCAGATCGCCCCACCCGCGAGGTAGCCGCCGATGGGCACACGGATCACGGTGGGGCACGAGAAGGCGCCGTTGGAGCGCCATCGGATGGTGGCCGCCTCGCTCTTGATCTGGTGCATCGCCGGCCAGATGTAGTCGAAGAACTGGATCTCGGGCGCCGGACGCAGGCCGCGCAGGGCCTGTCCGACCGCCCGGCCGATGATGTTGGCCTCGGCGAGCGGGGTGTTGAAGCAGCGGGCCGCGCCGAAGCGCCGCTGCAGGCCGTGGGTGGTGCCGAACACGCCGCCCTTGCCCTCGAGGTCGGCGAGCAGGTCTTCGCGCGCGTCGGCGACGTCCTCACCGAACACGCGGACCCGCTCGTCCGCGGCCATCACCTCGTGGAGCGTGCGAGTGATCGCCTCGCCGAAGGCAACGACCTCGCCGTCACCCGACGGCTCCGCCGGCATCGGCAGGTCGGGCAGCACGTAGACGTGGTCCGTGGCCGTCTCGGGCTCGGGGAGCGGCGCGGCCATCGCGACCTTCGCCGCGTCAGCCACCTCGGCCACCGCCTCGAGGCGGATCGCATCTGCTTCTGCGTCGGTGAGGGCGCCGGACTCGATCAGCGCGGTGCGCAGCTGGAGGATCGGGTCGTGGGCGGCCTCGTCGGCGAGCTCGGCCGCGGAGCGGTACTTGCTCTGGGTGTCGGCGGCGGAGTGCGAGTACGGCCGGGTGACCGTGGCGTGCACGAGGGCCGGTCCGGTGCCTGCTCGCACGTGGGCGACCGCGTCGGCCGCGGTGTCGTAGGCCTGGAAGTAGTCGCGCGCGTCGACCTTGTAGGTGCGCAGACCGCGGAAGCCGGCCACCAGCTCGGAGATCGGCGCGGGGGACTGGTCGGCGGACGGGACCGAGATGGCGTAGCCGTTGTCGGCCACGACGAACAGCACCGGGAGGTGGAGGGTGCAGGCGGTGTTGAGGCTCTCCCAGAACTCGCCCTCCGAGGTGGCGCCCTCGCCGAGGGACACGTAGGTGAGCTCGTCGCCCTGCGCGGTGCAGCCGGGCAGGTCGGGGCGGCGGGAGATGTAGCGGGCTGCCTCCGCCGAGCCCACGGCGTTCAGGCACTGCGACCCGGTGCAGGACGACTGGGTGACGATGTTCTTGGCCTTGTGACCCCAGTGGGCCGGCATCTGACGCCCGCCCGACGCCGGGTCGTCGGCCGAACCGACCGCCTGGAGCAGCACCTCGGTGGGGGTGACGCCGAGGCCGAGCACGAGCGCGAGGTCCCGGTAGTAGGGGAAGAACCAGTCGTAGCCGGGCCGCAGCTGGCGGGCCAGGGCCAACAGCAGGGCCTCGTGGCCGGCACCCGAGATCTGGAAGAACACCCGGCTCTGCTTCTGCAGCGCCATCTCCCGGTCGTCGATGGCGCGAGAGATGCAGGCGGTGCGATAGTCGGCGAGCGCGTGCTCGAGCGGCACGCCGCGCAGCATCGTCGGGGACTTCGGGGAGCGACGGGACATCCCAGGCACGGTAACGGGCGATTGAGGTGCCGGGGGGCCCTCCTGCTACCTTGGCAGGGTCCTCAGTGGGTGCAGTCGCGCGCGCTGAGGTGTTCCGCTCGCCGATCCGCCAGCGGTCACGACCCCGTCGTGCTGCAGCGATCGATCGAGCCGGGCTCCAGTTCCCACCTCCCGATTCGGAGAACCACGACGAATGTCTGAGCAGATCGACAAGGCAAAGTCCGGCATCATCGAGGAGCACCGCCTCCACGACACCGACACCGGCAGCCCCGAGGTGCAGATCGCGATCCTCACCAAGCGGATCAACCATCTGAACGACCACCTCCAGAAGCACAAGAAGGACCACCACAGCCGGCGAGGCCTGCTGATGCTGGTGGGCCGACGGCGGCGGCTCCTCGACTACGTCA
>JBQTKH010000215.1:0-45657 GCA_052386335.1 Microthrixaceae bacterium
CGGCGTCGTTGCCGTAGTAGGTGGCGACCGCGTTGCCGATGTCGGTCTGGTTCTGAAGCAGGCGGGCCAGGGTGGCGTCGCTGTCCGGGAGGTCAGCGACTGCGCTCACGATGTACAGCCGCGTCCATTGCACGTGGTCTTCCCACAGCTTGCGCATGTCGGTGCGGAAGACGGCGGGGTCTGTGGCCTTCGTCGAGCTGTCGGCCGACGTGGACGATTGGGGCGACGAGCTTGCCGCGTTGCCGGACCGATCGCTGCCGGACGAGCAGGCGGCTGTGAAGAGCGCCCCCGCGAGTACGACGGCGAGCAGCCCGCGATGGAACTTCTTCATGGGTTCTCCTCTAGGTCACGACGACCCGCCGGGCGGCGGGTCGATCTCTATTAGTAGTTCTCGTTGATGCTAGAGATACCCGAGCCAAATAGCAAGGATTGCTTCGCGTTAGACCTGGGCGGCTCGGAGAGCGAGCGCGGCCTGCACGAGTGCGGCGTGGGTGAGCGCCTGCGGGAAGTTGCCCAGGTGGTGGCCGGTCGAGGGGTCCATCTCCTCGCCGTAGAGACCGACGGGACTCGCCAGCGCGACGAGCTGATCGAACAGGTCCTCGGCTTCGATGTGGCGTCCGGTGGCGGCGAGCGCGCGTACGAGCCAGAACGAGCACGGCAGGAACGCGCCCTCGACTCCGGGCAGGCCGTCGTGGCCGGGTGGGTAGCGGTAGAGCAACGGTCCACCGGCGCCGAGGTCACGTCGGATTGCGTCGATCGTGCTGCGCAGGCGGAACGACCCGACCGGTTCGAGCCCGGTCAGGGGCAACACGAGGAGCGCCGCGTCGGTGTCGCGGGAGCCGTAGCTACGGGTGAAGGTGCCGGTGGCGTGGTCGAAGCCGTGTTCGGCGATATCGAGGGCGAGCGCGTCGCGCTCGTCGGCCCACCGCCGGCGGCGTCGAGCGGAGGTGCGGTGCCCGTCGGCGATGCGCAGAGCACGATCGAGTGCGAGCCAGGCCATCACCTTGGAATGGACGTGGTGCGCGGCGTCAGCCCGGATCTCCCAGATGCCGGCGTCGGGTTCACGCCAGTGGGCGGCGACGGTGTCGGCGAAGCCAGCCATCGTCCGCCACGTCTCCGAGTAGAGGCGGTGGCCCGCGGCCTCGAGCAGCGAGCCTGCCTCGAGGACCCAGCCATAGCCGTCGAGCTGGTGTTGGCTGGCCGCGCCGTTGCCGGTGCGCACTGGGCGGCTGTCGCGGTAGCCGGGCCACTCGGCCAGCTCTCGCTCTGCGGCGGGATGGCGGCCGTCCAGGGTGAACAAGACGGGCAGACGAGGCCGGTCGAGACGACTGGCGTGCAGCAGCCAGGCCAGGAAGTGGCGGGCTTCGTCGTTCTTGCCAGCGCCGAGGAACGCGGCGATGCCGATGCTGGCATCGCGCGGCCAGGCGAACCGGTAGTCCCAGTTGCGCATCCCGCCGGGGTCCTCGGGCAGCGAGGTGGTGGGCGCGGCGACCGGCGCCCCAGACGGCGAGTAGGTGAGCAGTCGGAGAGTGAGGAGGCTGCGAACGACGGTCTCGCGATGGGGGAGGTCGTGGTCGATGTCGTCACACCACGCTCGCCATCTCAGCTCGTCGGCTTCGAGCGCTTTCCAGGCTGTGTCTGCGTCGACGTACACCAGCGGCCTGCGGTGCGCGACGGCGAGGGTGATGGTGAGCGGGTGGCCAGGCGCGACGGTGACGATCGTCTGGTGGCCGGGTTCGATCTTCAGGTGCGGGTGGGTCGACACCGCGATGGCGATGGACGGCCAGCTGCACACCAGCACCTCGCCGCGCTGGTGGGTCCGGGGCCGTCGGTGTCGCTCGCCGAGCCGGGGGTCGAGCACGATCACCACCGGTACTGGTGGGCCTACGACGCTGAGGCGGCGGACGAGCAGAGAGGAGGGAAGCAGACGGCCGCTGATCTCCGCGACCATCCCCTCAGTGAGCGTGAGCCGACCGCCGCCGGTGTCCCACGTCGTCTCGAGCGTCGCGGAGTTGGGCCGGTAGCGCCGGTCGATCACCGGTGCGGGGTCGGCGGGCCCGAGTCGAAAGCAGCCCGCCTCCGCGCCGCCGACCAGACGTCCGAAGACGGGTTCGCTGTCGAAGCGAGGGATGCACATCCAGTCGATCGATCCGGCGGAGTCGCTGAGCGCCGCGGTGCGGGTGTCGCCCAGCAGGCCATGGTCCTCGATCCATGGCGCGGCCCCGGTTGCTGCGCCGCCGTGCGCTTCAGTGGGCACTGACCAGGACGCCAAGCGCGATGCCGTAGACGAGGTGAGCGAGGATCGCGACCACTGGCGTGGCAACGCCGTAGTTGAGGCCAAGCAATCCGGGGGGTTCGAGCAGCGAGGTCGACGCCGGGCCGGCACGGTGCGAGGCCATGCGGGGGTGGATGCCTTCGAGCAGCGGGACCAGCACGGTCAGCGCGACCGCGACATGGAGCAGGCCGAACAGCCCGCCCAACCACCAGGTGGCCCGGTCGAGAAGGGCGAAGGCGGCCGTGTAGCCGAGCGCGAAGCCCTGTCCGACGGCGAGGTGGATGAAGAAGCCCGCGACCCGTGCCCGGTCAGGGTCCTCGGTCACCAGCGTGCCGAGGAGCAACGGCAGGTCGAGCCGAGTGTGCCCGGTCAGCTGCGCGACGATCATCACCACGGTCAGGGCGGTGGTGGCGACGAGGCCGAACAGCGCCCAACCCGCCCAGTCCATCTACGGTCCAGCCAGAGAGTGCGCCTTGAGCTCGAGCACACCCAGCACATGCTGGAACGACTCATGGAAGGCGCCCACGCCGTGGGTCTCGAGCACGCGACCGACGTCGTCCATGTCGACACCCACGGTCGCCAACCGGGCGAGCACAGCAGCGGCGGCATCGGGGGCCGTGTCGATGGTGCGGGCGACCGCGCCGTGGTCTTCGAATGCGGCGATGGTGGCTTCGGGGAGGGTGTTCACGGTGTCGGGACCGATGAGGCTGTCGACGTAGAGGGTGTCCGGATAAGCAGGATTCTTGGTGGACGTCGACGCCCACAGCAGCCGCTGCACCTGTGCACCGAGCCCTGAGAGGCGCTCCCAGCGCGGGCCGGTGAAGTGGTCGGTGAAGAGCTGGTAGGCGAGCTTGGCTTGCGCGACCGCGGCCTGACCGCGCAACGCCGCGGCATCGGGGGTGGCGATCGCGTCGAGCCGCGCGTCGACTTCGGTGTCGACGCGGCTGACGAAGAACGAGGCGACGCTGCGCACTGCGTCGAGGTCACCCCCGCTTGCGGCGAGCACCTCCAGCCCGGAGAGGTAGGCCTCGATCACGTCGCGGTAACGAGGCAGAGAGAACAGCAAGGTGACGTTGACGCTGTGCCCTCGGGCGATCATCTCAGCGATGGCCGGGACACCTTCGGCGGTGGCAGGGATCTTCACATACAGGTTCGGCTGATCGATGCGGTGGTGCAGCTGGCGTGCCGCGGAGATCGTGGCGTTCGTGTCGTGGGCCAGCTCGGGGGCCACCTCGATGGACACGAACCCGTCGGTGCCCCCGCTGGAGTCGAAGGTGGGCCGCAGCAGTCCGAGTGCTTCGATGACGTCGTCGATGACGAGCTCCCAGTATGCATCGGTCACCGAGTGCCCCTTCTCGATGAGCTGCGCGAACTGCGTGTCGTACGCATCCGATCCCTCGATGGCCTTGGCGAGGATCGTCGGGTTTGCCGTCACGCCCCGCACACCGGCCTTGATCAGGCGGGCCAGTGTGCCATCCCGCAGGTACTGGCGGGGCAGGTTGTCGAGCCATGCACTCTGGTCCTGCTCGGCATGCAGGTGCTGGAGCCGAGTCATGTTTCGTCGCCGTGGTGGCCGGGGAAGACGTCTTGCTCGGACTTGTGCCAAACCGGGTGATCGCCGGCGGTCTCGACGTTGAAGCCGTAGTCGAACACGAGGCTGCCGCCGAAGGTAGCCCCGACCGATACGAGCAGCGCGATGACGACCGACAGCACTGCGATGGCGACGGGCGTCGTCGGCTCGGTGTTGTAGCCGTTCAGCCGCCACGCGATGTCGGCCAGCGCGAGCAGGGTGACCGCGAGCATGGCGGTGGCGTGAGCGTTCACCGTGCGTCGCGCCTGCGTGCCCGGCTCCGAGGACGTCCACCAGTCGATCGCGCCGGTCAAGATCGCGAGCATCGATACGGCCGCGCCGCCGATGAACACGTAGGTACCCGCGTGCCACAGCTCCCGGGACCACGCATGGTCGGGGCCGCCGATCAGAGACAGCACGTCGAAGATCGCGGCGAACACGTAGGCCGCGATGGGGAGATCGGTGAGCGGCGGATGGAGCGGCTTGCCCGCCCACCCCCGCAGGCCCTTGAACTTGCGACCTCGAAGTGTGAGTACCGGTCGTACAGAGAACCTTCTCATGATGTCTCCCTCAGCTTGCGGGGCCCACGGCCTTGTAAGTATAAGCATACGTGCTTATAGAAACCTCGGGGCGGGCTCAGCACACGGAACTTCAGGCGGGCTCAGGAGGCGGAACAAGGACCACCGGGACCTGCGTGTGATGTACCAGCTGCTCAGGGATGCGGCCGCGCCGCAGCTGGACCACCTCGCTGAATTCTCGGGCTCCCACCACGATCAAGCCGGCTGCTGCATGGTCTGCTGCCTCGGCCAGAGCGGTGACGGGGCGCGTGCTGTCCATGACCCGTGTGCGAACGCTCACGCCAGCGGCGCGCAGGGGAGCGGTCCACGCACCGTTGAGTGCTGCGTCCGCGTCCGCTCGGACGCGCTCCGCCTCGCGCTTGGTGCTCCACCGAGATAGGGACTCCGGGACATGGATCGCGACGACCTCGGCCCGACACGCGGCGGCGATCGCGGCACACCAGTTGACAGCGGCGGTACTTCCAGGGGATCCGTCTACGCCGACCACGATTCGGTCCACCGGCGCTGCTGCGCCTGCTACGGGGATGATGGCAAGTGGACCTCGGGCGCGATGCGCGAGGTAGTGCGCCAAGCTGCCGAGGTGGAGCCCAGCGAAGTGGCCGGCACCGCGAGTCCCAACCACGAGGAGGTCGGCGTCCACCTCCTCACCTGCATCGAGCAGGATGTCAGGGGAACCAACGAGCTGCAGACCTCGATGCCGCGCACCGCTGCCGTCAAGCGGAGCAGACCACTGGGTCGTCAGTCGGTGGTCGGCTTCGGCGATCTGTGTGTCGAAGTCTGCTGGGGAGACCTCTGCCTGCGCAGGTTCGAAGACGTTGCCGACCACGATCTCGGCGTCGATTCGCTCGGCGAGTCGGCCGGCCCACCCCAATGCGGCCGCGGCAGCCGCCGAACCGTCGACGCCGACGAGCAGCCGGTTGACCGTGACCACCTTGTGGCGCGGGGTCGGTTGGGCGCGCTCCTCCGGACGAACGGGCGCTGCGGTCGCGGCGAGCTGTTGTGGCGGCTCCTCGTGCTGGACGATGCCCGATTCGATGCGTAGCGCCTCGCTCGGCGCCACCGCTGCGGCGGTTGGCACGGGCTGCCCCTTGACTGTTGGAAGGCGCCCGGGCGTGGCCGCCGTATCGTTGTTTCGTCTCGGAGGACTTGCACGAAGCGAGGCGGGGAGCGGGCCGGACCTCGGCACGGTTGCCGCCGTGTGCCGAAGTCGACTCACGGTCGATGTGGCTCGCGCCGCCGCCAGCCCATCGGCGAGGCCTGATCGTTCGAGGGGGTCGAGCAAGCCTCGTAGAAGCTCGAGGATCTCGTCGTCGAGATGGGCGTGGACCCGCATCTGCACGCCGATCTCCTCGAGCGCCCCGCGCGGATCGGACAGATCGATGCCATCGGCCAGGCGAGAGAGCACTCGTTCCTGCATCTCGGCCGCATCCGTGAGACGGTCGCCCTCGTCGCCGCCAACTCGGCGGAGCATCGGGTAGAGGACTCGCTGGATCACATCGATGTGGGTTCGGATGGCGATGACCACGTCGGCGACCCGACGCTCGACGTCCTCGGTCTCCGCTGTCGCGAGGTCGACCAGAGCGTCGATCGCCGCATGCGCGTCATCGACGAGCTCGAGTGGGTGCTCGGTGCTCAGGCTCGTGCTCCATTCGGGCCACCGACGAGCTCGGACAGGCGCGGAGATGTGCACTGGGGTGTTGCCGAGGCGCGCCGCGGGAGAGGCACCAGAGGTAGTGGGTCCGTAGGACCAATCGGGCTGTTTGGCGAGCTGGCGGGAGTCGAGCACGGCACGTCCACCTACGATGTCGGCGATCGGTGCGATCACGGCGGGCTCCGTTGCGGGGGGCGAGCACGGGGAATGGCCTGGCATTGCCTGGGGAAAGAGGTCGAGCAGGCTCGCGGCGACCGACGCCTGCTGCTCGGCGAGGTTGCACCGCGCTCCGATCGTCACCGTGCTGATGCGGTGACGGAGACCGTTGAGCTCGGCGGTCGTCAAGGAGGTCTGCAACGAACTATTGAGCTGGTCAGCGATCAAGATGCCGTCGGTCTTGCAGGGCTCGCATTGGCCGCACGACTCGACGGCGAGGAAGCGAGCGACGCCGGCGGCGATGGCTGCTGGCTCGGTCGTGTCGTCGAACACGATGAAGCCGGCGGAGCCGAGTCCGGACCCTGCTTCGCTCAGTGCCTCGTAGGTGAGGGGGGTGTCGAGGAGCTGCGCGGGGATGAGCGGGTTCGCTGTCCCAGCCAGGACGACTCGCACCTCGTGCCCTCGCCGCGGTCCCCACCCGATGAGGTCGATGGCCTCGCGAAGCGTTGTGCCCATCGCAACCTCGCCGACGCCACTTCGACGCGTCGCGCCGCTCACCGTGCACACGATCGTGCCCGTCGAGCGTTCGGTCCCGACCTCGCGGAACCAGTCGGCTCCCCGGTCGACGATGAGTGGGACGTTCGCCAGCGTCTCCACGTTGTCCACCAGCGCTGGGGTTCCGCCGGAGGTGTCGATTGCCGCGAGCGACACACCAACTGCTGAGCGGGTGTCGCCAGCCTGCAGGCCCCGGCGATAGGGCGGTGTCACCCGCGGAAACGGCTGGCGGCCTTCGACGACTTCGAGGAGAGCGGTCTCCTCGCCGAACAAATAGGAGCTTGGACCGAGCACCAGCTCGATGTTGAGGTCATCGAGCCACCCGGCCTCGCGCATCTCCGCCAACGCCGCAGTGAGACGTTCGATCTCCCGTCCAAAGGTCGCCTTGATGCCGATGCGGATCTGGTCCGTCTGCATTGCGACGGCGGCGATGAGGGCGCCCTCGAGAACCCGGTACGGGTTGGTGCGCAGGAGGGTTCGATCCTTGAAGGTTCCCGGCTCGCCCTCAGCCGCGTTCACCACCACCGTGGTGGAATCGGTACCGCCCCGTGAGGCTGCGACCGTCTTCCACTTGGTCCCGGTCGGGAACCCCGCGCCACCTCGTCCGCGCAGGCCCGAGGAGGAAAGCATGTCGATGATCTCAGTGGCGGGCGCCTGTCGGGCGGTGCCGAGCGCGGCCCCCCCGCCGATGTCGAGGTACTCGCTGAGCGAGACGACAGGTCGCTCGTCCAGCACTCTCCAGATGAGGGTCATTCTTCCTACTTTCGCAAGGAGACCCTTCGCGAGGATCCAGTCGCAGCGCCGGCGCGCGGCCGACTCAGCGGTTCTCGGACGGCGGGCGGACCAGTAGCACGGGGCAGTGCGCCTTGTGAGCGATGCGCAACGCCACACTGCCGATTACTCGGGCGAGCCCGCCTCGGCCATGAGTCGATACGACGATGAGTGATGCGCGGTCCTTCGTGTACTCGGCGATCGCTTCAGCCGGCTCAGTGCCGTGGAGGATCTCCCAAGATGAACCTCCATTCGACTGGTGGGCGAGGCGGACCAGGTAGCCGCCTTCGATGACATCGACGTCGTCCCACGCCGAGCTGCCGTGCCGCGGCGGAGGTTCGAGCACACTGATCAACTCCGTTCTCACCCCGAGCGCGGTCGCCCAGGCCTCGGCCACCGGCACCGCCGACTCTGCGAAGTCGGACCCGTCAAGGCAGACCGTGACGGGGCCCATGAGGTCTTGGGGAGCGGACGAAGCATTGGGACCCACGAACAGCACCGGCGTTGTGGAGCGTCGAAGGACATCCGCGGCGACGCTGCCGAAGGCGATCTCGCCGAGGCCGTCGTGAGCCCGAGTGGCCATGCAGATCAGGGTCCCGTCCTGTTTCCTCGCGGCGGCGACGATCGGGCCGGCGGGCGATCGGTCCTCGGTGTGCTCCACTTCGACGTCTCCCACAAGGCCGCGCTGGTCGAGGAGACCCTCGATGTAGTCGTGTCGGACGCTGACCTCGCCAGCATCCCAATGCCAGCTGAACAATGTCAGCGGGCACCCGATCCGTTGCGCGATCGCCGAGGCGGTTCCGATGGCGCGTTCTGCGTGGTCAGTCAGGTCTAGTGGCACGAGAACGCGGTCGAGGCTCAATGCCCGCTCGGGTCCGGTCCCCTCAAACTGGCGAGCTTGTGTCTCCATGAGGTTACTCTAGTTGATACTAGAAAAAGAGTAAAGTAGAACGGAAGCACATCAGAACGGAAGGAACCCACATGGGCCAAGACATCTACCTGTTGCCAGATCTCGGATACGACCCGGGAGCGCTCGAACCTCACCTGAGCGGAAGGATCATCGAGCTGCATCACGGCAAACATCACGCCGGGTACGTCAAGGGAGCGAACACAGCGCTGGCCAAGCTGCACGACATCCGCGAGAAGAACGACTTCACCGCCATCTCGATGCTGGAGAAGAACCTCGCGTTCAACGTGTCCGGCCACGTGCTCCACTCGGTGTACTGGACGAGCATGTCGCCCGATGGCGGAGGTGAGCCCACCGGTGACCTAGCGGACCTCATCGACGACACCTTCGGAGGCTTCGCCGGCTTCCGTCAGCAGATGACCGAGGCCGCGAGCACCATCCAAGGCTCAGGCTGGGCCCTCGCCTCGTGGGAACCCTTGGCCCGCCGAATGGTTGTCCAGCAGGTCTACGACCACCAAGGGAACCATGGGCAGGGAACCATCCCGTTGCTGGCGCTCGACGTGTGGGAGCACGCCTTCTATCTGCAGTACGAGAATCGCAAGGCCGACTACCTCGCGGCCTTCTGGAACGTCGTCAACTGGTCTGACGTGGCCAGCCGCCTCGCCCACGCTCGGTCAGCGGTGTGAGCGACGACGACCCAGGCCTCCTCCTCCGAGTCCTTCTCGTAGGCGTCGACGGGTCCGACGGCTCTCGGCGGGCGCTGGAAATGGACGCACAGCTGGCGGTAGCCGTCGGCGCTCACGTCGTCGCGGTCCACGTACTCACCTACAACCATGAGTTCGTGCGGGACCTCACACCCGACACGATGCACACCTGGCGCCGCGACCTCCAGCACGATCTGGAGACCGGATGGGTCGAACCACTGCTAGCACGCGGGGTCGAGCATCGTTGCCTGCTCCTCGAAGGCGACTCCCCAGCCGCAGGGCTGCTCGAAGCCGTTGAGAGCGAGGATGCCGACGTCCTGATCGTCGGGGCGAACGGCCACGGGAACCTCGCCGAGCGGATGTTGGGCGGCGTCAGCTACCGAGTGACGCACAGATCCCCTCAACCGGTCATCGTCGTACCAGCCGACTGGTCTGACCACTAGATGACCACCCATCTCGTCATCTACGGCGACTTCAACTGCCCCTACAGCTGCCTGGCGAGCTTCCGGGCCGACCGGCTCGTCGACGCCGGGATTGCCGAGATCGAATGGCGGGCAGTCGAGCACGACCCGTCGATCCCCGTCCCGAGCAATCCCGCTGAAGGGGAGCTGTGCACGATGCTTGATCGGGAAGTAGCTGAGGTGCGCGGCATGCTGCAGGCCGGCGAGGTGTTCCCGATCGAGCGACCCACCGTGCAGCCGAACACAGCTCGTGCGGTTGCGGCTTACGCGGCGGCCGATGTGAGCGAGCGCGACCGTCTACGGCGGTCGCTGTTCTCAGCGCTTTGGTTCGATGGTCTCGACACCGGTGCCCTCGAGGTCCTCCGCCGGCTCGGCGCGGAGCCAACAGCCGCAGCGCCGCCACTCGTCTCGACGTGGCGCGACGCGTGGCAGGGGCTCGACCGGCACCTCGTCCCCATGCTCGTCCTGCCGGATGGCTACGTATCCCGAGGGCTTGGCGCTCTCGCCCGACTGGCCGACCTCAGTGCTTAGGTGAATGACTGGGCCGAGTCTTCGCCGTGAGTCGCCAGCGGATCAGAGCAGGCCAAGCTGGAGGCGGGCTGCCTCGCTCATGCGGTGGATGGACCACGGCGGATCCCAAACGAGGTTCACCTCGACGTCACCCACGCCGGGCACGGCGAGCACAGCGCGGGCGGCATCGCCCCGCAGGACGTCGCCCATCCCGCACCCGGGGGCGGTCATCGACATGTCGATCTCGATGCGGCGGGTGTCGAGGGGGCCGGGGAGCTCCTCGCAGCGGTAGACGAGGCCCAGCTCGACGATGCTCACCGGGATCTCCGGGTCGTACACCTGGTCGAGAGCGGCATACACGTTGGCCATGTCGAAGGGACCGTCGGGTTCCTTCAACTCCTGAACGTCGGAGGCCGGTTCGAGCCCGAGCGCGTCGGCGTCTTCACCGGCGATGCGCAGGAGTGAGCCCATCTCTGTTCGCACGGTGATGCTGCCACCGAGCTGCTGCACGATCTGGACCTCACCGCCTTCGGAGAGCAGGACGAAGTCGCCCGCGGGGACCGTCGTCGCCGTGCAATCCCTCCGCAGAGCGATGGGCTCCCAGCCAGCGGTCACCGCCGTGCCCCGGACTCCCGGCGGGCGCAGGCGACCGCGACGAGGTCGCGCAACGACGGAGGCGAGATCCCGTCGATGATCTCGTCTGCGAAGGCCGTGACCAGCATGGCCCGGCTCTCGGCAACGGGGATCCCACGGCTGCGCAGGTAGAAGAGGGCGTCGTCGTCGAGGCGACCCACGGTGGCCCCATGCGTGCAACGGACGTCGTCCGCGAAGATCTCCAACCACGGTCGGGTGTCGGCCTGAGCGGTGGAGGCCAGCACCAAGTTGGGGTTCGACTGACTGGCGTCGGACCCGACCGTGCCAGGCCGCACGATCACGTGCCCGCTGAACGAACCGCGCCCGTGATCGTCGACGACTCCCTTGAACCGCTGCCGGCTGGTGCAATGGGAGGCGGCATGGTCGACGGTGATCACGTTGTCATGCTGCTGGTGCCCGGTGGGCAGGTAGAGGCCGTCGACATCGGACCGCGCCTCGGGGCCTCCCAAGCGCACGTCGATCGCCGAGCGGACGATGTGGCCGCCCGTGATCACTGAGGTGGCGCGCGCTGTCGACCGTGCGGCCTGCTCGATCGCCGTGCGGCCGAGGTGAATGGCATTGGGCGAACCCGCCACGACGCGGTAGTAGGTGACCGAGGCGTCCTCTCCCACGATGATCCTCGTTGATGCGTTGGTGACGGATTCGCCGCCGAGCCCGACCTGGGTCTCGATCACCTGCAGACTGCTGCCGCGGCCAACGCGCACGACCGTGCGCGGGTGGGCCACAGTGATGCCGCCCCCGGGCACCGCCAGATGAACGACGTGGACTGGCGTGTCCGGAGAGGCGTCGGGTCCAGTCAGGACGGCGGCCACATCACGCCCAGCGGCCCAGTTGAGCGCATGAAATCCGTCCACCGGCTCGTCGCTCGGCGCAGCGGCGCTCGGACGCCGCCGGGCGCGAAGCCCCTCCGCATCGCCGATCCAGAGGCCAGTCGCCCCGACGATGAGGTCGGACAGGGTCGGATCGTAGACACCGTTGATGAAGACCAGGCGAGGCCCGCCGTGCTGGCCGGCCAGCACGTCGACCAGCGCCCGGTCGACGGCATCCGAGGAGGTCGGGGCGGGGCGCGCGGACTCGAGAACGGCGAGGATGTCAACGAGAGGACTGGATCGCCATGCCTCCGCGCGGTGGTTGGGCAGACCGTGGGCGACAAGCCAGTCCCGTCCGCGTTCGGCGCGCACCCCCGCTACTGGGTCGGGCGCGAGGCGCTCCAGCAACGCGGCGGTCGTCGTCATGACGCCGGGACCGCCGCCACGCTGGTGCGGTAGCCATCCGTCTCGAGCTCGTGGGCAAGCGTGTGGTCACCCGAGCGCACGATCCGTCCCTCACTCAGAACATGCACGTAATTGGGCCGTACGTGTTCGAGCAGCCGGGGGTAGTGCGTGATGATGAGCATCGCCCGCTCGGGGGAGCGGAGCGCCTCGACGCCCTGGGCCACGACCCGGAGGGCGTCGATGTCGAGCCCCGAGTCAGTCTCGTCGAGGATGGCGAGCCTCGGCTCGAGGAGCGACATCTGGAGGATCTCGTTGCGCTTCTTCTCTCCGCCGGAGAAGCCCTCGTTCACCGAGCGGCTCAGGAACGCGGGGTCCATGTCGAGGCGAGCCATGTGCTCCTTGGCCACGGCGAGGAAGTCCATGGCGGAGATCTCCGGCAGTCCTCGCTCGCGGCGCAGCGCGTTGACCGCCGTGCGCAAGAAGTACATGTTCCCGACGCCAGGAATCTCGAGGGGGTACTGGAAGGCCAGGAACAGCCCGGCCACCGCTCGCTCCTCGGGCAGGAGCGCGAGCAGGTTCACGCCGTCGAAGCTGACCGTTCCGGTGACCGTGTAGCCGTCTCGGCCGGCGAGCACATTGGACAGGGTGCTCTTACCGGCTCCGTTCGGGCCCATGATGGCGTGGACCTCACCGGCACTGATGTCGAGGTCGACCCCGTTCAGGATGCGCCTGCCGTCGATCGATGCGGTGAGGTGCTCGATGTGCAGCATCAGCCCACTGCCCCTTCGAGGCTGAGCCGCATGAGGGCCTGAGCCTCGACGGCGTACTCCATGGGCAGCTCGTCGAACACCTCGCGGCAGAACCCGTTGACGATCATGGACGTGGCGTCCTCCTCGGTGAGGCCGCGCTGGCGGCAGTAGAAGAGCTGGTCCTCGTCGACCTTGGACGTCGAGGCCTCGTGCTCGACCTGGGCGCTGTCGTTCGTCACCTCGATGTTGGGGAAGGTGTGGGCCCCACAATCGGGCCCCAGAAGCAGCGAATCGCACCGCGTGTGGTTTCGGGCGCCGGTGGCAGAGCGGAGCACCTTCACGAGGCCGCGGTAGGTGTTCTGTGCGTGCCCAGCTGAGATGCCCTTCGACAGGATCGTGCTGGTGGTGTTGCGACCGATGTGGATCATCTTCGTGCCGGTGTCGGCCTGCTGATGGTTGGTGGTGACGGCGACTGAATAGAACTCCCCGACCGAGTCGTCGCCCTGGAGGATCACGCTCGGGTACTTCCAGGTGATGGCTGAGCCGGTCTCGACCTGGGTCCAGGAGATCCTTGACCGTGACCCGGCGCAGCGCCCGCGCTTGGTCACGAAGTTGTAGATGCCTCCCTTGCCGTCCGCGTCGCCCGGGTACCAGTTCTGCACCGTCGAGTACCTGATCGATGCGTCATCGAGGGCCACCAGCTCGACGACCGCTGCATGGAGCTGGTTCTCGTCGCGCATCGGCGCGGTGCAGCCTTCGAGGTAGCTGACGCTGGCACCCTCCTCGGCGATGATCAGCGTGCGCTCGGACTGGCCGGTCTGGGCGGCGTTGATCCGGAAGTAGGTCGACAGCTCCATCGGGCAGCGCACCCCGGCCGGCACGAAGCAGAAGGACCCGTCGGAGAACACGGCCGAGTTGAGGGTGGCGAAGAAGTTGTCGCGGAAGGGCACGACCGAACCGAGGTACTTGCGAACGAGATCGGGATGCTCGCGCACGGCGTCGGAGAACGAGCAGAAGATGACGCCGACCTTGGCCAGACTGGCCTTGAACGTGGTGGCGACCGACACCGAGTCGATGATGGCGTCCACCGCCACCCCCGAGAGCCGCTCTTGCTCAGCGAGGGAGATGCCGAGCTTGTCGAAGGTGGCACGGATCTCCGGGTCGACCTCGTCGAGGCTCTTCGGGGCAGGGCCCTTCGCCTTGGGCGCCGCCCAGTAGTGCATGTCCTGGTAGTCGATCGGCGGGTAGTGCACGTTCGGCCACGTCGGTTCGGCAAGCGTCAGGAAGTGACGGAACGCGGCCAGCCGCCACTCCAGCAGCCACCTTGGCTCGTCTTTCTTGGCCGAGATGAGCCGGACGACCTCCTCGGTCAATCCCTTCGGGGCGAGGTCCGTGTCGATGTCACTGTGGAACCCGAAGGCGTACTCCCGTGCGACGAGGTCGTCGACGATGTCGGTCATTGGGCTCCTCACAGCCTGGCGGATATTCTCTAGTCTAGAGTAGAAATAACCTACCCACCACAGAGGAACCATGCGAGACGCCTTCCGCCCGGCACCCAGCCGTGATCTCGACAGCCCCGAGGAGATCGCCGAGATGGTGCGACGCTTCTACGCAGATGTCGCGATGGACGATCTGCTCGGTCCGATGTTCAACGACGTCGCCAAGGTCGACTGGTCCGAGCACCTGCCCAAGCTCACGGCGTTCTGGTGCCGGGCGCTGCTCAGTCGCCCGGGATACAGCGGGAACCCCTTCCGAGCCCATACGCAGGTTCATGAAAAGCGGGCGTTCGAGCCCGCGCACTTCGAGCGCTGGCTCATGTTGTTTTATGAAACGGTGGAGCTCGGCTGGGTCGGCCCCAACGCCATCCGGGCCCGTGACTTCGCGGACCAGGTGGCGCGCGTCCACAGCAAGCAGCTGATCGGCCGTCCCGTCACGATCGACGCGGCCGGCGCCTGATCAGGCGAGCAAGACAAGAGGGACGACGATGCCAGCCGAGACCCACCAAGAGCGCGAGCCGATCGACGCGTGCGCTGTCCTCGACCTGATCGGATTGCTGCTGGCCGGCGTTGCCGATGCGTCCGGGCTTGCCCCCGAGACACCGCTCAAGGCCGTCGGCGTCGATGACGATGTAGCCATCTTCCGGCTTTGGGATGCTGTCTCCGAGGAGCTCGCAGAGCGAGGTTTCGCCGAGCCCGACATCGACGACCTGCACACGGCTGAGACGATCGGGGAGCTGGCCGATGCGATCGTTCGCTCGCTGCAGCGTGGGTAGGTGCCCTCTGCGCACTGTCCCTTGGCGCCCCAGTGACTGGGCGGTGTTGCGATGATTCGTCAACCAGCAGCAGTGAGGCGAGTGAGCGCAAGCGCGTCCTCGGGAGCCACGTCCGCACCGTAGGCCGAGCTGAACAGGCCGGCGCGGCCGCAGCTGCACCGCAGCGCAAGCAGGATCGCTGCATCACCTGGATCACTGCTGCCCTCGAATCGCACGACCCGTTCGACGACAAGGCTGCCCGGATCGAACGCCGAGCCACATGCACCGCAGAGAAGCGCGCCATCTGCGAGGGCGGCGAAGTCGGACGCGTAGCCGGAGTCGCGTAGCCGGGTGATGGCGTCCGTCAGGGTCTCCATCTCCATCACACGCCCTCCGTGTTGGCCGTGGCAGGGATCAGCAGGCAGGGTGCCGAGGATGCCCGAACGATCGTCTCGGCGGTGGCGCCCCGCCGGAAGCGGTGCAGCCCAGAGCGGTCTGGCGCGACCAATGCGACCAACGCCGCTGGTCGACGGGCGAGGTAGTTCCGAACTGCGCCGGCGGGGCCGATCGGGTCTCGCAGCACAAGACCATCTACCTCGATGCTGGGCGCCGCCCATCGGGCCACCAGATCATCGACGTACTCCTGAGCATCGTGTCCAGTGCGGTGATGGATGGTGCCCGGCCTGGGCCTCACTGGCTCCGGCGTGTCGTCGATGACGGTGAGGATCGTGAGTGACTTGCCCAGTGCCCTGGCCCAAGCGGCCGCTTCTGAGAGGACCGTCTCCGACTCCTCCGTTCCATCGACACATGCGATGATCGCGCCAGCGGAGAGTGGCATCGGCCAACCCCGCGGCTCGGGATTCCACCCCGGTCGCTCCGCCATCGGCCCTACGGCGACAATTGCGCGGTCTGACCTCCGGAGAACGTCGCTGGCCAGCGAGTGAAGGAATGTGCCGGCGATGCGACCCCGAGGTCGGGTCGACAAGCACACCACCGAAGAACCCAGTTCATGCGCTCGGCCAGCAATTCGCGCGCCAGGATCGCCAGAGCCCACACCGATCGTGTGGAGCTCCGCGCCGAACCCCTCTGCCAACGCGCGTGCGGTAGCCATGGCGGCCAGCGAGAAGTCAGAACCGTCCAACGGAACCAAGACGTGATCGAGCTTCTTGCCAGCTGGCGCAGCATCGGCATGCCTGTCGGGCGTTGGATCTTGCGCGGATGCGTACTGCGGTTCAGTGAACTTGAAGGCTTCCATGGTCTGGTTCCTCGACTGGTTGTACCTCGGAGGGCCGCACCACGCTCCACCGGGTCCACTGGCGAAACCCACCAAGAACCGAGTCAGGTGCGAGTGACGAGACCACAGCCTGGACGGCACCCAAAAGCGAAAGGAGAACGGAGCCGCCCGTTCATAGGGGATCACAGGAAATGACCGACCGTGCGCTGTCCGCGATGCTGGCGCGTGCGGTCATCTACTCATGACGGGACACGTGGATGACGCCGCCGAGCATGGAGCCGAACCCGAGGCCACCCCAGACCGCGGACATGCCACCGATTCCCAGTGCCACGGAGAGCTGCCGTCCGTCCAGGAGGAGGGTCCCGGCTACTCCGATGAGGGTGGCGACCACGCCGATCACAGAGCCGATGGCCATTGCTCGTAGCAAGCCAGGCGGCTCACTCCCCGCAGGCGTGGTGTTGTGCATGGAGGATGGGGATCCAACGGCTGTCATATTTCTAGTTTAGTCTAGAAATAAGTCGCCACTGCATTCCGAGTCGTGTTGCGTCAGTCATGGCTGGCAGGTGTCGGTGGGGTGGCGTTCGGCGCTCTGGTTCGTCGAAGCAGTGAGAGCGGGACGCCTCGGCGACGGGCGGGCCCGTTGCGCGTCGTGCGTGCACCGACTCGGTCCTGCGGCGCCTCCAGCTCGTATTGGCGCCGCCGCACCTTGAGCAGGTCGGTGCGGGTGCAGATGCCGACGAGCGCTCCGTCGTCGACGACGGGGACGTGTTCGACGCCTTCATCGACCATGATCCGCAGGGCGGTCTGGGCGCGGTCGGAGGAGGTGACGGTGAGCACCTGGGAGCTCGCGTGGTCAATGAGTCGCTCGTCGTCCCCGCAGTCATCCCGCAGGAGGTCACCACGGGAGACGATGCCCACGAGCTGGCTGTCCCCGACGATGGGGTAGGCGCCATGGCCGCCAGCGGCGAATCGGGCCCGGGCCTCGCCCACGGTCGTTGCCGACGGCAGGATGCTCACGGTGCTGGTCATGATGTCGCCGACGCGAGCGCTCGTGAAGGGGTCAACGCCGTAGTGACGACCGACGTGCAGGCCGCGCCGGCGGAGCTTCTCGGTCATCAAGCTGTCCTCGTTGACCGCGCTGTAGACGAGGTCAGCGATCACCGTGGCAAGCATCAGCGGAAGGATCACCTCATAGTCCCGGGTCAGCTCGAACACGAACACGATGGCCGTGAACGTGGCCTGGGTGGCGGCCCCGAAGGTCGCGGCCATGGCGACGATGGCGAACGCGCCGATCGCGACATCGGGACCCGGAAGCACGTGGTTGAGGCCCGCACCGATGAGCGTGCCGAACGACGCACTGATGAGGAGGATCGGGGCGAGCGTGCCACCCGACGTGCCCGACCCAAGTGCGAGCCACCACGCCACGAGCTTGCCCACCGCGAGCGCGGCCACGGTACCGAGGGCGAGACGCGCGTCGAGGACGTCCCCGATGGCGTCGTATCCGACGCCGAGCGCACGAGGCACGGCGAGGCCGACTGCGGCGAAGCCGATGGCCCCGATGGCGGGATGCCAGAAGTCGCTGACGGGAAGCTTGCGGTAGAGGTCCTCGACGGCGAACAGCCCACGGGTGATGACGATGGCCAGCACCCCGCACGCCAGGCCGAGCAAGACGAACGCGGGCAGCACGTCGAGCCCCGCGTAGTCGTGGACGGGCACCTGGAAGAGCGGTCCGGCGCTGAACAGGGCGGAGTGCATGCCGGCCGCGATCGAGGTGGCGACCACCAGCGGCACGAGGGCGCGGATCGAGAACTCGAAGAGCAGCAGCTCGATCGCGAGCACGACGGAGGCGAGCGGCGCGCCGAACGTCGCGGACATGCCCGCGGCCGCCCCCGCGGCGAGGAGGATCTTGCGCTCAGAGGGGGACACGCGGATGACCTGCCCGAGCAACGAGCCGATCGCGCCACCGGTGACGATGATGGGTCCCTCCGCGCCGAACGGGGCGCCGGTACCGATGGCGATCGCCGCTGAGATCGGCTTGGCGATCGCCGTCCGCGGGGCGATGCGGCTCTGCTTGGTCAGCACGGCTTCCATCGCCTCCGGGATGCCATGACCACGGATGAGCGGGGCCCAGCGCGCCAGCAGGCTGATCAGCAGGGCGCCGCCGACTGCCGCCGCGAACAGTGGCCATCCGGGATGGAGGTCGGCGAGCGGCTGGGCGTCGGTGGCGAGGTGATGGAACAGCGCTGCGTTGGTTATGAGCGTGATCAGGTGGATCAGCACCCATGCGGCACCGCCGCCCGCGAACCCCAGGCCAGTAGCCAGGACGGTCAGCAGGAGAAGACGACGAGTGGAGATGCGGCCGATCATGGCGCTGAGAGTATCGTTCTACGATATGAGTGGACCAGCTGGGCAGCGCGCGGTGACCGACGCTGACTTCACCCAGCTCCTCGCTTTCCGCACCGGCCTTCGGCGCTTCCTGCACTGGAGCGACACCCAGGCCAAGCAGGCCGGATTGACGGGCGCGCAGTATCAGCTCCTGCTGGCGATCCGAGGCCACGACGGCCGCCCTTCGGTGGGGGACGTGGCCGCGCATCTGCTCCTGCGTCACAACAGCGCGGTCGAGCTCGTCGACCGAGCCGAACGAGCCGGCATCCTTCGGCGGATCGCCGACGACAGCGATCAGCGGGTCGTGCGACTCGAGCTCACCGCCGACGGTGAAGCTCGAATAGCCGAGCTCGCGGCGGCCCACCTCGAGGAGCTCTCGCGGGTCCGGCCCGGCTTCGAGGTCCTCTGGCGGCACCTGCCAGACCCCACGCTGTGAACCCCGAATTTGGGGACTGTGCCCTCACCGTCGCGGCAGCGGTCTGCTCCCTTCAGGCGCTTTGATGTTGATGTGCCCGTCCTCGAGCACGAGGATCGCTCCGGTGTCGAGGTCGGTTGCGATGCCGACCAGGCTCTCGGTGAGCCGCCGGGCGCCCACGGAATGCCCCCTGGAGGTTTCGGACGAGGACACCAGATATCACCCGCGCCGAATGTCCCTCCCGTTCGTCGCACCGGCCCGGACCTATCGGCAGTGCATAGGAAGCGGCCGTCTGCCATAACGCGAGTCCCCCGAAGGCCGGTGCACCATGGCACCGATCGCCAACAGGCGGTGATTGCGGTCCTCAGGCTGCCCTTCGGGACGCGTTTGCCCTGGTCACCGGCTCGCACCGTCGGTAACTATCGCGAGGTAGGCCCTCGTCACCGCTCCTCCCCACCAACGGTGGTCGGTGAAATGGAGCGCGCCCTCCAACAGCACGCCGGGACCGAGCGGCAGTCGAACGCCGCGTCGGTAACGGCTTCCGAGTGACTGTCCATGCACGCGAGAGCGATACTCGGCGAGATGAAGGCCGATGATGAGCACGTCCGCGCCGCCGTCTACCGCAGCTTCGCCACGACCGGTGCCGCCCCACCCATCAACGAGCTCGCCAGCGCGCTCGACACCGACACCAAAGATGTCCGTGAACAACTGAGTCGACTGGCCGCTGCCCGCCACGTCGTCCTCGACGACGATCGAATTGCCATGGCTCACCCGTTCTCCGCTGTCCCGCTCGGCTTCGCGGTCATGGGCACCTCGACGCTGTGGTGGGGCGGCTGCGCGTGGGACTCCTTCGCCATTCCCCACCTCGTCGCCGCCGAGCCGGACGTGCTGGTCGCCACCCGCTGTCCGGGTTGCGACATGCCGCACGCGTGGGTCGTCGGTCGTAGCAAGCCGCCGCCCGGCGAGCAGATCGCGCACTTCCTCGTGCCGGTCGCCCGGATGTGGGACGACGTCCTGCACACCTGCGGCCATCAACGGATCTTCTGCCACGAGGCATGCGTCGACGCGTGGCTCGCACGGACGTCCCACGACCGGGGCTATGTGATGGACCTCAGCACCCTTTGGCGCCTGGCGCAGGGCTGGTACGCCGGGCGGCTCGATCCTGGGTACGAGCGCCGAGAGCCAGCAGAGGCTGCCGCGTACTTCAGGGACGTCGGCCTCGAGGGGCCGTTCTGGGGGCTCTGAGTTCGCGCGTGGCGTGGCGATCGTCGTCTCCGTGCTTGGCCCGGGTTCTTCGCCACGGTGGTTCGCCGGTGTCGCCAGCCGAGTTGGCGTCGTCGGGTGGCTCAGTTGTCGGCGCCTTCGAGCCGCGTCCGAGAACCCGAACGGACGAGACTCCCGACGCCTGCGTCCCCCTACGCGACGTGCAGCTCGCGGCCCGCCACGCAGACCCGCGCACCACCACGATCTACGATCGCCCACGGCAGAACTTTCGACCGCCACGCCGCGTACGTCGTGGTCGCCTTCGTCGCCGGCGGCTGACACCACTGGACGACGCGCCTTGCCAGGAAAACGTTCTGGGTTCGATCGGGCCGCCCCGAGGCGGGGTGTGCCGTTGGCGTAGGTTTGCGGTGTCGCTCTGTGGGCGTCTTCCGGGTGCTATGCCCCGGGACCGTGCTCGCAGGGCCCAGATCGCACCTGCCGTGCGCTCCCGCGACGCTTGGTGAGGCGATGGCAGTCGACGCAACGAAGCTGAGCCGTACGGTCGTGGCCTGGTCGCTGGTGGCGGTCACGGCGGCGGCAGCCGTCGGCCACGGGTGGCTGCCCGGCGCTGACGTTCCCGGCGTGGCGGTGATCGGCGTCTTCACGCTGGGCACGGCCCTCTGCGGCGTCGTGGTCGCCACTCGCCGACCGGCCAACGCCTGCGGCTGGCTGCTGCTGGGTGTGGCCCTTGTGCTGTCGGGCGGGGCGGCGAACCAGTCCTACGCCCAGGCCGCGGCGGCCGGCGACGGGTGGTGGCCGCTGGGTGAGGCGGCGGCGTGGGTGGCCAGTTGGTCGACCATCCCGGGCTTCGCTGCACTGGGGTTCCTGGTACTCCTCTATCCCACGGGGCGGCTGCCGTCGCCTCGGTGGCGAGTCGTGGCCTGGGCCGGCGTGGTGGGCGCGGCCGGCCTCGTGCTCGCCAACGCGCTGCGGCCTGGTCCGCTGTCGGCCACCACTGCCGTTGACAACCCGCTCGGCATTGTCGCTGCCGGCGACGCCGTCAAGCTGCTGGAGACCGCCAGCGTCGTCGTCCTGGGCGGGTTCGTGGTGGCGTCACTGGCCGCCCTCGCCCTCCGGTTCCGGGGGGCGACGGGGGCGACCCGGGAGCAGGTGAAGTGGTTGCTCTACGCGGCGTGCATGGCCACGGTCACCCTCCTCTTCGCCGGGGTGACCAACGCCGGGGCGCTCAACGAGTTGTCCTTCTACCTGGCGGTCGCTGGGCTGCTGGCTATCCCGGTAGCGGTAGCCGTGGCCATCTTGGGGCACGACCTTCTCGACATCGACGCCGTGATCAACCGCACCGCGGTGTACGGCGTCCTCACCCTCGGGGTGGGCGCCATCTATGTGCTGGTGGCGGCCGGGTTCGGCACCGTCATCGGCGAACGCCTCCCGGTAGGGGTCTCGCTGACGGCCACCGCGGTGGTCGCCGTCGTGCTCGTCCCGCTCCGGCGCGTGTTACAGGGGGTGACCGACCGCGCCATGTACGGCGGGCGCCACGATCCCTACCAGGCACTCACCGGCCTGGCCCGGGAGCTGGCCGGCGCCCGCCCGCCCGGCGAGGTCCTCGGCGGCGTGGCCGAGACGGTGGCCCGCTCCCTGCGCTTGGCCCATGCCCGCCTCGACGTCCGTCGTGGCGGGGCCTTCGAGGAGATCGCCCGTCATGGCGAGGCCGACGACGACGACGTGCGCCTTTTCGACCTGACCCACCGGGATGAGCTCGTCGGTCGGTTGGTGGTGGCGACCGCATCGGGCGAGACGCTGTCCCGGCGCGATACCCGGTTGCTGGAAGACCTGGCCGTCCACCTCGGCGCGCTCGTCCACGGCGCCCGCCTGGCCCAGGACCTGGACCGATCCCGGACTGCCCTCGTCACCACCCGGGCGGACGAGCGCCGCCGCCTGCGGCACGACCTGCATGACGGTCTCGGGCCGGGACTGGCCGGGATCGCCTTCGGCCTCGGCGCCGCCCGCAACCGGCTCCGGGACGACCCGGCATCCGTCGACGCACTGTTGGAGCGCCTCCAGGCCTCAGCCCGGGGCGCGGTGGGCGAGGTGCGGGGGCTGGTCGAGGGGCTCGCGCCGGTCGAATTGGAGGAGGCCGGCCTCACCGAAGCGATCCGCTCCGGCGCAGCCGCGATCGGGTTCGGGACCACGTCGGACGGCTGCGAGCTGTCCGTCGACGCCGGCGAGCTGGGTCCGTTGCCTGCCGCGGTGGAGTTGGCCGCCTACCGCATCGCGATGGAGGCACTGGCCAACGTGGCCCGCCACGCCCGGGCCACCGGAGCGTGGGTGCGCCTTCGCCGAGACGGCGCACTGTGGTTGGAGGTGGCCGACGACGGAGTGGGCATGCCGGCGGGTTTCGTGGCCGGCGTGGGTATGACGTCGATGCGGGCGCGGGCGGCGGAGCTGGGCGGGACCCTGGCCATCGAAGCTCGGACGGGTGGCGGCACGACGGTGGCATGCCGCCTTCCGGGGGCGGGAGGCTGAGGTGCCCGGCGTGCGGGTTCTCATCGCCGATGACCATCCCGTCTTCCGCGACGGGCTGCGGGCCCTGCTGGAGTCAGCCGGCTTGGTCGTGGTGGGCGAGGCCGGCACCGGCGACGAAGCTGTCCGCCTGGCCGCGGAGGCGACCCCCGACGTGGTCCTCATGGACCTGCACATGCCCGGCGGCGGCGGCGTGGCCGCCACCGAACGCATCGTCCGGCTCGCCGGCGGGCCGGCCGTGCTGGTCCTCACCATGTTCGACGACGACGCCGGCGTGCACGGAGCCATCCGAGCCGGTGCGTCGGGCTACATCCTCAAGGACGCCCACCAGGACGCCCTCCTTCGGGCCATCCGGTCCGTGGCCGCGGGTGAGGCCGTTTTCGGGGCCGGGGTGGCCTCACGGGTGTTGGCCCACCTGGGAGCGGGCGACCGCCACGGCGCCCTCGCCTTCCCCCAGCTGACGGCACGGGAACTCGACGTCATCGACCTGGTCGCCCGGGGCGAGAACAACGCGGCCATCGCCCGGCGCCTGGCCTTGAGCGACAAGACGGTGCGCAACCACCTCTCCAACATCCTGGTCAAGCTCCACGCCGCCGACCGGGCCGAGGCCATCGTCCTCGCCCGGGAGGCCGGACTCGGCCTCCGGGAGGGCCGCCCAAACGAGCATCCCGGCGAATCTCCCGGCTGACCCGGGACACCGGTCTCGTGACGGCGGGACGCCGATGGCCGCACGCTGAGCCCACGAAGTTCGCTACGCACAAGGAGATCAGCAACTCATGGGTGACCTCATCGTTGTCGCCGGCGCGCTGTTCGGCGTGCTCGTCATCGTCGCCGGCATCGGCTGGTTCGTCCCCCGGCTGCGCCGCCGGTTCGCCGGTCAGCGCACCGGCATCGCCGCCGGGCCCCTACCCGGCATCGGCCTCATCGTCGCTGGCCTGGTCGTCGTCGCCGTGTCCATGGGCGTGGTGTCCGACGGTGCCGACACCTCGGCCTCCGGCGACGTGGCCGCGACCTGTGACCTGCTCGACGGTGGCGAGGACGACATCACCGTTGAAAGTCTTGACCGCCTCATCGCCGTTGCCCCCGACAGCGTCGTCGCCTCCATCCGCACGGTGCGGGACCGGTTCGCCGCGGTGGGCGAGGCGGCCTTCGACGAGCCGGCCGTCGGCGCCGCCTTCGACCGCGTCGGAGCCTTCGAAGCCGAGGACTGCACCACGTAGCCAAACCACCCTCGGCATTGAGATGCAAGAAGCGGGACGGCTCATCACCGTCCCGCTTCCTCGTCGTGTCTGGTCGAGTCCCGTGTTGTGGTGTTGTCTGTTCCTCGTTCGAGCCTCGTCGGCCGCGCCTATCTACGTGTGGCGACGGATTTGGTGCGCGCTCGGCTCTCGCGCACGGAACAGCGTCACAAGACGCGCGCCTCCGAAGCCAGGTCATGACTGCCTCCGACGCCGACTGAGGGCGTGAGCCGGGGCCCTCAGGCCGCCCGTGCGCCGCGTATGCCCTGGTCGCGAGCTTCGCACCGTTCGGTAACGATTGCGGGGCAGTGCCTCGTCACCGACCCTCCCCACCAACGCTGTTCAGTCCCAGACCCGGCTGGATCACCCGTGTAACAACACCTCGGGGCGATGCCCCACGCCGACATGTACGCCCATTCGCGGACACCGCCCCCGCACTCTTGCGCGACCCGAGCCGTCGATGTCGCCACCGCCAGAGGCCAGATGACCGACGCGACCGCTGCCGCGCTCAGGCCCGGAGACCGATCCCTCATCGAGCCCGGGACACCTTTCGCCTCGTCCGCTACGAAGGCGTCATCGGCCGCAAACCCCTGAGTGCTCGTCGCTTGGACACTCGTCGCGCGTTGAGCCGCCAAGTCAGGGGATCGATCGGAGCACGCCCCGAGCTCCTAGGCCGCCGGGACGAGCCGGTGCCGTGGGAGGATGCGCGGCGGTGTCGTCGTTTCTATTCGCAATGTTCGAGGGTGGAGGGAACGTTCCTCTTCTCGTGCCGGTCGTCCGCGCCGTCGTCGACCGTGGACACGACGTAATCGTTGTCGCCGGGCCGAGCATCCGGAGGCCGAACCCTCCGCCGGCCGCGTCGCCGAGGCTCGTTGACCGTCTGAGGGATGCGGGAGCACGGGTCGAGCAACTGCTCGACGAGCCGCTCCATCCGCTCGACGGGTTCGTGCTCGGAGCGGCGATCTTCGGCCGCACACCGACCAGCCTCTACGGCGCGGTCGACGCGGGGCGCATCGCACGGTGGTCGCTGCCCTGGGCGGAACGGTTCGCGCCGGTGATCGACCGCGTGCAGCCAGACGCGCTGGTGTGCGACTTCTTCCTCTCCGGAGCACTCGCCGCCGGAGAGGCCGCTGGCATCCCGACGGCGGCGCTCGTGCACAACTGCACCGTGGGCTGGCCGCTTCCTGGTCTCCCGCTGCCGCCGCCCGGCGCATCACCTCGCGGTGGGCCGCGCGGATGGGTGCGCGATCGGCTGTGGGCCGCCACCTACCGGCACATCGCCGGGCGCGACGGAGCGGTTCACCTCGACGCCGCGCGCGCGGCCCTCGGTCTCTCCCCGCTGCGTGCGTCACCAGACGAGCAGGTGATGCGCGCCGATCGCGTGCTCGTCTTGGGGACGCGGGCGCTCGAGTTTCCACTCCGAGGACCAGTGCCGGAGAACGTCCGCTACGTCGGAACGATCCTCGAGGATGACGCATCCGCGAGCTGGGAGCCCGGTCCCGACGGTGAACAGCCGCGGGTGCTGGTCAGCCTGAGCACCTTGCCGCAGGGCCAAACCCCGGTGATGCGCAGCGTGCTCGAGGCCGTCGGCGGGCTGCCGATCCGAGCGGTGGTCACGCTCGGCCCGGCGATGACCCAGGAGTCCTTCGATGTGCCCGCCAACGTTCAGGTCGAGACGTTCGTGCCGCACGAGGCCGTGCTGCCGCACGTGGCCGCGGTGATCACGCAGTGCGGGCTGGGCACCATCAGCAAGGTGCTCGCGCGTGGTCGACCGATGGTCTGCCTGCCGGTACTCGGGGACCAGCCGGCCAACGCGGCGCGGATCGAACGGCTCGGCGCGGGACTTCGACTGTCACCCGACGCGCCACCGGCTGAGATCAGGGATGCCATCCGACGGGTCCTCGACCAGCCGACGTTCCGCGTCGCCGCCGAGCGCTATGCGAGCGCCGTCGAAAGAGAGGATCCACGGCAAGCGGTCGTCGACGAGCTCGAGTCCTTGTTACCGACCGCACCATCGGTGCGCCCGCCGCGACCGACGCCGCGGCCGACGCCGCGGCCGTCGTGAGCTGCGCCTCAACTCTCGTCGGACCCGCCACCGGATTCCCACAACTTCGCTCGCAGATCCCGCCCACGGACCTCGGCGATGACTGACGCCGGCGCGTATGCCCTGGTCGCGGGCTTCGCACCGTCGGTAACCATCGCGGGGCAGTCCCTCGTCACCGCTCCTCCCCACCAACGATGCTCGAGCAGATCTGGGGGTGAAGAGGGTCTGGCCGAACGTCGGTATGTCGAGGTCTCCGTCGGCTGTGCTCGGGGACGTCTACTCGGCGGCCGCCTTGCGCTCATTGAGGAAGTCGGCGACTGCCGGGAGTGAAGACGGCGCCCCGGACCTTCCGACCCTTGCCCGCGCCGACCCGCGGCTTTCGCCTCGCGCGTCGGACCCCTTCCAAGACGGCAAACTACACTATTGTGAGTTGCGACGGAGACTAGGCGACCGACAGTGCCCCAGGGAGCGCCACGGTCGTCGGCGGCGACTGTCGCTGCAGCGGTGTGGTCAGCCACGGCTTCACGAAGGGTACGACGTGCGATTCTCCGAGGCCTTCGACATCCAGCGGAAGCGCAAGGACGACTGGTTCGACCCGCATCTGTCCGTTGACACCAAGCTGTTCATCGACCCGTTGCTGCTGTTCTTGGCTGACAAGGCTCCGTGGGACGGCGCCCACGATGAGCTCATTACGCACTTCGCGAAGTGCTTCGAGCTGATCGGAAAGGGCGGCAGCCCAAATTCAGTCAGCGCCGGTGTCGCGCTGCGCCTATTGACCTTCCCTGAACCGTCGGAGTTCTGTCTCGGCTACACGGCGACTGGGACGAGCGGCTCCGGCTCAGGCGCTCGGTACGCCAAGACCATCGTGGATGGCATCGCCGTTGCGCTGGCGGCTGGACTTGACCATCCCGAGCACATCGAGGAGATCGGCATCCTTAACGAGGGCATCGGCGCTGACCGGATCTCTGACGCCACCTGCAATGTCCTCAAGCACCGCTTCATCACCTACACGCGGGGCGTTGCTCACCGCCACCAGGTCCCCGTCGACGCGCACCGCGTACGGCACGCACGGTGTTACCCGGATCTGGGGCGGTGGAAAGACGAGGTGGTCGAGCTGCCGACCAATCCGACGAACGGTAAGCCGATCCTGCTGGTCCCGCAGTTGCTGCTCGACGATCTGCCGGTCCTGAACGCCGACGATTGGTTCGTGTCCCCCCTCAACGAGGACCTGCGTCGACAGCTCAACCTCAGTGTCGGCCAGAGGGTGCGAAAGAAGGACATCGTCAAGTTCGCCCGCCGGACACCCGATCGGGTTCGGCAATGGGCGCGCGAGCAGACCAGTCGCCCCGACCTGGCCGGCTACGACTTCCAGCAGGACCGCAAGGGCGTCGTCCAGTGGGACGGCAAGCCGGCTGAGTTTGCGGAGGCCAACCCCATCACCGACCTGACGGCCGTCGAGGACCTCAATGCCCTCCGAGCCCTGGTCCGGCTGATGCTCGACAAGTACCGCCATTTCATCGAGCACCAGGGTGGCTGGAGTCTGCTGTGGAATGACGACACCTCGGAGAAGCCTGAAGAAGCTGCCCAGCTCCTCTTCCTGGGGATGGCCCAGCACTACCTCCGGATGTTCGATGTCGAGCTGGACCGCGAAGTCGAACTCGGCCGCGGTCCAGTCGACTTCAAGCTGTCGCGAGGCCCCCGCCTACGGCTGGTCATCGAGCTGAAGAAGGCTCACAACGGCAAGTTCTGGAACGGTCTCGACACCCAGCTGCCGACGTACATGCAGTCAGACGACTGCAACGAGGGTTGGTTCGTCGCCATGCGATATCGCAGCACGAAAGCGTCGCAGCAGAGGATGAACGAGCTGCCAGGTCGGGTCCGCGAGGCTGCCGGACGCGAAGGAAAGACGATCAGCCACGCCAGCATCGACGCCCGGAAGCCCTTGTCGGCCTCCCGGGCCTGATGACTGCGCCTTGAGCGAACACCACGACCCGGTGGCAGGTGGACGGCGCCGGAGCCGGGAGGTTGCCCGTGTCGCTGGAGATGCCCTCCGGGCAGCTGCGCAAGCCACTCCCGTATCGGCCGTGGCGGCCGCCTTCGCCTCGATTCCGGACGCCTACCGGACTCGACGATGGCAGCAGTTCGTCAACGAGCTGCTGGTCCTGTGGGACGGTGAGCTCGACGACCTCTGGGCAGCCGTCTCGCAGGACCGGATCGCTGGGCTTGTCGAGCAGGCGCAGCGAGTTGCTGAGACCGCCCGCTCGGACGAGAAGCTTCGTCTCGCGGCAGCTGTTGTGGCCGAGGTTCTACGAGGCCAGGGGGAGGACCAACAGCCGGTTGAGACGGCTGGTGTGCTGCTGGGGTTGCTGGAGCGACTGGAGGCGCATCACCTCGCCGTGCTGGCGATTCTTGGCTCCAGCCGGCCCGGAGAGGGACCCATGGTGGGCCAAACGGTCGTTGGCGGCTGGACCCTGACCGACCTCGAGGCCGCCGTGCCGCACGTCGGCAAGCTCGTGCCGGTCGTCGTCATGACCTTGACCTCCCTTGGCCTGGCTGTTGACGTCGGCACGAGCTCAGTGACGTACGGCGGGCTGGGCCGTCATCTGCTCGGCCTGACCGAGGCCGGCGCGTGGTTGATGGGTCACCTGCAGGCGTACGGACCTGCCCAGGACCAGGCCGACGCTCCGTATGACTGAGCACTCTGCGATCTGCTCGGAGCGCGCGAGTGCCGAACGGTGTCCCAAGCACGCAGTGAGCCAAGTTGGCGCGCACAGCACCAAGCGCCGAATGTGCGCCCTGGTCGGAGCACAGGAACCGAACCCGAGTCAGCCAGCAGCAGGACAAGGATCGGCGCGAAGCTCGGGGAGTCCTTCGCGTTCGGAGTTCCTACCCACGCCGACGATCGTGTTGGGGAGTGCCCTACCCGGCGGTCGGGTGGGGGACAGGTTCGTCGACGCGTGCCGCGCGAGGCGGCGAGAGCTCGCCCCCTTCGGTCAATCGACCGCGGCCGCGATCCGCAACAGTTCCCCAGCGACGATGTAGGTCTGGATCGCGCACAGTTCGGCTTCTGGCAGCGCCACGTCGGCGTGGACGCCCTTCGACGCGAGCTGGTCGATCGACTTGAAGCGCTCGATCAGCCCCCCGAACGATGCAGTGACGACCTCAGCCGCGCTGCCGCTCGCGACGCTTCTCTTGACGTACTCGAACACCCGGTTCCGGTAGGCAGCATCGTCGAGGGAGTGCCCGTCGTCGGTCGCTGCCTTCCTCTCGCCGGGAAGAATGTGATCGGCCACAGCCTTGAGGATCCGACGGCAGGAGCTGACGGCCTGTGACAATTCCTCGCCGCCCTGGGCTTCGGGGTTCGCAGCGACATCGCGAAGGCGGCGATGCACCGCGTTGAACTGGTTCAGAACCTGTGGCGCGCCGTTCGATAGTAGGCGGTCCACGTCAGCGCGGAACCGTTCGAACACCTGCTCGTTGGTATTGGCGTAGGTAAGGCGACGCTCCCACTCGCAGAGGGCGGTGAAGCACGAGTGGCGGACACGTTCTCGAACGGCGCGCATGTGAATGTCCTTGGCGAGCCAGTCTTGGGGTTCGAATTGCTCCCTGGCGGAAATGGCGAGCCACATGTCGATCTCCTCAAGGCCGTGGCTAAGGATCAGCCCCGACCCGTCCGGAATGGTTCGGTGGGCCATGTAGGCCGTTACGGCACGTTCTGCGGGCCCGTCCGCGTCACGCCACGTCGAGGGGTCCACCATGAGTCGGCGCGTCTCTGCGCCGTTGGTCGGTGGATGACCACCTCCCGGCTTCAGTTCGAGACCGAGCCGCACAGCCAGCTCGGTCTCTCCCAGCATCGAGGCAAGCCGTGCGGTCCGACGCGCGGTCGCCGATACCGTCGCCCCGTCGATTTCGTCCAAAGCCGCGCGGACCAGCCGGAGCAGTTCATCGTTCACGGTTGACACGATGGGCACCTCCTCGGTCGGGATGATCCACGCGAGTAAGCGTACGAAGATGCCGCCTCAGCTGGAGGTCGTTGTCGCGGGTGCTTGCTCGAAGTGACGACTTGCGCCGTCACGCCGGAGCCGTTGATGCCCCAGAAGGCCGGCAGCGAGCACCGGTCATGGCTGCGCAGGCATCCGGCTCGCTGTCAGGCTTGGGCATGGGGGGACGCGCGGTCTCCAGGCCGCCGTCCCGGGTGCGTTCTCCCTGGTCACCGGCTCGCACCGTGGGTGACTATCGCGGGGTAGTCCCTCGTCACCGCTCCTCCCCACCAACGCTGCCCCCCAGATCACGGCGCGCCTAGCGAACGGCATCGAAGGTGCCCCGGCGGCTCCCCGCCTCCACGAATACAGGACTGAGCGTTCGTCCGCTGGGCCATGGTCTGACTCATGCTCAAGTCCCCCTGTGGCGCGCGGGTCGCCTACCTCCGCGTCTCCACCAGGGAAGATCGTTTCGTCAGGCCCACCACGGCGTGTCTGTGAATGAGAAGGGCACGACCGACTGCCGGTCCCAGAGGGCGCGGGTTCCTTCGTTCCAGTCGGGGTTCACTCGGCGAGCTAGGACGACAATCGCAGGCACGATGGCGCCCGCGAGCGCCAGGGTCGACGCGGCGCCCTGCGAGCGAGCACCCGTCGTGTACACGTCTTCGAGGATGAGGACGCGCTGCCCGGCGATCTCGGCGATCGGGAAGAAGGCGTCGCGGTCGTTGAGCGTTCGCCACCCGACCTCTCCGGGCCCGCGGACGAGAAGGATCTCTCGCGTCGGCGCGTTCATCGCGGGGAGTTGTTGGAGCGCGACGTCGAGCGGATGGGGCGGCTGGCGAGACTCAGATGGCACGACGCATGCGACATCCCAACCTCCCGTGACCTCTTCGAGCCGGCCGCCATGCTCTGCGAAGAACCGCTCGACGATGGCGGCGACTTCGGGCGCGTACCGGTCTCGCTGCTCGTCGTCGCCGTCCTTGTAGAAGGTCAGGCGGTCGCGCATCTCGGATGGCTTCGAGTACATGCACATGGGGATGACGAGCTGGCATGGCGCGCGGAGCTCGTCGATGGTCTGTTGACAGTTGTTGCACCAGGCGCGCCCGGAGGAACGCCAGCTGCGGCACATTGGGCAGACGTCGTCGGCGTCGTCCGGGACTGGGACCATGTCGAGCGCGAGCCGGTCGGTCAGCTCGACGAGTGTGGAGGTCACTCCCCGGTGTCCGCGTCGACTACGGCGAGGATCTCCTGGGCGGAGTCGACGAACCGAACAAGCGGATGTTGCGCGAGCTCGTTCGCCCATGCCTGTCCGTGAAGCAGCGGCGCCCACAGCAGCACGGGCTTGTTCTGTTCGATCGTGTGGTCGATCTCGATCCGGGTCCCGCTTCGTTCGCTCGCCGTCATCACGACACTGCACCGTGACATGCCGGCGATGACAGCATTACGAGCGGGGAACGTCGTCTTCGTCGGCCCGTGACCGGGTGGGAACTGGGTGACGAGCGCTCCGTGTTCGCAGATCCTCCTGGCGAGCTCGGCGTTCTCGGTCGGGAAGATGACGCCTATGCCGGTCCCCATCACGGCGACGGTCCGGCCTCGGGCGGCGAGCGCACCCTCGTGCGCTGCGGTGTCGATGCCTCGCGCCAAGCCGGAGACGACTGTCGTACCGGCGGCCGCCAGGGTCTCGGCGACGTCGCTGGTCATGTCGAGTGCCGCTGGCGTTGCGTTGCGGCTGCCGACGACAGCTGCCGCCCTCGCGTCGGCTTCGGTGAGGGTTCCTTCGAGGAAGAGGACCGCTGGCCGCGAGAGGACCTTGTTGAGGTTGCTCGGATAGCGGTCGCTGCCGGTGCAGGCAATCGTCAGGTGGGGGTGCCGCGAGCGAAGCAGCCGCAGTCGGTTCTCCCAGGAGGTGGCGTCCGGATGGTCGAGGAGCGGCGGCTCGGTGGTGCGGTGCGCGAGGAGCCAGCCGTCCTGGGCGCCGTCGGCCGCAGCGAGCAGAGCAGCCGCCGCTTTGAGGTCGGTGTCGCGCAGCTGGGCCGAGGTCATGCACCAAATCTACGCGGGGGATGTGACAGTCATCCGGAGGTCAGTCGAGGTAGAGCGCCTGGATGACGAGGTGGACGGCGGCGTTGGCTGCCTCGTCAGGTTTGCCGGACGCCAGCAGCTCGAAGGCGTCGGGGTCGATCCGGCGTCCGCCGAGCCTGTGGGAGCCCAGGTCTGCCCGCATGTGCTGCCAGTGCGCCTCGGCGGTGCCGCCTGTGCATCCGAGGGGAACGACGCCGAGGCCCACGTCGACGGCCTGGTCAATCTCGGTCTGCGTACCGCCCGATCCGCCCAGGACGAGAAGCGCTCGGACTCGCTGGAGTGCTGCGGATCGGAGGTCGGTCGGGGCGTCGCCGGTGAACACGATGTTGCCCAAACGCAGGTTGGGCGGGTCGACGTCAGCGTCCTTGCGGCGACGCACGAGTGTGAATCGGCTCGCGTCATACTGCTCTGCGGCTTCCAAGGCTCGACACATCTCGTATCCGACCAGGGCACCGACCGCACCGCCGGCGACCGCGGATATCCCTGTGTCGGCGAGACGTGCGCCGACGGCCGTCGCCATCCGCGAGATCTCGTCGGGGATCGGATCGGTCGGGTACGCGCCGGTTGCCGCCGCAACGCGAGGCGTCGTCGTGGGAGTGGAGCCCGAGATCATGAGCTGCGGCGGCCGACATCGCGCGACGAGCTTGCCGAGGATCTCGTCGATGTCGTCGTAGGAGTCGACAACGACGACCTGGACCCCGGCCTTCTCGAAGTCGTCGATCTTCAACTCGAAGGCCCGCATCGCCTTGGCGTCGCGGCGCAGGTCGCCGCTGTCGTCGGGCTTCTTCATGATGGCGAAGTGTTCGCGCGGGATGTCAGCGGTGTGGGTGCGCGCGAGACGGAAGACAAGCTCGAGGTTCGGATCGGTGAAGCTGAACCCGAGGAACAGAAAGGTCTTGGTCAGGAACTGCGCCTGCAGCAGCTGCCAGAAGCGCGGGTGAGTAGTCGCGTAGAGGTCGTAATCGTCGCGGGTGAGGACGAACGGCCCAGGAGGGTCGATCGAGCCGTGCATCTTGTTGACGCGCCGCCCACCAGGCTCGACGTGCGCCGAGGCGAGCTCGGCGTCGTTGGCGAACACGTGGGCGTCGCCGATGGAGCGTTCGAGCAGCGGGTCGAAGTTCGTCGTCCAAAACTCGCCGATTGGGAGCTGTGCGAGGAGTCGGCAAGCGAGAGCCGGGTCGGGGTCACCGACGGCGTTGAACTCGTCGATGACGTGCTGGTCGAGCCGGGCGCGGCCGTCAGGGGATGCGTCGACGAAATACTGCGCGAGCAGGGGCATTTCGTCGATGTCGCCGATGCCGAGCTCGGTCCGCATCGGCTCGAGGAGCTTCACCCAGCCGGGGTAGCCGACGCGGCGCGACATGCCAGCGCCGATGAGGGCCGTCGCAGCGCCCTCATCGACGTAGCGGCCGTAGCGGGTGATCAGGTCGTGAGCGTCCGTACCCCCAGTGTTGTCGATGCCACAAGGGCGCATCCGGCAGAGAGGAGCTTCCCTCGATTCGCCGGACAGCCGGACTGAGTCGGCTGCAGCCCGCCTTAGCCGAAGCGGTGAGCTCCGATCAGGTTCTCATGCGCCCCGTCCCGAGGCGTTCGTCCTGGTCACGCGCCTCACCGTCGGTAACGATCGACGGGCAGCGCCTCCCTACCGCTCCTTCCCACCAACGCTGCCACGGGCGGATCGCAGCGGGACTCTCCGAATGGGCACCCCGGCTCGGCGCTAGCCGAAGATCGCCGGTTATGCACTCCGGTCGCGAGCGCTATCGGATGGCCGACACCGCGAATAGGGCGCCTCCGTCGTCACCCCAGCGTCTTCCTCGATCCGGCGATTGGTGACACCCGTTGACGAGATGGGAGTGGAGATAGGTGGCGCGCAGGTCGCGTCCGAATCCGGCTACTCCCGAGGATTTTCCGCCGAGCCAAAGACTCCTCGTAGAAGGGCGATCTCTGGCGGCGGCCGTCCGAGGGTCCACGGTCGCCGGGTCCACCGAAGATCCGGCTTGCCGTTCGGTACGGCTTCCGTCGAAGAGTCCGGGCCCGGAACTTCACCGCCTTCCGTTGGTCAGTCGCAGACGGCCGGCCAGCGTTGCGAGTATGCGGCGTGACACGTTGGGACGTGAGGTCAGGTCTGCGAAGTCGGCCACGCTCATCACCAGCACCCGCATGGGAGTGACGGCGGTCACTGTTGCAGAGCGGGTGCCGCCGTCGAGCAGGGCGAGTTCCCCGCACACTGCTCCACGACCGAGACGGGCGAGTTCGGTGCCATCGGTTTCGACGCAGGCCTCGCCGTCGAGGATGAGGAAGGCCTCTCGGCCGGCCTCGCCCTGGTGGCAGAGGACCTTCCCGGTGGGAAGGGTGACCTCGGTGGTGAGGCCGGCGATCTCCTGGAGCTCTCGGTTCGTGCATCCGGCGAAGAGCGGGATGTCGCGGAGGTGCTCGGTGATGGGAGGGGTGTGGTGATGTCGTTGAAGGTTCATGTCCGCATCGTGCGGCCCGCTCCTTGTCGTCGCCTTGCGATCGACGCCACATCCGCTTGCGTCGTCGATTTTCTCGACATCGGCGCTGCGGCGGAAGCGGCCGGAGTACTGTGACTGGATGCGCCCATTCAGTGGCGCAGGGGAGGCGGGGTGGAGGTTTCGATCCTCGGCCCGCTGAAACTGTGGGGCGACGAAGGGGCGATCGATGTCGGCGGCCCACTCCGGCGCGTCCTGGTCACGCGTCTCGTGGTGGCCGCTGGGCGGGTCGTGCCAGCCGAACGGCTCATCGAGGACGTGTGGGGTGATGACCCCCCGGCCTCGGCGAGCACATTGCAGTCGCACATCTCCCACCTCCGTCGTGCCCTCGGGGCCGATCGTCTCGGGAGCGAGTCGGGCGGCTACTGCCTGTTTCTCGCCGGTGACGAGGTCGACGCCACCGTGTTCGAGGAGGAGGTGCGGGAGGCTCGGCGTCTGCTCGACATCGATGATGCAGCGAGCGCGGCGGCGGTCCTCGGGACTGCGCTGGCTCGCTGGCGCGGCCCGGCCCTCGCCGATGCACGTGGTGCGGCGTGGGCCGAGGCGGAGTCGGCCCGACTCGACGAGCTGCGCCTCGTCGCCACGGAGTCCTTCCTCGATGCTCGTCTCGCCCTGGGCCACCACCGCGACGTCGTGGCCGAGGCCGAGGCTGCGGTCGCCGAGCACCCATTGCGGGAGCGGCTGTGGGCCCAGCTGGTGCTCGCGCTGTACCGCTGTGGGCGCCAAGCCGAGGCGCTGCGTGCCTACCAGCGGTTGCGGGCCACGTTGGGCGATGAGCTCGGGATCGAGCCGTCATCGGAGCTTCGCGATCTCGAGCGTCTAGTGCTGGACCAGGACGCCTCGCTCGACCTCGACGTCGTTGCGTCCGCGGCCGCTGGAAGGACATTGCCGACCGGCGTGGTCACGTTCTTGCTGACCGATGTGGTCGGCTCGACGCGCCTTTGGGAGACGGCGGCACCAAAAATGGGCCCGGCGCTCGCCCGTCACGACGCGATCGTGCGGGATGCTGTCGAGGCGCACGGTGGCGTGCTTCTGAAAGCTCGCGGTGAGGGCGACTCTACATTCAGCGTGTTCGGACGTGCGACCGACGGCGTCGCCGCGGCTCGCGCCGTCGCCCGAAGCCTTGCAGGCGAACCGTGGCCGCTGGAGGCGGCGATCTCGGTGCGGGTGGCCGTACACACGGGAGAGGCGGAGGAGCGCGACGGCGACTACTACGGACGGGCCGTCAACCGGGTGGCCCGGCTCCGAGCCATCGCCGGTGCCGGCGAGATCCTCTTGACCCGCGCCACCGCAGATCTCGTCGTCGATCACCTGCCCGCCAACGTGCATCTCGTCGAGCGAGGCGCCCAGGAACTGCGCGATCTCGATCGCGCGGAGGTCGTGTACGAGCTGCGCAGCGACCCGGCAGGCCGGACGCAAGATGGGGCCGCCGGTGACCGCAGTGCGATGCCGCTGCCCGCCCGCCTCACCGCCTCGTCGCAGTTCGGCTTCGTTGGCCGCACCAGCGAGCGGGACGTTTTGGTGAGGTCTGCCGCGGAGGCGGCGACCGTTGGACGGCGCGTGGTGCTCGTGGCCGGCGAGCCCGGGATCGGCAAGACCACGCTGGCCGCCGAGGTAGCTCGCGGCCTCCATGCCGACGGAGTCACCGTGCTCTACGGGCACTGTGACGCCGCCCTCGGCGTGCCCTACCTGCCGTGGGCGCAGGCCCTGGGCCATCTCCTCACCCACGCTCCCGACGCCGTGCTCGACGCCGTGGGGCCGGCGCGCCTCGGCGACCTGTCGCGGCTGGTGCCCGAGGTGGGCCAGCGCAGGCCGGGAAGCGAGCCGACGTCGCCCGGCGACTTCGAGAGCGACCGCTACCGGCTCTTCGCCGCGGTCGTGGCTGCCCTCGACGCCGCGGGCCCGGTGGTCCTGGTGCTCGACGACCTCCATGCCGCCGACTCGGGGACACTTGGGCTGTTCCGCTACGTGGTGTCCGCGACGGCGGGTCGTCTCCTCGTCGTCGGGACCTACCGGGACTCCGACGTCGACGCCGAGCATCCCCTGGCCGACCTGCTGGCCGACCTGCGCCGCGAGGACGGCGTCGATCGGATGGTGTTGCGTGGCCTCGACGGCACCGACGTGGTCGCGCTTGTCGAGTCCTCGAGCGGACAGGCGCTCGCCGGTGAGCAGCTCGCGTTCGTCCACGCCATCCGCCAGGAGACCGATGGCAACCCCTTCTTCACGATCGAGCTGCTCCAGCACCTGGTCGAAACGGGGGCCGTCGCCCTCGACGAGGCCGGCCGGTGGATGGTCGACGCCGAGCCGAGCTCGGTCGGGCTGCCCGACAGCGTCCGCGAGGTCGTGGGCCGCCGCGTGGCACATCTCGGCGAAGCCGTCCGCCGGGTGCTCGAGATGGCGGCGGTCATCGGGCCGACGTTCGGCCTTGACGTGTTGGTCGCCGCGGCGGTCGTCGACGAGGAGGAGACCCTCGCCCTGCTGGAGCGAGCGGAGGCGGCCGGACTCGTCGTCAGCGTGGCGCCCGGCGAGTTCCGCTTCGCCCACGCGCTCGTGCCGGCCATCCTCGAGGGCGAGATCTCACCCACACGGCGGGCTCGGGCCCACGCCGTCGTTGCCGAGGCCATCGAGTCTCTGGGCATGGCGGAGACCCGAGTCCAGGAACTGGCGCGGCACTGGGCGGCGGCGGCCCGTCCGATCGACGTCGCCCGCGCTGTCGACTACGCCGTCGCGGCGGGACGTCAGGCGTTGTCGTCCCTGGCGCCGGACGAGGCGGTCGTCTGGTACACGCAGGCCCTCGACCTGCTCGCCGAGCAGCCCGAGCCGGACGAGCGTCGGCGCTGCGAGCTCCTCGGCCGACTAGGCGCGGCCCAGCGCAAGGCCGGCGTGCAGGCGTACCGGGAGACGCTGCTCGACGCCGCCCGCCTGGCGGAACGGCTCGGCGACACCGAGCAGCTCGTGCGGTCGGCGTTGGGCAACAACCGGGGGATCTTCAGCGTCACCGGACACGTCGACGACGACAGGGTGGCCGTGCTGGAGGCTGCGCTCGACGCCGTCGGCGCAGCTGACACCACCGTCCGGGCGCGGCTGCTGGCCACATTGGCCGCCGAGCTGGCCTTCGAGGTCGACGACACCCGGCGGCGTGCCCTCAGCGACGAAGCCGTCGCCATCGCTCGCCGCATGGGCGACCAGGCAGCCTTGATGCACGTGCTGCTCCTGCGGTTCAGCACCATCTGGTCCGCCGAATGCATCGACGAGCGCCGCGCCATCGTCTCCGAAGCCGAGCGACTGGCTGCCGCGACCAGCAACGCGGTCGTCGGTGCGTGGGCGGTGGGCCTCGGGCATACCGTCGCCATCGAAACCGGCGACCTGGCAGAGATCGACCGCACCCTCGAGGTGTACGCGGCAGCAGTCGAGCAGCTCGGCATGCCGTTCCTCTCGTGCCTCGTCCTCGCCTACCGGTCGGCGCGCGCCCTTCTGGCCGGTGACATCGGGACCGCCCGGTCGGTCGCCGACGAAGCCCGCCGCGCGGGCGAGGTGCTCGGCCCCGAGGACTACGGGATCACGATCGGTCCTCTCGTCCACGTGCGGCGGTACGAGGGCCGCCTCGCCGAGGTCATGGCCGAACCTCCCTCGAACATGGACACCGAGATGGCCGACGTCGAGGCGCAGATGGCCCGGGCGTGGTGCGATCTGGGTCGGACCGAGGATGCGGGACGACTCCTCGACGCTGCCGTGGCCGATGGCCTCATCGCACGGCGCGGCGACTTCCTGTGGCTCGCCCGCACCGTCATCTGGTCGGAGGTGGCGTGCGCGACCGGCCGCGACGAACACGCCGCCATGCTCTACGACGAGCTGCTGCCGTTCCGGTACCGGGTGGCGGCCGGAGGCCCACACATCTGGTCGCTCGTGGAGCACACGCTGGGCGAGCTCGCAGTGGTGCTCGGCCGCCACGATGCTGCCGTCGAGCACTTCGCCGCCGCCGTCGCATTCGCGGACCGCTTGGCGTCTCCCTTCCTGCGGTGTCGGGCGGAGCAGCGCTGGGGCGCGCTGCTGCTGACCCGCCGTGGGCCCGGCGACGTCGAGCACGGCACCGACCTGGTTCACCAGGCGCTCGCCACTTCCCAGTCGATCGGCTGCGGCTGGGTGGAACGCGACGCTGCCGCCGTCCTGGCATCGAGCGCCACCGAACCCGACCCGCCGCCGCTGCCTGCCCGGTTGACCGCGGCATCGGCAGCGCCGGTCTTCGGCTTCGCCGGCCGCACCGCCGCACTCGACCACCTGCACGCCGCCTTCGAGCGCGCCGCGGCCGAGGCGCAGCCCCATGTCGTGCTCGTCGGCGGCGAGCCGGGCGTCGGCAAGACCACGCTCATGGCCCGCTTCGCCGACGTCGCCCGCGGGTCCGGTGCCACCGTCCTCCTCGGCGAGTGCCGTGAGGGCGCCGCGGCCCCCTACCAGCCGTGGATCACAGCACTCACCCACCTCGTCCACCACACCACACCGGACGTGCTCGCCGACCTGTCGCCGGTCCACGCCGCCGCCCTCCGCAAGCTGCTGCCCTCCCTCGCCGAGCGACTCCCGCCGGGCGAGGCGGTCGCCGGCGATCACGACACCGAGAGATTCCTGCTCCAGGAGGCCGTGGTGGCGCTGCTCGGGCAGACGTCGGCCCGGTCCCCCTTGGTACTCATCCTGGACGACCTCCAGTGGGCCGACGCCGCCACGCTCGCTCTGCTCGGCCACGTCATCGGCGCCTCGATCCCGCTGGCCGTCGTGGTCGTGGCCGCCTACCGCCAGACAGACCTGACTCGCGGACACCCGGCCACCGCCGTGGTAGCCGACCTCCACCGCGAGCCAACGGCGAGCAGAGTTGAGCTCGCCGGGCTGGACGCCACCGATGTCGTGGAGCTGGTGGAGGCCGCGAGCGGCCACAACGTGAACCCCGAGGGAACGACCCTCGCGGAGGCGCTGCGACGCGAGACCGACGGCAACGCCTTCTTCCTCACCGAACTGCTCCGGTACCTCGGCGAAACCGGCGAAACCGGCGACATCGCACACGGGACCGGTGACCAGACCGGACTGGTCCCGGATCTCGAACGAATGAGCTTGCCGGCGAGCGTCCGCGACGTCGTGACCCGCCGCGTCGAGCGCCTCGGCGACGAGGCCGCGCGCGTCCTGTCGCTCGCCTGCGTTCTCGGTCGCGAGGTCGACGTCGAGATCCTGGCGACCGTGGCCGACGCCGACCCCGAGGCCGTCATCGACATACTCGACGACGCCGTGCGGGCGGCGCTGATCGTCGAGGTTCCCGACGCACCGGGCCGGTACCGCTTCGCCCACGCCATCGTCCAACACACCCTCTACCAGGATCTGAGCGCCACCCGCCGCCAGCGCACCCATGAGCGGGTGGCCCGGGCCATGGAGACGGCCGGCGCCGAGCACGCAGGCGACGTCATGGCGCTTGCCGAGCACTGGCTGGCTGCCGGCCGTCCCGCCGGCGGTGGGAAGGCGCTCCACTACGCGCAGCTGGCCGGCGACACCGCCCTCGCCGCCCTGGCACCCGCCGACGCCGCCAGCTGGTACACGCGGGCACTCGATCTGCTCGACCGCCACCCCGAGCCCGATGAGCTCACACGAGGTGAGCTCATACTCCACCTCGCTGAGGCACAGCGGCAAGCCGGCCATCCCGACCATCGCCAGACGACGCGCGAAGCGGGGCGACTCGCTCTGCGACTCGGGAACGAAGAGCTGCTCGTGGCCGTGGCGCTGTCGCGGGAGCCCGGGATGGAGTACTCGTCGGAGGTGGACCCCGATCGCCTGGCGGTACTCGCTGCCGCTCTCGACGCCGCGGGAACCGGCGACAGCACGGACCGCAGCCGGCTCCTGGCATGCCTGGCGGAGGAGACCGACCAGCGGGACGTCGCGCGCCGCTGCGAGCTGGCCGAGGAGGCGATCGCGGTGGCCCGGAGGATCGGCGACGAGCCCACCCTGTTGGCCGTCCTCAACATGGTCAACAACGTGCGCTACACGCCCGCGAACCTCGACGTGCGCCTGGCCGACTCTGCATTGATGCTCGACCTCGCGGAACGCACCGGCGACCTGTCCGCCCACTCCACTGCGCTCTGCGAACGGGCCCTCGCCTGCATGGAAGCGGGTGACCTCGAGGCGTTCGACGCCTGCGTGGCCGAGGTCGGGGCGATCGCCGCCCGAACCGGTCTTCCGTGGAACCGAGAGCAGGTGCTCATGCGCCAGGCGTGGCGGCACGTCCTCGCCGGCGAGCACACCGAGGCCCTGGCATGCAACGAGGAGTTCCTCCGAATCGGCAGCGTGTGGGGCAACAGGCCCACCTTGCTGTCGGCCTACGCCTCCATCCTCATGCGGATCCGACTCGAGCAGGGCGAGCTCGACCAGATCGTCGACGTGCTCCGGCAGGCGGCCGACGAGAACCCGATGACCACCGCGTGGAGCCGGGCGCTCATGGTCGTGCACCTCGAGCTCGGGCACATCGAAGAGGCGGCTGGGCTGTTCGCAACCGACGAGGCAACCGGCTTCGACGCGCCGCTCGACATCGTGTGGCTGTCCTCCATGGCCTACCTCGCCGACTGCGCGTGCGATCTGCACCGCCCCGAGGCCGGCGCGATCCTCTACGAACGTCTCGCTCCGTACGGAGACCGGTTCGTATTCACGCACTCCTCGGACAAGGGAGCGGTGGCACGGTCGCTCGGCCGGCTCGCCACGCTGCTCGGGCGCTACGACGAAGCAGCTGCGCATCTCGCCGCCGCCCTGGCCATGCACGAGCGCATGCGCGCGCCGTACTGGACGGCCCGCACCAGCCTCGACCTCGCCGCCCTGTACCTCGCTCGGCAAGGAGCGGGCGACGTCGAGGCCGCCCGTGCTGCGTTGGCGAGCGTGACCGAGGCGATCGACACGTACGGTTACAGCGGTCTCGGTTGGCGGCTGTCCGAGCTCGAGCGGGTCGCCAACGAGCGGCCGCTGCCCGCCGGGTTGGCGGTGGAATCGCCGTTCCCCTTCGCGGGCCGCTCCGAGGAGCTGGCCGCACTTGACGCGGCGTGGAAGGACGCGGGGACCGGGCGACGCCACATCGTTCTCCTCGCCGGCGAGCTCGGCATGGGCAAGACCCGCCTTGCGGCCGAGGCCGCGAGGGCCGCCCACCACAATGGCGCTCTGGTGCTCTTCGGCCGCTGCGACGAGGACGTGGTGCTGCCCTACCAGCCCTTCGTCGAGGCGCTCCGGGCCTATGTCGCCGACGCACCGCGTGACGTGCTCGACGCCCACATCGCCGAGCACGGCGGAGCCCTCGCCCGCCTGGTCCCCGAGCTCACCCGGCGCGTCCCCGACGCGCCGCCGCCGGCGTCGTCGAGCGACCCGGAGACGGAACGCCACCAGCTGTTCGAAGCGGTGGTCGGCCTGCTGGCCCTGGCTGGCCGGGATGCGACGATCCTGCTCGTACTCGACGACCTGCACTGGGCCAGCCGCCCGACGGCGTTGCTGCTGCGCCACCTGGCGCGAGCCGCCACGGCGATGCCACTCCTCGTCGTCGGCACCTACCGCCACACCGACCTCGGCGACGGCCACCCCCTGACCGACGTACTGGCCGACCTCCGCCAGGAACCCGCCGTGCAACGGCTGCATCTGCGGGGTCTGTCCGACGCAGACGCCGTCGCCTTCGCCGAGACCGCCGCCGGCCACCACCTCGACGAGGCGAACGTCGCCCTCGCCCACGCCGTGCACCGCGAGACCGATGGCAACCCGTTCTTCATGGGAGAGCTGTACCTCCACGCGGCCGAGTCGGGCATCGTCCGCAGCGTGGACGGGCGCTGGACGGTCGCCGACGACGTCGACCACGTGAGCCTGCCCGAAAGCATCCGGGAGGTCGTCGGGCGGCGCGTGCGGCGCCTACCCCAGGCGACGCGCGACGTGCTCGGCGTGGCTGCGGTCATCGGCGCCACCTTCGACCTGCCGGTGCTGATGGAGGCCACCGGCACGGCGGCAGACGAGCTGCTCGACGCCGTCGAAGCGGCCATGCAGGCAGTTCTGGTCACCGAGGTGGCGGAGGCGCCCGGCCGCTACCGCTTCGCCCACGGCGTGCTGCGCAGCACGCTCTACGAAGACCTGAGCGCGGCGCGGCGCCTGCACCTGCATGCCCGTGTCGCCGCTGCCGTCGAGACCGTCCACGGTACCGACCGTGCCGCAGCCGACCTCGCCCACCACTGGTACCGGGCGACCCCCGCGACGGGCGGCGCGGCCGGAACTGCCACGAAGGCGTTCGAAGCGCTGACCCGTGCCGGGCGGCGCGCGATGGCGTCGGCCGCTTTCGAGGAGGCGGTCGGTCATCAGCGCCGGGCGCTCGAGGTGCTCGACGTGGGCCTTGTCGCACCGGACGACGTGCGGCGCGTCGACGCACTGATCGATCTCGGCACCGCCGAATTCGCTGCGGGTGAGCCAGCCCATCGTGAGACGGTCCTCACCGCGGCCCGCCTCGCCCGCGCGGCCGGAGACGCCGGCAGACTGGCGCAGTCAGCACTCGCGCTCAGCCCTGGCTTGTGGTCGTCGGCGCCTGCGGGTGAGGTCGATCCCGAGCTCATCGAACTCCTCGAGGCGGCGATCGAATTCGTTCCCGCCGACGGGCCCCAACGCCCCCGGCTCCTGGCTGCGCTCGCGATGGAGATCAACTACGGCGGCGACCTCATCCGGCAGCGGGCGCTGCTCGACGAGGCGCTCGACGGCGCCCGCCACCTCGGCGACTCGTCCACGCTGCTGTTCGTGCTGGCCCGCCGCCTCAGCACCGCTCCAGCGAACGTGGACCAGCGACTCGCCGAGAGCGCCGAGCTCCTCGGCCTCACCGCCGAGCTGGGTGACCCAGTCCTCGCATACGTCGGCGTCTACGCGCGTATGAACGCCACGTGGGCGATCGGCGACGTGACCGAGACCGACCGCCTCATCGCCGATGGCGTCCAGCTGGCCGAGCAATCCGGCCGACCGTTCCTGCGCTGGAGCAGTCTCTATGCCTGGACCGCTCGGCTGATCGCCACCGGTCGGCTGGACGAAGCCGAAGCGGTAGCCGATGAGTACCTGCGCATCGGCACCAGCATCGGCCAGGGGACCACTGCATGGGCGGCATGGTCGTACGCCGTCCTCCGGATCCGCCTTCGCCAGGGGCGGGGGATGGACGAGGTGGTCGATCGCCAGCTTGAGGGCGCCGCCACCGGGCCACCGATCCTCGGCTGGCGAACCCAGGTTCCCTTGGTCCTGTGCGAGGTCGACCGGGACGACGAGGCCCGGGCACACCTCGAGACCGATGCCGCCTTGAACTTCGCCTACCTGGACGACAACCCCCTCGCCCAGCATCTGCTGCCCGGCCTCGCATCGGCGTGCGCCCACCTCGGGGCGACGGACGTTGCGCCCCTGCTCTATGAGCGGCTGCTCCCCTTCGCCGGTGAGCTCGGCAACGCCTTGGGCGCCCCGAACTCGGAAGCTCCGACGGCCCACCACCTTGGCGCCCTCGCCGCACTCCTGGGCCGCCACGAGGAGGCCGACGAGCGCTTCGCCTTGGCGCTGGAGTTCGAGGCGAGGACAGGCGACCGCTACTGCGAGGCGCAGACCCGCCTCGCGTGGTCCCGTTCACTGGCTGCCCGGGGCGACGTGGACAAGGCTCGTGCCCTGGCCGAGGAGGCGGCCCGCATTGCGGAGGCGCAGGGATTCGCCACGCTCGCTCGTCGAGCGGCCTCGGTGTACACGGAGCTCGACCGCGGGACCGACGGATGACACCTGTCTCGCACATGACCCACCGGACTGCGGATTCGTGGCAGAGGGCATCGTCCTGGATGTGCCGGGCGAGAGGACCGTTGGAAACTCGACTACTGCATGCCGACGTTGACCCACTCCAGGCCATCGTGCTGTCCCGCCGTCGCCCAAGCGCGTAGCCCGGTCCGAGGACTAGGCCGATCGTCTGTGATCGACTCCCTTGAGGACAGACGGCAGCTGCGTCAGACCGGGGGCGCCATAGGGCTGCATTCCGATGTTGTGGAAGGGATGGGGACGCAATAATCCACAACGCGCCGGGATGCCGTTCGGAGTGGCTGTTTCCCTATCCTCGGAGGTCCGGTCGATGACGCTCAGATCACCCGCCCCATAATCCCGGCGGCGATCGTCGTCGACCCGCCCCGATCGGCGCTTCGCGAGCCCATCGGGGCCGTTCGTGTGCTGGGCCCTGCGTGCGTGCCTCGCGATCGGGATTCCGGGTCTACGGCTGGCAGTCAGGGAACAGCTCGGCCTCTTCGTCGGTGATCAGCCGCACCACGCGTCCTTCGGGTGCCTCCTCGACAAGAACCAGAGCTGGCCACGAGTCGTTCGAGGGCTGATACCTCTCCGGGATCACCTGGCTGCCACACCGAGCGCACACGGTGTCAGCGGGATCGCTGACCACGTGTACCCACTGCACGCCGTAGGCGAGACGGTCGGGTGGGCCGACACGCATTCCGAGTTCTGAGCGGGGAACGCCTTGGCGTGGTGGGGAGAGCCTCGCGCTCACATATGGCAGCCCAGCCGGTCGGAGCTGCTCCGGATCCGTGTCGCGCTTCCAGTCGACCAGCAAGTCGACCGTGATGGACAGATCGGCGCAGATCGACTCGATCGACTCGCCGGCGTAGAGCCGGACGAGCGCCTCCTGTCGGACCTCGTCCACCGAGCCAGCCTCACATATCCGCGTACTGCGACGCTCGCGATCGCCGGCTCGCGGCCCCAGACTCCACCAACGCCGCACACCGCGCACGCGCAAGTATCGCACGACGCCGAACGACGACGCTGTGGGCCAGCGCCGCGCGACCTATCGATCTCCTCTTTGTTGTCAAGGTCTGTGTCCGGTCGTTCTGGGGCGCGTTTCGCGGGCACCTCGGCGCGACGGTGGCTGGGGTGTCGTACGGTCGTTGTGGGTTCGGGAGTGGCTGATCCGAAGAGCCGGTGTTCAGGGTGAGATACCGGTCACGCTGGATTCAGAGTCGTCCCTGG
>JBQTKH010000216.1:0-32007 GCA_052386335.1 Microthrixaceae bacterium
GTCGCGGGCAACGGCGGAAACCCACCCACCTGGAACCCGCAGTCGACACGAGAACCGCGAGCTCCGTGTAGCCAACGAGCTCAGCCAGTCGATCTGCGGATCGAGCGCCTGGCGCGGCGCGGGCGTACCGTTGCACCGTCGACTGACGAGGGAGGGGTAGCCATGCCGAAGTACCTGCTCGAGGTCAACTACACGCTGGATGGCGTCCGGGGTGTCGCCGCCAAGGGGGGATCCGCCCGCCAGGTGGCAGCCCAGGCGGCAGCCGAGAGCGTCGGTGGGACGCTCGACTCGTTCCACTTCGCGTTCGGCGGCACCGATGTGTTCGTGATCGCAGACCTGCCCGACAACACCTCGGCAGCGGCGCTCGCGCTGGCGGTCACTGCGGGCGGTGGCGCCACGGTGCGCACGGTCGTGCTGCTCACCCCCGACGAGATCGATGCCGCGGCGCAGAAGACCGTGATGTACTCGCCGCCCGGCAGCTGAGCGGTCGCTCGGTCGCTCGGTCCGCGGTTGGCGGGTGCCGTCGTCGATCGGCAATTCTGCGCCGATGCAGAGGACCGAGCCATGACGATCACCGCACCGCGCTACGAAGGCCGCGTTCCCGTTCGGGACGGGCGCGTGCTGGGCATCGCGGAGTTCGGTCCAGCTGCGGCAGAGCAGAACGTGGTGTGGTTCCACGGCACCCCCGGCGCGCGCCGGCAGATCCCGGAGGCGGCGCGTCGGATCGCCTCAGCGCGCGGCGTGCGCATCATCGGGATCGACCGACCAGGCGTCGGGCTGTCCACCGCTCACCTCTACAAGCAGCTGCTCGACTTCACTGGCGACCTCCGGATCCTGCTCGATCGGCTCGGCATCGATCGCTTCTCCACCGTGGGCCTCTCGGGCGGTGCGCCGTACGCGCTGGCGAGCGCGCACGCGTTCGGCGGGCGGGTTCCGTCGGTCGGCATCCTCGGCGGCGTCGTCCCGAGCGGTGGTGAGGAGGGCACCGGCGGTGGTCTCGTGAGCCTGGCCACCCGCTTCAAGCCGCTCCTCCCGCTGATGGTCGAGCCGCTGGGTGCGCTGTTGACGACGATCGTCCGGGTCGCCCGTCCGATCGCCTCGCCGGGACTCGATCTGTACGCCCGGTTCTCGCCGCCCGGTGACCGTGAGGTGCTCTCGGTGCCGGAGAACAAGGAGATGTTCATCGACGACCTGTTGAACAGCGGTCGCCACGGCATGCGCGCCGCCGCCTTCGATGCGGTGCTCTTCACCCGCTACTGGGGCTTCGACGTGCGTGACCTTCGGGTTCCGGTCACCTGGTGGCAGGGCGACGAGGACAACATCGTGCCGCTGGCCCACGCCCAGCACATCGTGCCGCTGATCCCGGGTGCGGAGCTGCGGATCCGGCCGGGAGATGGCCATCTCGGTGGTCTTGGCATCGCGGAGGAGGTGCTCGACACGATCCTGGCCTGGTAGCGCGCGAACGAGGCAGCCACCGGGCGGTGACTGCCTCGTCGTACGTGGCCGCTGGTGTTGCTGCGGCTCGTAGGGGGTCAGCTCTGCTGCACGACCTTGTGGTGGTGGCGCAGGCCGAACAGCACCAGGACCAGCATCACCGCACCGGCGGCGAAGGCTGCGATGGCGGCGTAGCCGGCGATCCGGCCGACGGTCGACCAGGCGAACGCTGTGAGGAGCAGGCCTCGCAGCGTCTCACCCTTGAAGAGGGTGTTGCGCTGACCGCTGATCGCGTCTGCCTTGCCCTGGAGGGCAGCGATCTCCGACTCGCTGGCACCAGCGGTCTTGGCGGAATCGACGGCAGCCTTGGCCTCACGTTCCGGCGTTCCGAGATCGGCGTAGGTCGCGCCGTCGGCGATGCCCTGGAGGTGGCCGTTGATGAAGCTGGCGTACGCCTCGGCTTCTGGACCGGTGTTGACGTCTCGTCCGCCCCACTTCACAAGATCGGCGCGCCCTTCCTCTTCGAGGGCTGCAGCAGGCGGGAACGTGATGTTCTGGGACGACAGCTCATCGTCGACGTAGTCCTTGGCGAAGTTGCTGCCCCAAGTGAGCAGCGAAGCCGCGACGAGCAGCGCCGCTGTGAACACAGCACCAAACGAGATGAGCACCGTGTCGATGGTGCGCCGCTTCAGGGCGACGACCGGTTCGTTCGTGAAGAGGAGACGCTCACCGCTCGGTGTCATCGCCTCATGTGGGGTCAGGGTTGTCATGGTCAGGCTCCTTGGCCGATTCGATGTGGGATCTCTTGATCTCACGGTACGAATCGCTGCCAGCCGACCGCAGGGGCCGAAGGTCCCATGTTGGAGGGACCCCGGCCCTTCTTCGCAGAACCCCCTACGCGGCGGAGCGCTCCAGGATGTGGACGCCACACGCAGAGCCGAGTCCGATCACGTGGGCCAGGCCCACCTTCGCGCCTTCGATCTGGCGGTTGCCGGCCTCACCGCGCAGGTGATGGCAGACCTCCCAGATGTTGGCGATGCCCGTGGCCGCGATCGGGTGGCCCTTCGACTGCAAGCCACCGGAGACGTTGACGGGTGTCTTGCCGTCGCGCCAGGTGGCGCCGCTGTTGAAGAAGTCGGCCGCGCCGCCCTCCTCGCACAGCTGGAGGTTGTCGTAGTGGACGAGCTCGGCGGTGGCGAAGCAGTCGTGCAGCTCCACGAGGTCGAGGTCGGCCGGCGACACGCCCGCCTGCTCGTAGGCCTGGGTGGACGCCATGCGGGTGAGCGTGTTGACGTCGGGGAGGATCTGGCAGCTCTCCTGCCACGGATCGCTCGTGAGCACCGACGCGGAGATCTTCACGGCTCGACGCTGCTGCTCGAGCGAGAGCGTCTTGAGCTTGGTGCCCGACACGACCACTGCCGCAGCTGCGCCGTCGCAGTTGGCCGAGCACATCGGCCGGGTGTTGGGGTAGGCGATCATCATGTCGCCCATGATCTCCTCGAGCGTCATCTTCTTCGTGTAGGCCGCGAGGGGGTTCAGCGTGGAGTGGCTGTGGTTCTTCTCGCTGATCTTGGCGAACAGCTCGAAGCTCGTGCCGCCGTACTTGTGGCCGTACTCCATGCCGATCTGCGCGAACACGCCGGGCATGTTCTGGGTGCCGATGCGACCGTCGACGGTGGTGACCGCGCCGTAGCGGCCGCGGGGCTCGAAGGTCTTCTTGTCGGACTTCGGTCCGCCTGCGCCGAGGAGGCCGGCGCCGGAGAGCTTCTCGACACCCACGGCGAGGCCCATGTCGCACTCGCCGGCCTTGATGGCCATGATCACCGTGCGGAGCGCGGTGGCGCCGGTGGCGCACGCGTTGGCGACGTTGTACACGGGGATGCCGGTCTGGCCGATCTGCTTCTGGAGCTGCTGGCCGATGCCGGCCGCCGCCTCCATGAGGTTGCCCGCGGCGAGCACGCCCATGTCCTTCATCGTCACGCCACCGTCGGCCAGCGCGGCGAGGGCGGCCTCCGACGCGAGGTCGACCGTGTCCTTGTCGGGGTGCTTGCCGAACTTGGTCATGTTGATCCCGAGGATCCACACATCGTCAGCCATGGTCATGCCTCCAGGGGCTCGAAGCCGAAGCCGATGGCCTCGGTGCCGTCATCATCGGTGCCGACCACGTACGTGGCCAGCCGGACCTTCATGCCGAGCGACACGTGCTCGGGATCGGGGTCGACGTTGATCACGTTGCCCCGCACGCTCGTGCCTTCGCAGTCGATGAGCCCGGCGACGAACGGCACCGGCACGCCCGGCGACGCGAAGGCGACGATGGTGAACGCCCTGACCTCGCCCGTGGTGGCGATGTCGGCATCGCGGAACGCCGTGCCGGAGCACGAGGCGCAGGCGTTGCGACGGTCGAAGAACCGGGCCCCGCACGAGGTGCACTCCTTGGCCACCAGGTGCGGTTCGTCACCGAGCACCAGGTAGTCGACGATCGGTACTGCAGCAGCCATCGGCCCCCCTCGTACGTCCAACAGGTTGTGCCCGCATCTCTAACAGGTGGCACGCGGGGTGCAGAAATCAGGCGAGCGCCTGCCCCAGGTCGTCCAGCAGGTCCGCGAGGTCCTCGATCCCAACCGACAGCCGCACGAGGTCTGCGGGCACCTCGTTGCCCGTGCCGGCGACCGACGCATGGGTCATGCGGCTGGGGTGCTCGATCAGGCTCTCGACGGCGCCGAGGCTCTCGGCCAGGGTGAAGATCCGGGTGCTGCGACACACCTCGAGCGCAGCTGCTTCGCCCCGCACCAGATGGAACGACACCATGCCGCCGAAGGCGCTCATCTGGCGCTTGGCCACCTCGTGACCGGGATGGCCGGGCAGCCCCGGGTAGTGCACGGCGGCGACGGCTGGGTGGGCCGAGAGCATCGTGGCGATCGTCATCGCGGAGTCGCTGTGGCGCGCCATCCGGAGCTGCAGCGTCTTCGCGCCCCGGTGCACGAGGTAGCAGTCGAGGGGACCCGGTACGGCGCCGGTTGCGTTCTGGAGGAAGCCGATGCGCTCGCCCAGCTCGTCATCGTTCGTGGCCGTGAAGCCGCCCACCACATCGCTGTGGCCGCCGAGGTACTTCGTCGTGGAGTGCACGACCACATCGGCGCCCAGCGCGAGCGGCTGCTGGAGCGCGGGCGTGGCGAAGGTGTTGTCGACGACCACCAGCGCCCCGTGCTCGTGCGCCAGCGCGCTGATCGCTGCGATGTCGAGGACGCGAAGCCACGGGTTGCTCGGCGTCTCGAGCCACACCATCCGCGTGGTCGGTCGCCAGGCCGACGCAATCGCGTCGTGATCCGTGAGGTCGACGGTGTCCACCTCCACGCCGTTCGGCGCATGCACGCGCATCGCCAGCCGGATCGTGCCGCCGTACGCGTCGTTCGGCATGAGGAGGTGATCACCGGGATCGAGCAGGCGCAGCAGCGCGTCCTCGGCGGCCAGACCCGACGCGAACGCGAAGCCCGACGACGCGCCCTCCAGCACGGCCAGGTGGGCTTCGAGTGCGGCCCGAGTGGGGTTGCCGCTGCGGCTGTACTCGAAGGCGAGGGGCTTGCCGACCGCCTCCTGCGCGAACGTGCTGGCGAGCGAGACCGCCGGCACGACGGCTCCGGTGATCGGATCGGGCGGGCCGGCACCGTGGACGGCGCGGGTGCCGAAGCCCTTGTCGCCGAGGTCGACCATGGCGCGCCTACCTCCCGCGCTCGGTGACGAGGCTGCTGAGCACGTCGGAGCGGGTGATCACCGCGACGGGGTGGCCGCCGTCGAGCACGAGTGCGGCCGACGCCTGCTCGAGCCGTGCGATGGCCAGGTCGATCGGCTCACCGATGCCGATCGTGGGCATCTTCGGCCCCATCACGTCGCCGACGGGTCGGTCGAGCGCGGCCGGGTCGGCGATGGCGGCTTGCAGGAGCTCTCGCTCGGACACGGCACCGATCACCTCCGCGAGCACCACCGGCGGCTCGTGCTTCACCACAGGCATCTGGCTCACCTCGAACTCGCGCAGGATCTCGATGGCTTGGCGCACCGTCTCGCCCGGGTGGGTGTGCACGAGCATGGGCAGACCGGGATCTCGGCCGCGCAGCAGGTCGCCCACGCTCGGGCCGGCGCTGCGCAGGAAGCCGTGGTCGGCCATCCAGCCGTCGTCGTAGAGCTTGGAGAGGTAGCCGCGACCGGAGTCGGGGATGTGCACGACGACCACGGCGTCGGGTGGCAGGCCTGCCGCCACCTGGAGCGCCGCCGCGATGGCGGTGCCGCCGGAGCCACCGATCAGCAGGCCCTCTTCGCGGGTCACCCGCCGAGCGGTCGCGAAGCTCACGGCGTCGCTGATGGCGACGACCTCGTCGATGACAGACGGGTCATAGGTGGACGGCCAGAAGTCCTCCCCGATGCCCTCGACGAGGTACGGGCGACCGGAGCCGCCGGAGTACACAGAGCCCTCGGGGTCGGCACCGATGGTGCGAACCGCGGGGTTCATCTCCTTCAGGTACTTGCCGATGCCGGAGATCGTGCCGCCGGTGCCGACGCCGCAGACGAAGTGCGTGATGCGCCCACCGGTCTGCTGCCAGATCTCGGGGCCTGCGGTCTCGTACTGGGAGCGCGGGTTGTCGGGGTTGTGGTACTGGTCGGGCTTCCATGCCCCGGGCAGCTCACGGGCGAGGCGATCCGACACGGAGTAATAGGAGTCGGGGTGCGACGGGTCGACGGACGTGGGGCACACGTGCACCTCGGCGCCGTAGGCCCGGAGCTGCGCGATCTTGTCGGGCGCCACCTTGTCGGGGCAGACGAACACGCACTTGTAGCCCTTGCGGGCGGCCACGATGGCGAGGCCCACCCCCGTGTTGCCGCTCGTGGGCTCGACGATCGTGCCGCCGGGTTGGAGCCGGCCGTCGCGCTCGGCCGACTCGATCATCAGCAACGCCGGCCGGTCCTTGGAGGAGAAGCCAGGGTTGTAGAGCTCGAGCTTGGCCAACAGGTGACAGTCCACGTCGCGCGCGGTGCGGTCGAGACGCATCATCGGCGTGTTGCCGATCAGCGCGATGAGGTCGTCGGCGACATCCATCGGCGGTCCGGCGTCGGTGAGCCGCTGCACGGGCACCCCATCGAGGGTGACGTCATCGTCGGTGTGGAGCACGATCGGCAGGCCACGATGGTGGAGCTCGTCGGCGATGGGTGCCGCGTCGGCCCCCCGGCCCACCACGCCCACGCGTCGTGGGATGTGGCTGCGCAGGTCGGCGATGAGGGTGATGAGGTCGTCACCCGGCTCGACGTGCAGGCTGCGTCGCGCACGCGCGGCGAGGCGAGGCGGAGCGATGGCATCTCCCACGATCACCAACAGGTCCATGCGTGCGACGCTACCGGTGCGACGGCCGTGCGGCGTCGGCCTCAGTCGAAGATCGCGTTGACGAACCTCGTGAACCCGTCCTGGTCGAAGCTGACCTTCATCTCGCCGCTGTCCGTCGAGATGTCGAGCGATGGGCAGAAGAAGTCGCCGGTGGGCGTGAAGAAGTGGGGTGAGCCGTCGACGCCGCGGGCCCGGCCTTGCTCGAGGTCGGCTCGGACCGAGGCGTCGTCGTCCGCCGTGGCCTCGGGCACCCCGAGGTCGGTGGCGAGGCCACGCAGGACCACGCGGTCGGACACGTCGAGGCCCTGCTCCCACAGCGCGTCGCGCACCGCCAGGCTGAATGCCTCCCCCCCGTCGATGCCAGCGCGGTAGGCGGCGGCCGCGGCGGCGAGGGTGGTCATCGTCGTCGTCGGGAACGTTGGCGCGTCGAAGCCCGCGAAGAGACCGGGCGCGACCTTGGCGCGGAGCGCCTCGATCTCCGGGGCGAGGTGGGCGCCCGAGTGGGGCGTGTCGTTGACCAGCTCGAGCGGCCAGGCGCGCACGCGCAGGCGGGGCAGCGACGTTCCCAGCACGTCGCGCTGCTCGACGAAACGGCGCAGGCCGGCGTGGGCGAACGGGCACGCCACATCGGCGTACACCTCGATCTCCTGGATGGGGGAGCGGGCCATCACAATGGTCTACCCGCCCCCGCGCCCGAGAACCCCGCCGCGGAGGTACGCGACCAGGCCCCGGCTAGCGGGATCAGCGCCAGAACGGGCGATCCGGGCGCGTCGTGTCACGAGAATCGCGGCTATCTCCCCGAACTCGTGACACGTCGAGATGCCCGGTGGAGTGGTGTCACGAGATCTGTGCCAGGAGCCCCGACTTCGTGACACGACGCACGGGCGACCCGCCCGGAACGAGCAACTAACTGCCGCTCCGGCGTCGGTGCCGCAGGGCAATGATGATCACATGACCGACGAGTGGAGCGTCCGACACTTCAGCCTCTCCAACCCGAGCGGCGCAACGGAGACTGACCTGCCGCTTCTGCTGCGACGGCTTGCCGATGAGATCGAGGCGAGGGGCATCCAGCCGATGGAGATGCTCGACATCACCGTGTCGAGCGAGATGACTGAGAACGGCCCCTGGTGGTCCGCCACGGTCTACTGGTCGCCCGGCGACGCGCACGACTGAGCGCCAGAGCTGCCGCTCAGGGTGCGCACCGAGAGCGACGAACGGGCAGACTCTCCGACGTGCGCCGCGTTCTGCCGATCGCCCTGCTCGCTACCGCTGTCGTCAATGCGATCAACCTCGTCCTCTTCGTCGTGGTGAGGCTCGCGAGCGGCTCTTCGCTCGACCCCGTGTGGATCGCAGTCAGCGGCCTGTCCGCCTACGGGTGTTGGGTCGCTGGAAGGTTCCTCCTTCAGGAGCAAGCGCGCGCTGGCGAGGTTGCGAGCACGCGGGGATAGCTACCGATCGGTGGCGGTTAGCGGCTGCTTCCGCGTAGGCCAAGAACCAGAAGATCGCGGGTCCCGTCAGGATCACTGCGATGTCGAGTGGTGGCCAGGAGAGACTGCGTGAACAGTGATCTGTCCAGCGTTGGAGCGACAGTTCTCATCACGGCGTGCTCCCGCGAGGGATTGTCGCTCCAACGCTGAACAAGTCGACACGCCGGCGCGCTCACCCGGCCTCACGAACCGACCTCGCGTGGACACCCGGGGAGTCAGCCGGGGAGGGTGAGGGAGAGGAGCGGGATCGAGATCAGCGCGAGGAGCAGGCCCACACCGACGACGGTGGTGGCGAGCGCCTCGTCGAGGTCGGCGCGGGCGGCTACGACACCGGCGGTGACCATCGGGGGCATGCCGGACTCGAGCACCGATGCGCGCCATGCCGGGTCGTGGGTTCCGCCGACGAGCACGGTGACCGCGAGCACCGCCAGCGGCAGCATCACCATCTTCGTGGTGAGGCACCAGATGGCGGCCTGGCGGCCATGCACTGAGGCAGCGACGCGGAACCGCAGGCCGAGGGCGAGCATCGCGAGCGGTCCGACGAGGCGGCCGATGTCGCCCAGGGCCTCGTCGAGCCCGACGGGCAACGAGCCGAGCCGCAGGCCGAAGCTGATCACCACCGCGAAGAACGGTGGGAAGCGAAGGAGGCGGTTGAGCACGGGTCGCCAACCGCGCTCGCCGTGGCCGTAGTGAGCGGCGATGAACGAGCCGTACACCGCGAGCCCGAAGAACGACCCGAGCTGATCGAAGGCGAGCGCTCGCGCGAGCTCTGCCTTGCCGAGGCGCGACTCCACCATCGGGAGGCCGAGGAAGGTCGTGTTGCCCAGTGTCGTCACGAGCAGGAGCGCGCCGACGGTCGGGCGCTGCCACGCGAACCGGCGCGCGCCGACGAGCACCGATGCCGCTGCCAGCGCGATGCAGCCCCACGCCGCGCCGACCGGGACGGCGAGATCGGCACCCAAGGCGAGGTCGGGGAGCTTGGCGAGGATCAGCGCGGGCAGGGTGATCGACAGCACCGCGTGGTCGAGCCACGGGACGAGCTCCGCCGAGCGCGGCACGACAGCGCGCGCCACCAGCCCCACGGCGAAGCACGCCAGCACCACCGCCAGCATCGAAGGACCGGCTACCAGCCCGTGAAGTCGGGATCGCGCCGCTCGGCGAAGGCGCGGATCCCCTCGGCCATGTCGGCGGTGCCCGTCACCATCTCCTGCGCGACGGCCTCCTCCTCGAAGGCGGTGTGGCGACCGGACTCGTGGCTTCGGTTGACCAGCCACTTCGTCATGGCGATCGCCTTCGTGGGTCCGCTCGCCAGGCGAGCCGCCAGCTCGTCGACCGCAGTGGTGAGATCGGCGGCGGGCACGACCCGGTTGGCGATCCCCCAGCGCTCGCACTCGCTCGCCGACAGCTGGTCGCCCAGGAACATGAGCTCCTTGGTCCGGTGCGGTCCGACGATGCGCGGCAGGAGGTAGCAGCCGCCCGCATCCGGGATGATGCCCCGCTTCACGAAGATCTCCGTGAGTCGTGCCGTGTCGGCCATCACCACGAGATCGCACGCCAGCACGAGGTTGGCGCCGCCTCCGGCGGCGGTGCCATTGACCGCGGCGACCACGGGCTTCTCGCAGTCGAGGATCGACGACACGAGCCGCTGCCAGCCGCGGCGGATCAGGCGCGACACATCGCCGAGCGCCCGATCGGGGGCGTCGGCAGGTCGGGGAGGCTCCGCCTTCTGGGCTCCACCGAGGCCGGCGCCGGTGCAGAAGTGACGCCCCCCGGCACCGGTGAGGACGACCGCTCGCACGCCCAGCGTGGCGGACAGCTCGTCGAAGGTGTCCGCGAGGTGATCGCGCATCTCGGCCGTGAGGGAGTTGCCCGCATCGACTCGGTTGATCGTCACGCGAGCGATCCCGCGTTCGACCTCGGTGCGGATGAGCTCGGTGACGGAGACGTCGTCAGGCATGGAGCGTCACCGTAGTGGGCACGTCGCTCTGGCCCCGTCGGGTCAGGTCGGGAACGGCGATCGGCCACCACTGGCCCGCGCCGCCGCCTCGCGCAACCCCTCGCGGAACGCGGGGTGGGCGATGGCTGCCAGCGCCTCGCCGCGCTGGTGCACCGTCTTGCCCTGCAGCTCGGCGGCGCCGTACTCGGTGACGATCACGTCAACCTGATGGCGGGGCGTGGTGATCACCGCCCCAGCCTCGAACCACGGCACGATGCGAGAGCGGAGCTCGTCGCCGACGGTGATCGTGGCCGGCAGGCAGAGCAGCGAGCGGTCCGAGAGGTCGAGGGCCGGACCCGATACGAAGTCCTCGTGACCGCCGATGCCCGAGTACTGCACGGCGTTGATCGTGTCCGCGATCACCTGGCCTTGGATGTCCACTGCCATCGCAGCGTTGATTGTGACCATCGTCCGGTTGCGGGCGATGGCCTCCGGCGAGTTCACGAGCGCCACCGGCAGGAACGCGATGTCACGGTTCTCGTGCAGCCAGTCGTAGAGCTCGCGCGAGCCGGCCGCGAACGTGGCCACCGACACGCCGTCGTAGGTTCCCTTCTGGTTGGTCACCTTGCCGGCCTGGTGCAGGCGCATCAGTCCCGTGGTGAACATCTCGGAGTGGATGCCGTAGTCGCCGCCGTCGCCCTCGGCGAGCAGCGCCGCCACCATCGACGGGACCGCGCCGATGCCCGTCTGCAACGTGGCGCCGTCGGCGACGAACGCTCGCACGTGCTCCGCGATGGCGCGGTCGATGTCGGTGGGAGGTGGGTCGGTGGACACGATGGGCTCGCGGTCGCTCTGCACGACGACGTCGATCTCATCCAGATGCAGCGCGTGGCGATGGTCGCCCAGCCCGTAGGTGCGGGGGAATGCGTCGCTCACCTCCACGATGAGCAGCCGCTCCGGGTCGGCACCCGCCGCGTGGGTCTGGCTCACGGATGCTCCGGCGTGGAGCGAGAGGCTGCACCACCCGTCGGCATCGGGGGGCGCGGCCGCCGTGATCATGACCCGAGGCGGGGAAGCATCGAGGATCGGCTCGAAGCGACGGAAGTCGGCCGGGGCAAAGCTGATGTTGGCGCCGCTGTCGCGCAGCAGGCGCTCGAGCGGTCCGTAGAAGCCGCTCAGGTAGTGCACGTTGGGGTGCGAGAACAGGTCGGTGAGGACCGTGAGCAGGGCGCCGCCGACGCGGAGATCCTCCCAGTCGGTGCGGGTGCCCAACGCGTCGAGCAACGCAGGCGGTTGCCCAGGGCCGAGGGGCATCCCGATCGTGTCGGCCGACCGGATCCGCGCGGCGGCCTCGGTGGGGCTGAGGTGCTCGGTCATGTGCGCTCCAATCGGGGGGCGAGCTGGGCGACGAGGTCGGACACCTCGGCCGCACAGGCGGCGAACACGTCGGCTTCGCCCCCGCCGGGGTCGACCACCTCCTCCCAGGCGCCGAGCTCAACCTCCGCGAGGCCGAGGCGCGCCACGCGGTCCGGGAGCGGTGCGCCGTCGACGGGCAGGTCTCGAACGAGGCGACGGAGCGTGGCTGTGCGGCCCGCCGCGCTCGGGTGGGTGCGTCGTACCCAGTGCACGTGCTCGGGAGCGAGTGCGATCACCAGCGCAGCATGCTCCAGGTCGGCTGCGCTCGCTTGTCGGCTGCGATGGGCGGGCACGGCGATGCCCACGCGGTCGAGCGCGGCACGGGTGCGCCAGCTCATCGGCTGACCTTCCACGACGAGCGTCCCGGCGGTGGTGACGTGCCAGTCGGGGAGGTGCGAGGACAGCGCGGCGCCGGCCATCACGGAGCGGGCCGCGTTGCCCGTGCACAGGAACACGATCGGCGTGGTCACCGCCGCGCCCTCAGCGCCACCGCAGCCGGGCTCGGATCGGGAGGTGGTCGGAGCCGAGGTCGGGGCCCACCTGGCCCGAGCGCACCTCCACTGCCTGTGTCACGAGGAGGTGGTCGATCTGGCTGTGCGGTCGATGCGAGGGCCATGTCTTGCCGCGCACCGCGCGCCGCCATCCCGCCGGAACCATCCGGTCGATCGTCCAGCCCCACATGTTCATGTCACCGATGAACGCGGCGGGCGCGTCGGCGGGCGGGAGGCTGCGCCGCAGGCCGCGGGTGCTCAGGTGAGCGCCGTACTCGAGATGGGGGAGGTGGGTGCCGCGGATCGGCAGTCGCACCCCGTCGACCTCGACATCGAAGGCGAGGACCGCCCGATCTGAGTGGTCGAACCACAGGTGGGGCAGACGATCGACCCGTGCATCGTGCACCTCGTGTCGGGAGAGTGCGACCAGGTGCCACCCTCCGTTGCCCACGGCCTCGTCAGCGCGCTGGGCGGCCCGCTGGCGGACGAGGACGTGCGGCTCGGGTTCGACGAGCGCGCGCGCCAGGCTCACGTCGCACACGATGGCCATGCCCAGGGCCTCGGCCACGCGATCGTGATCGGACTGCCCATCGTCTGGAGCCCATGACTCCTGGAGGATGAGGACATCAGCATCAAGCTCGCGGCAGGCGGCGACCACATCGAACGGCATGGCGCCGCGTCGCTTCGGGCCGCGACCCCAATGGATGTTGTACGACGCGATCGTCAGCTCGGGCACGTGTCAGGACTCCATCGCCGCGATGCACGCGGGCAGCTCGGCGATCGAGTCGAGCACGGGGAAGTCGTGCGCATCGGGGTCGTGCACGACCTGCTCGAGCACCCAGGTCACGTGATATGGCACGTGCACGGCGCGCCCGCCGATCGCGAGCACCGGGAGCACATCGCTGCGCACCGAGTTCCCCACCATGACGAACGTGGCGGGATCGATGTCCCACCGGTCGAGAACCCGCTGGTAGGTCGCTTCGTCCTTCTCGGAGACGATCTCGACCTGCCAGAACAGCTCAGCGAGGCCCGAGCGGGCGACCTTCGACTCCTGGTGCAGCAGATCGCCTTTGGTCAGCACCATCACCCGGTAGCGGTCGGTGAGCGTGTCGACCGTCTCGGCCACGCCGTCGAGCAGCTGCACCGGATGGTCGAGCAGCACCTTGCCGAGGTCGAGCACCGACTGGAGGTGCTGACTCGGGATGGCTCCCTTGGTGACCTCGATGGCCGTCTCGACGAGCGAGAGCGTGAACGCCTTCACGCCGTAGCCGAACGTCGGGAGGTTGCGGCGCTCCACCTCCTCGAGACGCGCATCGAGCGCCGCGTCATCGAGGTCGACGTGGGGGGCGAGGAGCTCGCGGAACGCCTGCTGGGTGTCGACGAAGAGCTGTTCGCTGTGCCAGAGCGTGTCGTCGCCGTCGAGTGCGATGACCTCGATCATCCGGGGTGCGACGCCATCCACGCGGCAGCCTGGCGTCCGAGCTCAGTGGTCGGCGGGCCGCCCACGAACGGCCACAGCTCCTCGGAGATGCGTCGCCAGTTCGCGGTGGCCCGGAGCTGCCCGAAGATCGCGTAGAGCCCGAGGTTGATGCGCTGGATGATGACGAAGGTCGGCGGCACGTTCGCGGCACGAAGGATCTCCGCGTGGTCGCCGCCGTAGTCGAAGAAGCGCCGCACCGTCTCGGACGCGTACTCGGGGGTGATGGTGCCCACCTCGTCGCGCTGCACGAAGTCGTAGAAGTGTCCGAAGTAGTCCATCACCTCCTCGTTCGTGAACGAGCTGCCGGGCTTGACCATGCCGATGCTCTCGATGAGCCGCCGATACTCCGCGATGTCCTTGTCGACCACCATCGCCTTGAGCATGTCGGCGATCAGGCGCACCTCGTCGCGGTCGAAGCGCTTCACCAGCCCGAAGTCGAGGAACGTCACCTGGCCACCTGGACGGAACAGGTAGTTGCCCGGGTGCGGGTCGCCGTTGAACGCGTGGAGGCGGTAGAGGCTCCCGAACACGAAGCGGAAGATCGTCTCCGCAGCGAGGTCGCGCTCGGCCTGGCTCCAGCCCTCCAGCTCCTCGAACCGGACGCCCTCGGCCAGCTCGGTCGTGAGGACCCGCTCGGCGCTCAGCTCGTCGACGACGGCAGGGATGTGGATGAACGGGTGATCCTCGTAGTAGTCGGCGAACAGGCGCTGGTTGTCCGCCTCCTTCACGTAGTCGAGCTCCTCCACGATCCGCGCCCGGAGCTCCTCCACCAGCGGCCCTGGCTCCAGACCCGGCAGCATCATCCCCATCGCACCGAAGAGCATCCCGGCGTTGTCGAGGTCGGCCCGGATGGCCTCGCCGACACCCGGGTACTGGACCTTGACGGCGACGGCGCGCCCGTCGTGGGTCATGGCCCGGTGCACCTGCCCGATCGAGGCCGCGGCGATCGGCTCCGGGTCCCACTCGGCGAACACCTCGTCAGGGGTTGCGCCGAGCTCCTCGCACACCACCTGCGCCGCCAGCTCAGCGCTCATGGGCGGGGCGTTGGACTGCAGCTCGGCCAGGGCGGCCCGAACATGCTCCGGCATGCCCTGGTCGAGGTAGCTGGCCATCTGGCCGAGCTTCATCATCGCGCCCTTCATGTTGCCGAGCGCCTCGGTGATCGATTCGGCCGTCTTCAGCTCGAACTGGTGGTCGAGGGTGACCTGGTGCTCGGCAGACGCGAAGGCACGCCGGGCCCGGTGGAGGGCGTAGGCCCCACCCGCCCTGGCGCCGACACCGGCCATCGCCATGCTGCGCTGGGCCCGGCTCGACACGTCGACCGGTGAGGTCCGCCCGGCTTCGGCTCGGCGCCGAGCCTCCTGCACGGCGAGCACGCCAGCGGCTGCAGCCGTGGCCAGGCCCACCAAGGTGGCAGCCGTGCGAGCGCGGGAGCGAGCCATCGGGTGAGCGTAGGCGGAGGCGTTGATGGACCGGGCACTAGCGTCGTGGCCCGATGAGCGACCTCGATGCGATCAACCTCGTCCTGCTGGTGTTCCGTTGCGCCCTGGGCGCGGTGATGCTCGCCCACGGGATCAACCACATCTTCGGCGGCGGCAAGATCGCGGGCACCGCCCGGTGGTTCGCCAGTCTCGGCATGAAGCCCGGCATCCTCCACGCGTGGCTGGCCAGCCTGATGGAGGTGATCGGCGGTGTGCTGCTCGCGCTCGGGCTGCTCACCCCGTTCGGTGGGGCCGTCGTCATCGGCGTGATGCTCGTGGCGTGGATCACGAACCACCGTGGCAACGGGTTCTTCATCTTCCGCCCGGGGGAGGGCTGGGAGTACGTGATGACGCTCACGTTCGCCGGCCTCGCCATCGCGGTCATCGGCCCCGGCGCGTGGTCGCTCGACAACGCCTTCAATCTGACCGACGACCTCCAAGGCACGACGGGCCTCGCGATCGCTGCCATCGCCGGTGGTGGCGGCGCGCTGGCGCTGCTCGTCGGCTTCTGGCGCCCGGAGAAGAAGCCCCCGACGACCTGACCCACCTCGTTCTGTGCACACCCAACACCGCGATGCCGGGCTGCGGGTGCAGAGAACCGGGGGGTTGGGGTCAGGCGATGACGTTGGCCGCGCGGAGCTGGGCGAGCTGGTCGGTGGTGAGGCCGAGCTCGGTGGCGAGCACCTCGTCGGTGTGCTCGCCGAGCCAGGGCACGCGGGTCTCCGGGCCCTGGGCCACCTGGGTGAGCTTCACGGGGTTGCCCGGGATCAGGACCGGGTCGGCCACGCCGTCGGTGCGGGGCATCTCGACGAGCATGCTGCGAGCAGCGACGTGGGGGTCGTGGACGACCTCGTCGTCGCGCAGGCACGGTCCTGCGGCGATGCCAGCGGACGAGAGTGCCTCGCAGGCCGCGATGCGCGTGCGCCCGCTGGCCCAGCGCTCGACGGCCGGGCGGATCACGTCGTCGAGGTGGTCGACCCATCCCTGGCGGGTCGCGAAGCGCGGGTCGGTGACCCACTCGGGCTCGCCCACGAGCCCGGCCAGCATGGCGAACTGCGGCTCCCGGCCGACCTGGATGATGAACCAGCCGTCGTCGGCCCTGAAGCCGTCCATGATGAGCGGCGCCGAGCCGTCGCGCAGGCCGAGCGACCAGAAGTTCGTGACGAGATCGGTCATCGCGACCATCGCGTCGAGCATGGCGATGTCGACGTGCTGGCCCATGCCGGTGGCGTCGCGATGGCGGAGCGCGGCGAGCACGCCGATCACCGCGTAGAGACCTGAGCCGATGTCGCCGAGCGCGCCCATCGGGGCCACGAGCGGTGGGTCGTCGCCCCGTCGCTTGAACTCGTAGATCCCCGACATCGCTTCCACGATCGGCGCGAACGCCGGCCATGCGTCGTACGGCGAGCGCTCCTCGCCCTCGGAGGCTGCGTTGCCGAAGCCCGACACCGAGAGGTAGATCACGCCGGGGTGCGCCGCGGCGATGTCCGCGTAGCCGAGGCCGAGGCGCGCCATCGCGCCGGCCTTGGAGTTCTCCGCAACGACGTCGAACCTGGGGGCGAGGTCGAGCACCAGCTGGCGACCGGCGTCGGTCTTGAGGTCGACGCAGACACTCCGCTTGTTGAGGTTGTTGCGCAGAAAGGTCGCACCCACCGCTCGGCCGTCGGGGTCGGTCATGGCGGGCTGCGAGCCCCGCCCCAGATCGCCCCCCTGGGGGTGCTCCACCTTCACCACGTCGGCCCCGAGCCGAGCGAGGAGCTGGGTGGCATACGGGAGCGCCTGCATCTGCTCGAGGGCGAGGATCCGCACGCCGTCGAGTGGCTTGCCGTTGCCTGCGGCGGTGGCGTTCGCGATGTCTCCGAGGCGCACGACCGGACGGTACGACAAATGTGACGACCCGTCAGATTCCCTCGTACGCTCGCGGGATGACTCGCGGCATCGTCGGAGCGGCCGGCTACCTGCCCCACCGGCGGCTCGACCGGTCCACCATCGCCGCCGTGGCTGGTGGGGGCGGTGGCAAGGGCACCCGCTCCGTGGCCGGCTACGACGAGGACACCACCACCATGGGCGTCGAGGCAGCCCGGGCCGCACTGCGCGGCATCGATGGTCGAGCACCCGAGGTGCTCTGGTTCTCCACGGCGGCGCCTGCCTACGCCGACAAGACCAATGCCACCACGATCCACGCCGCCCTGCGCCTGGGGGCAAGCGTGCCGGCTTTCGACGCCAACGGCTCGATCCGCTCGACGATGGGGGTGCTGCACGCCGCGCTCGCCGGCCACGGCACCCATCTCGTGGTGAGCGCCGACCTACGCACGGGCCTGGCGGGCGGGCCCGACGAAGCCACATTCGGCGACGGCGCTACCGCGCTCGTCGTGGGGGATGCCGCCGATGGGCCGCTGCTGGCCACCCACCTCGGCTCGGGCCACGCCACCGAGGAGTTCCTCGACCGGTGGCGCACGCCCGGAGACGTGCGGTCCAAGGTGTGGGAGGAGCGCTTCGGTGAGACGCGCTACGTGCCGCTCGCCCAGGCCGCCTGGGACGACGCGCTGAAGGCTGCGGGCTTGGTGGCCGACCAGGTCGACCGGGTGGCGGTCACGGGATCGCACACGCGCGCCAACGCCGCTGCCGCGAAGAAGCTCGGCATCGGCGAGCGGCTCGTCGACGACCTCGCCGCCTCCGTAGGCAACACCGGCGCCGCCCATCCGGGGATGTTGCTCACCAAGGCGCTCGAGACCGCGGCGCCCGGCCAGGTGATCGCCCTCGTGGTGCTGGCCGACGGCGCCGACGTGCTGCTGTTCCGCGCCACCGACACGATCGCCCACTGGCATCCCACGCGATCGGTCGGCGCCCAAGCTGCCGAGGGTGCCCCAATTGCCTACGGCACCTACCTCCGGTGGCGGGGCCTGCTCCCCGCCGAGCCGCCTCGCCGACCGGAGCCTGCCCGTCTGTCGGCATCCGCAGCGGCTCGGTCCACCGACTGGAAGCTCGGGTTCGTGGGCTCCACCGACGCCGACGGCGACGTCCACCTCCCGCCCCTCCCCGGCGATCCCACGGCCACGCCGATGGCCGACGCCGTGGGCACGATCGTCACCTTCACGGTCGACCGGCTCGCCTACTCGCCGAGCCCGCCCGTCGTGTTCGCCGTCGTGGACTTCGACGGCGGCGGTCGACTGCCCGTCGAGCTCACCGACCTCGACGTCGACCAGGTGTGCATCGGGGCCAGGGTCGAGCCGACGTTCCGCCGGCTCTTCACGGCGGACGGGATCCACAACTACTTCTGGAAGGCACGGCTGCTCATGGACGGGTCACGCTGATGGGATCGCACGGCATCAAGGACCGCGTGGCGATCGTCGGCATGGGCTGCACCCGCTTTGCCGAGCACTGGGACAAGGGCCTCGACGACCTCCTGATCGACGCCACCGGTGAGGCGTTCGCCAGTGCGGGTGTCACCAAGGCCGACGTCGACGCGTACTGGCTCGGCACTGCGCAGGGCGGCATGTCGGGGATGGTGCTTGCCAAGCCGCTCCAGCTCGAGGGCAAGCCGGTGACGCGGGTCGAGAACATGTGCGCCACGGGCTCCGAGGCGCTGCGCCAGGCGGCCTACGCGGTGGCGAGCGGGGCCTACGACCTGGCGATGGCCGTCGGCGTCGAGAAGGTGAAGGACTCCGGGTACCAGGGGCTGAACGCGTTCCCGGTGCCGAGTGACGGCACGCAGCGCACCCTCACGGCGGCGGCGATGTTCTCGATGGTCGCACCGGCGTACGCGGAGCGGTATGGCGTGCCGATGGACGAGCTCAAAGCTGTGCTCGCGCGCATCGCTTCGAAGAACCACTTCAACGGTGCCCGCAACCCGCGCGCCCAGTTCCGCCGGGAGATGTCCGTCGAGCAGATCCTCGCGATGCCGGACGTCGCGGGATGCCTGTCCGTGTTCGACTGCGCGGGTGTGGCCGACGGTGCCGCGGCGGCGGTCGTGTGCCGGACCGAGGACGCGCACCGATACACGGACAACCCCCTCTACGTGAAGGCGCTGAGCTTCGTGGCCGGCAACGGCTCCGGGCTCACCGATCCTGCCTACGACTACACGACCTTCCCGGAGATCGTCGCCAGCGCCGTCGACGCGTACGCGCAGGCGGGGATCAGCGATCCCCGCGCGCAGCTCGCCATGGCGGAGGTGCACGACTGCTTCACGCCCACCGAGCTCGTGCTGATGGAAGACCTCGGGTTCTGCCCGCGGGGCACCGCGTGGAAGGAGATCCAGGCTGGGGTCTTCGATCTCGCCGGCGACCTGCCCGTCAACCCCGACGGTGGCCTGAAGAGCTTCGGGCACCCGGTGGGCGCGAGCGGGCTTCGCATGATGTTCGAGGCGTGGCTGCAGCTGCGTCACGAGGCCCCTGCCGAGCGCCAGATCGCCACCGCCACCGATCGGCACCTCGCGCTCACGCACAACCTCGGGGGCTACCCCGGAGAGATGGTGAGCTTCGTGGGGATCGTCGGTACCGAGCTCGACGACTGACCCCCTACGCTCCCGGTCCATGCAGCTGCGCCTGGACAGGGTGGAGGTTCGGGCCGCCCGACCCCACGACCTCGATGTCGAGTGGTCGGCCACACCCGAGCTGCTGACGTGGTCGGTCGCCAACCAGGCCGACGAGGCCGTCACCGTCGATGCCGTGGCACTGGTGTGCCGGCTCGAGTCGGCCGTCGAGCCCCTGCGCGTGCTGCGTCACGGCTACCAGTCCTGGTCGCCGACGAGCGTGGCGACCTTCCGTCAGGACGAGGATCCATCCCGCGCGGCGGGTGTGCGCTCGCTCGTCCTCGGGATGCACCACGCCGACTCGGGCGTGGCCGAGCCCTTCGAGCTTCGCAGCGAGCTCGTCACCGCCCTGCGCGATGTGACCGGGTCGGTCGTCGTGGTCGGGTTCCTCGGCGGGTGGGAGCACGACGGCACCATCCGCGTGCGCCTCGCGCGCGACGGCACCGACACGATCGAGGTGTGGATCGAGGCGTACCTCGGTGGCATCCGGCTCGAGAGCGGTGAGCGGCGCGACCTCCACGAGGTGGCGCTGAGCAGTGGTGACGGCGATCCGTCTCCCTTGCTCGAGCGGTGGGCCGCCACGCTCGCCGAGATCGGGCGGGCGCGAGCCACGGCGCCGTACCAGGTGGGCTGGTGCTCTTGGTACCACTACTTCCACGATGTGTCGGAGGCCGATCTTCGGGCCAACCTCGCGCTCGCCGGCGACTGGCCCTTCGACGTCTTCCAGCTGGACGACGGCTACCAGTCCGCCATCGGCGACTGGTTGACCACCAACGATCGCTTCCCCACGCCGATCGACGGGCTCGCTTCGGCCATCGCCGCGGAGGGCCGGACACCTGGCATCTGGCTGGCACCGTTCGTCGCCAGCCCGTTCTCCCGCGTGGCCGCGGAGCACCCGGCATGGTTCGCGAGCCACGAGCCCACCGGCACGCCGCTCGTCGGCGTGTTCAACGAGGCGTGGGGTGGCGCCGTCCACACGCTCGACACCACCAACCCCGAGGTCCTGGAGCGCATCGAGGATGTGGCTCGGGCCCTCGTGGAGGCCGGCTATCCCTACCTCAAGCTCGACTTCACCTATGCGCCTTCGCTGCCAGGTACGTACCTCGACCCTTCGCAGACGCCAGCGCAGCGGGTGCGGGCTGGCTTCGATGCCGTTCGTCGGGGTGCGGGTGCTGATGCCTTCCTCCTCGGCTGCGGCGCCCCGCTCGGCGCATCCGTCGGTGCGGTGGACGGGATGCGCATCGGTGCCGACGTCGGCCCGTGGTGGCACGCACCCGCGAGCGCGCAGCGAGCCGTGGCCCACGAGGGGGGCGAGCCCAGCACCATCAACGCGTGGCGCAACACCCTGAGCCGCTCGTTCATGCACCGGCGGCTCTGGATCAACGATCCGGACTGCCTGATGCTGCGCACGGACAAGACCGAGCTCGACCGTGAGCAGGTGCGGGCATGGGCGCTCGCGGTCGGCGTGAGCGGCGGCATGGCCCTCGTGTCCGACGACCTGTCGCTGCTCGGCGCGGAGGCGCGGGCCCTGCTCGACGAGGTCATCTCGCTCGGGCGAGAGTCGGATGCGGAGGCGTCCGCAGCGGGAGGCCGACCACCGCGGTGCATGGACCTGCTCGACGCCGACCCGCCCTCGCGCCTGGCGACCGCCACGGTGGAGCTCGTGGGCGACCCCGCGTCGGGGTCGGCCCACGTCCAGGGTCTGCTGGCGTAGGCGGCCTACGGGCAGACGATCCCGGTCGGGTCCTCGTCGCGCAGGTCGAGCACTCGACGCACCGCCTCATCGAGCCGACGCTCGTCGAGATCGCCGCTGCTCACCGCGGTCACGATGCTGTCGCGCAGCTCCTCCACGCGGTCGCCTTGGGTGACGAGCAACGCGTCTGCGCCTGCCGCAAGGGCCATCGCCGGAGATTCGTCGAAGTCCCAGTCGTTGTACACGGCACCCATCCCGAGCGCATCGGTCACGGCCACGCCCTCGAAGCCGCGGGCTCGCAGGAGCTCGTACGCACCCGGGGTGAGACTCGCCGGCACGCGCCCCCAGATCTCCGGGTAGATCACGTGGCCGACCATCACGGCCTCAGCCCCGTCGTCGATCAGGGCGTCGAAGGGCACGAGGTCGGTGCGGATCAGGTCGCTCTTCGAACGGTGATCAGCGGTGGTTCCCGCGTGGGGCTCGCTGTCGGCCCGGCCGTGGCCGGGGAAGTGCTTCAGCGTCACGCGCAGCCCCGAGGAGCGCAGGCCAGCGATGTAGGCGCGCGTCGCGTCGGTGACGTCGTCGGGGTCGCCCCCGAACGAGCGGTCGCCGATGACGCCCCCGGCGGGACCATCGTCGAGGTCGATGACCGGCCCGAGGATCCAGTCGATCCCGACCGACGACGCCACCTCGCCCACCTTCTCGCCCGCCGTTCGGGCCGCCTTGGCTCCGGCCTTGCCGAGCCGACGAGCGGAGGCGGTCGTGCCGCCGAGGGCCCGCAGCGACGTCACCCGCCCGCCCTCCTCGTCGACGGCGACGAGCACGTGCTGCCCGAGTCGGTCTCGCAGCGCGGTGACGAGCGTCCGCGCCTGGCGCGTGCTCTGGAGGTTCTCGCTGCGCAGCATCACGCCGCCCACGCCCATGGACTCGAGGACGTCCAGCAGCGGATCATCAGGTCGGGTCACGCCGGGCAGACCGACGACGAGCACCAGGCCCGCTCGCCGAGCGACGCTGGCTGGAGCGATGCAGGCGGGCGCCGCCCCGGCCGCGACGGCGGGGGTGGTCGACGCCTGCGCGCGCTCCGTCGGGCGCGGGTTGAGGGAGAGCACGGTGGTGGTGGCGGTGACCGCCGCCGCGATCGCAGCGGTGCCGGCGATGGTGCGGATGAACCGAGATCCGCGGCCTGGCATGCGGCGCGGCTCGGGGGGCGCCATGTGGCGCGGTGGAGTCGAGGTCGGGCGCTGCTTGCCCGCGATCGCAACCATCACGCAGAGCGTTCCACCGACGGCCGGGTGCGCCGCGGATGCTGGGGGCTAGCGGAGGACCGGGAGGGTGGTGCGGTAGGCGTCGGCGAACGGGAAGTCCGTGCGGTAGCCGTGGGTCTCGAACCATCCGTTCTCCACCAGCGCGAACAGATCAGACACCGGGGTGTCATGGCCTTCGCACGGCACGTTCGCCTCCGCTGGTGCCTCGTACGCGGGAGTGTTCAGGAAGATGTCGCGCGACTCCCCGTTGTAGGCGAAGGTGCCGAAGGCGTTGCGGATGTTGCGGTTGCCGGGATCAAGCGTGCCGTGATTCCAGTCCTTCATCTTCGTCAGTCCCCAGTTTGTCTCGATGAACTTGAGGATCGAGGTGTGGTCGTACACGCCGCCGTCCACCCGTCCGCCGGCCGCGTACGGGCTGATGAGCTGCGTCGGCACCCGGAACCCGAGCTTCCCGAACTCACCGATCGGATCGTTTGCCCGCGGTTCCTCGTCGAGGCCGAGGACCGGCGGCTGCACGTGGTCCCAGAAGCCGCCCCACTCGTCATACGTGATGAACAGGGCGCCGTCGTGCCAGTGCTTCGACTCCATGAACGAGCGCGTGATGTCCGAGAGGAACATCTGACCGAGACGGATGTCGGCGTGGGGGTGGTCGTCGTTGGCCATGCCGTCGGGGGCGACGAAGAACGGGTCGATGAACGCCACCTGCGGCAGCGTGCCCGCCGCACAGTCGGCGTAGTACTCGGACACGTGGCGTGCGCCCTTGGCGTGGCGGGGCCCCCACAGGGCGATCACCGGGAGGTTGGAGTAGTAGTACTTCCAGGTGACGCCCTTGGCGTCGAGCGCGCTCCACACGGTGGGCCAGTCGAACCCCGTCATCCACACCGGGTTCTGGGACGCCAGCTCGGGTGGGAACGAGTTGTCGGTGATGCCCCCGCTCTGACCTGAGTGCATGTACTCCCGGTTCGGGTAGGTCGAGCCGAGCCACGAGCAGAAGTACCGGTCGAAGGTGGTGAACTGCCGGGTGAGCGCGGCGGTCACCGGGATGTCATCGGGCTGGTAGTAGGAGACAGCGAACGCGTCGTTGACCGCGCCCGCCTTCAGGAATCCGTCGGGCTCGGCCGTGCTGCTGCCGTTGCCGACCTGGGCCACGCCCTGGCTGTGGCCATGGCCGGGGTCCTTGAAGCCGCAGCCGGAGAAGTCGCCACTCTCGCCGCCCCAGTGCGACGTGCCGACGGGGGCGCCGAGCTCGTCGCTGAAGTACGAGCGATCCTGCACGCCGTCGAAGTCCTCGTTCTCGTTTGAGTACCACCCGAGGTAGTGGTCGACGGAGCGGTTCTCCATCATCACGACGACGACGTGATCGATCGGGGTCTTCGGGTTCACGTGCGTCTGGCCCAGGTTCGGCAGCGTGAGGTTCACGAGCCCATCGGCCCGGGCAACGGATTGGCCGGCGGCGAGGAGGCCGGCACCGGCCGCAGCGGACTTGATGAACGAACGACGATCCAACGGTGACATGGGTGTCAGGTTCGACGTCAGACGGCTGTCACCTTCCGGTTTGTCAGGGTTTCACCCCTTCGTCACCTCGCCGTCCCGGTGACCGACCGGATGAGCGCCTGCCGGTCGATCTTCTGCATCGGCGTCAGGGGCAGCCCCGAGACGATGTGTACCGCCTGAGGGATCTTGTAGCGCGCCAGGCGCGGTTCGAGGTAGGTGCGGATCGACTCGAGCGTCGGCGCACCTCCGCCCGGCCTCGGCACCACCATGGCGACGCCGACCTCGCCCATCACGTCGTCCGGTGTCGGCACGATCGCGACCTCAGCGATCTGAGGGTGATCACCCAGCGCTCCCTCCACCTCGGCGGGATACACGTTGTACCCGCCACGGATGTACATCTCGGTCCGACGTCCTGCGAGCCGCAGGTTGCCGCGCTCGTCGACGCTGCCGAGGTCGCCCGTCCGCAGCCAGCCGCCCACGAGGGCTTCGGCCGTGGCCGGAGGGTCGTTCCAGTACTCGCTGAGGGCGGTCGGGGTGCGCAGCCAAACCTCGCCCACCTCGTCCCCGTGGACGGGCGCGCCAACCTCGTCGCGGACGGCGACCTCGATGCCGCCGCGCGGTCGACCGACGGTGTGGAGGGCCTCGTCTTCGTCGGCGTCGAATGCGGTGCCTGTCCCACAGCCGCCCGACTCGGTCGACGAGTACCGGATCGAGTAGCTCGGAGCGAGGAGGGCGCGTGCTTCGCGCACGAGCGCGGGTGGCGACGCAGCGGCACCCACGATGAGCGCGCGCAAGCTCGAGAGGTCATAGGCCGAGAGGTCTTCCCGCAGGAGCAGGGCCACCTGCGGCGCGACCGCCCCGAGGGTGGGAAGGCGGTGCTCCGCGACGCAGGCCAGCGTGTCGGCGGCGCGCCACCGCCCGAGGATGTGGGTGGTCGTGCCGAGGCGCAGGTACCACGGGAGCTTGGTCATGAACCCCACGTGGGCGAACTGGGTGCTGGCCAGCATGGGCGTGGGCGGCGCGTCAGGGTCGCCCCACGCGTCGGCGACGTCGATGCGCGTGACCGCGGCCAGCTGGCGCTCGTGGAACAGCGCGCCCTTGGGCGTGCCGGTGGTACCCGAGGTGAACACGAGGGCCACCGGGCGGTCGGGGTCGTCGGCGAGCGGGGTGACGAGACCGGGTCGCGCGAGCTCGTCCACCGCGGCCGTGTCGGTCAAGGTCAGCGCGCCACCCGCCACCGCCGCGATGGCCTCCTGCTCCGGGAGCGCGAGGCGAGGGTTCACGCCCGCAGTGATGGCGCCCGCCTTCGCGGCGGCCGCGTAGGCGACCACATACGTGGTGTCCGACGGCAGGCGCAGCACGACGACATCCCCAGGTCCGACGCCCGCCGCGAGCAGCCCTGCGGCGACCTCGTCCGAGCGAGCGTCGAGCGCTGCGTACGACAAGCGTGTTCCGTCCGGATCGACGAACGCGGTGCGATCGCCGAAGCGGCGCGCCGCCTGGCGCACCGTGGCGGCGAGCGTCACCGGACCTTGGGATCGATGCGCTGGCCCGAGCTGAACACCTGCTGGCCCTCCGCCAGCGCGGCCTCGCTCATGGCGAGGTTCAGGAAGGTGTTCCCGAGCTCGAGGGTCTGCTGTCGAGTGAGCTCACGTGCGGCCCAGAGCGTGCGCAGGCTCGCCTGCACCGCGGTCGGAGGCTGAGAGGCGATGGCTGCGGCGACGCGGTGGGCGGCGTCGAGGAGCTCCGCGGCGGGCACGACCTCGGTGACGAGGCCGATCTCGAGGGCGCGGGCGGCGCTGATGCGCTCGTGGTTGCCGAGGAGGGTCATGCGCAGCACTTCGCCGAAGGGCATCCGGTGGAGCATGAGCGTGGGCTCGAAGACTGCCGGCATGCCGTAGGTGACGTGCGGGTCGAAGAACGTGGCGTGCTCGGCAGCGATCAGGATGTCGGCCTCGCCCAGGAGGTAGAAGGCGCCACCACACGCCATCCCGTTGACCGCCGCCACGACGGGCTTCCAGCACTCGTTGCTGCGAGGACCCAGGCGAGCACCGGGATCGACGTAGGTGAACGGGTCGAAGCTGTACTCGAGGCCGCCTTCGGACGGCACCTCGTCTCGGTCGATCCCCGTGCAGAACGCCTTGTCGCCCGCCGCGGTGAGCACGACGGCGCGCACGTCGTGGTCGCCGCGCACGTGCGCCCACACCGACGCCATCTCATCGCACATGACCGCCGTGAAGGCGTTGTGTCGATCGGCTCGGTCGAGCGTGATCGTTGCCACGCCGTCGGCCGCCTCGTAGCGGATCGTGGTGAGCGCGCTCGGGTCCATCGCGGGCGACGCTATCCGGTCGTCATCTGTCAGGATCGACGCATGGCGGATCTGCGTTGGTCGGCACCGACGCGCGCCGCCGATGCCGACTGGCTGAGCTTGCTCGCCGCGATGGAGCTGGCCGACGGCCGCGGCGAGACGTACACGCTCGACGATCTCGACGACGAGTGGTCATCGATCTGGGCGCGTCCCGCCACCGACGCGCGCTTCGGCTGGGATGGCGACGAGCTGGTGGCGTTCGCCTGGCTCAAGGCGATGCCGGGAGAGCGCGAGGCGCATCGCGTGTCGTGCTGGGGTGGCGTGCGCCCGAGCCATCGTCGCTGCGGGATCGGATCTGAGCTGTTCACGTGGATGCTGCGCCAAGCCACTGAGGTCGGAAGCCGCTTCGACGGGTCGTTGCCGGTCTCCGTGCACGTCGACGCCACCGAAGCCCAGTCGGACCTGGTGCTCGTCGCCCAACGGGCCGGGTTCGAGCCGGTGCGCCACTTCGTCGAGGTGGCCCGAAGCGTGCAGGAGCCGATCCCGGAGGTCCCTGCACCCGTGGGCCTGGAGCTCGTGTCCTGGAACGGCGCCCTCGACGAGGAGGCCCGGCTCGCGCAGGTGGAGGCCTTCACCGACCACTGGGGCAGTGAGCCGCGCAACCGCGAGGAGTGGGTGCAGTGGTACACGGGCCATCGCAGCTTTCGGCGAGATCTGTCCGTGTTGGCGGTCGACCGCGCGTCGGGGGAGGTCGCGTCGCTGGTGCTGTGCGCGGCCTACCCGCAGGACTGGGGTGGGGTGCCGGTGGAGGCGTGGATCAACACGGTCGGCACCCGCCGAGCGTGGCGGGGCAAGGGCGTGGCTCGCTGGTTGCTCGTGGACGCGCTCCGCCGGATCGAGAATGCGGCCGACGGCTTCGAGCGGGCCATCCTCGGTGTCGACGAGGAGAACCCCACCGGAGCGCTCCGCCTCTACCGCGATCTGGGCTTCACGACGGACGTGCGACGCATGACGATGCTCGCGCGCGGCCCGCTCACCCCGGAATCTGGCGTTGCTGGTGCTCGCTGAGCGGGTTCGGACAACGCTAGATCTAGGGGGCGTTGGCGCTGACGCGTGCTACGTCGCCGGGGTAGGCCATCGCGAGGCCGGAGGCGATCCGGCTGTGCCGGTCGCCGGGAGGCACCTGCGGAGGCAGGAGCGCGGCGATGCCCGGAGCAGGCTAGAGAGACAGCATGCGGCGGGCGTTGCCTCGCATGATCTTCTCGACCACGTCGGTGGGGACGTTGCGCATCAGGTCGGTGGCCACCTGCTTGGTGTTCGGCCAGGTGGAGTCGGTGTGGGGGTAGTCGGTCTCGAAGGTGATGTTGTCGACACCGACCTTGTCGAGGCTGTCGATGCCGTGCTGGTCGCGGAAGAAGCAGCCGTAGATCTGGCGGTAGTAGTAGGTCGACGGTGGCTCCGGCACGAGGTCGGCCACGCCGCCCCACGCCCGGTGCTCGTGCCACACGTCGTCGGCCCGTTCGAGGATGTAGGGGATCCAGCCGATCTGCCCCTCGCTGTAGGCGAGCTTCACGTTCGGGAACTGCACGAGCTTCCCTGAGAAGAGCCAGTCGCTCATCGAGGCCATGGCGTTGCCGAAGCTGAGGGTGGCGGCCACGGCCACAGGCGCGTCGCCCGAGGTGGCCGGCATGCGCGACGACGAGCCGATGTGCATGCAGATGACCGTCTCCGTGTCCTGGCAGGCGGCGATGAACGGATCCCACTCACCGGAGTGGATCGACGACAGGCCGAGGTGGGGAGGGATCTCGCTGAAGCACACGGCGCGCGCGCCGCGCTCGGCGTTGCGCACGACCTCCTTGGCGGCGAGCGTGGCGTCCCACAGCGGGATGATCGGCAGGGGGAGGAGCTGGCCGTCGGAGTCGCCGCACCACTCCTCGACCATCCAGTCGTTGTAGGCGTAGACGCACGCCTCGCCGAGCTCGCGGTCCTTGGCTTCGGTGAAGGTCTGCCCGCAGAAGCGGGGGAACGACGGGAAGCAGAGCGACGCCTCGACGTGGTTCATCACCATGTCGTCGACCCGGGCCTTCGGGTCGTAGCAACCGGGGCGCATCTCGTCGTAGGTGATCGGCGACATCGTCATGTCGTCGCGGTCGAAGCCGACCGCGGCCACGTGGCGCTTGTGGATGTAGACGAGGTCCTCGTAGACCCAGCAGTCGGCCTGCGGGCCCTCGGGATCGAAGGTCTGCTCGTACTGACCCCCGCCGATGTGCTTCATGTGGCCGATGCCGCGGCGCTCGACCTTCGGGCCACGGTCACGGAAGCGCTCGGGCAGCCAGGTGTCCCACACGTGGGGCGGCTCCACCACGTGGTCGTCGACGCTGACGATGGTGGGCAGCTCCCACCCGTCGGGGCGGGGCGCAGGCGTGCCGGCGGCGGCCGGAGCCGGGTCGGTGAGGGTCATGGAGGCAGCTCTCCAGATCAAATCTGACGGTGTGTCAGATTGTAGACCTGACCAGTAGGGTCAGCACCATGCCGCTCGATCTCGCCGCGCTGGTGGACCCGGCGCACACGGCCATCGTCACCTCCGAGGTGCAGAACGGAGTGGTGGGCGCTCCCTCCGCCCTCCCCGCGCTGGCCGAGGCCGCCGCGCTGCAGATGCTCCCGAACCTCGCCCGCCTCGTGCCGGCAGCCCGGGCAGCCGGCGTGCAGGTCGTGCACTGCACCGCGTACCGGCGGGCCGACGGCAAGGGCGCCAACCACAACGCCCGCCTCTTCCTCGGCGTGCAGCGCTCGCCGGTGCCGCTCCTGCCGGACACCGACGCGGTGCAGGTCGTGGCGGGCCTCGGCCCGGAGCCCCCCGATGTCGTGCTCACCCGCACGCACGGCGTCTCGCCCATGACCGGCACCGATCTCGACGCCGTGCTGCGCAACCTCGGCGTGCAGACCGTGGTGGTGACCGGGGTGTCGGTGAACGTGGCCGTCACCAACCTCGTGATGGACGCGGTGAACCGCGGCTACTCGGTGGTGCTGCCGCGCGACGCGGTGTGCGGTCTGCCGCAGGCGTACGCCGACGCGGTGATCGACAACACGTTGGCGCTGCTCGCGACGGTGGTGCGCACCGACGAGCTCATCGAGATCTGGAAGGGCTGAGCGATGGGGGGCACCGACACCGGGATCCGCGGCGACCTCGAATGGGGCACGACGGCCGGCCTCATCCGGTCGGCGGCGCAGCGGTTCGGCGGCGACGAAGCCGTCATCGACGGCGCGGTGCGGCTCACCTTCGCCCAGCTGGGCGTGGCCGTTGATCGAGCCGGTCGCTCGTTCATGGCAGCGGGCATCGAGCGAGGCGACCGGGTGGCGATCTGGTCGCCCAACGTGTGGGAGTGGATCGTCGCCCTGCTCGGCCTGCAGTCCGCTGGCGCCGTCGTCGTGCCCATCAACACGCGCTACAAGGGTGACGAGGCGGCGTACATCCTGCGGACCAGCCGCGCTCGGATCCTGGTCACCGTCCACGGCTTCCTTGGCAACGACTACGTCGCGTTGCTCGAGGGCCACGACCTCCCCGCGCTCGAGCAGACCGTGGTGCTCCGCGGCGACGTTCGCCCGGGCACCGTCTCGTGGAGCGACTTCCTTGCCTCCGGGGCCGCCGTGGACCGCGACGCGCTCGACGCGCGCGTCGCCTCGCTCAGCGCGGACGACACGTCCGACATCCTCTTCACCTCGGGTACGACGGGGAACCCGAAGGGGGTCGTGGCCACGCACGGCCAGACCCTGCGCGGCTTCGCCGACTGGGCCGCGATCGTCGGCTTGCGCCACGACGACCGCTACCTCGTGGTGAACCCCTTCTTCCACTCCTTCGGGTACAAGGCGGGCATCATCGCCTCGCTCACGGTCGGCGCCACGATCGTTCCCCAGGCGGTGTTCGACATCCCGATGGCGATGGCGAACGTGGCCGAGCACCGGATCACCGCGCTGCCGGGTCCGCCGGCGATCTACCAGACGTTCCTCAACCACCCCGACCTTGATCGCTCGGCCATGCAGTCGCTGCGGCTGGCGGTCACGGGCGCGGCACCGGTTCCGGTGGAGCTCATCAAGCGCATGGAGGACGAGCTCGGGTTCGAGACGGTCGTCACCGCCTACGGCCTCACCGAGACCTGCGGCATCGTCACCGTGTGCTGGCCCAGCGATCCGCCCGAGCTCATCTCCGGCAGCTCTGGCCGCGCCATCCCGGGCGTGGGGGTGCGCATCGTGGACGACGACGGCACGGAGCTGCCTCGCGGCACGCCCGGCGAGATCATGGTGCGGGGCTACAACGTCATGCAGGGCTACTTCGAGGATCCGGAGCAGACCGCGGCCACGATCGACGCCGACGGGTGGCTGCACACCGGCGACATCGGCACGATGGACGACGGCGGCTACGTCACGATCACCGATCGCAAGAAGGACATGTTCATCACCGGCGGCTTCAACGCCTACCCCGCGGAGATCGAGCGGCTGCTCCTCACGCATCCCGGCGTGGCCCAGGCCGCGGTGATCGGTGTGCCCGACGAGCGCATGGGCGAGGTCGGGATGGCCTTCATCGTGCCCACCGCGGGCGCCACCGTGGACCCCGACGAGGTCATCGCGTGGGCCCGCGCGCACATGGCGAACTTCAAGGCCCCGCGGTACGTCCGGCTCATGGAGGCGCTGCCGATGAACGCGAGCAACAAGGTGCTCAAGACCGAGCTGCGGGCCCTGGCGTCCGGGTGACGCACCGCAGATCCTGACGGTCCGTCAGGTCGGCCGGTACGCTCACCGTGATGGCTGAGGTGACCCCACTGCACGGTGTCGACACCGACGACGAGGACCTCCTTCGAGCCGCGGACGGTCGCGTGCCGGGGCGGCGCGGTCGAGCCACGCGGCAGCGGCTGCTCGAGTGCACCCGCGAGATGCTCGCCACCACGTCGTACCGAGATGTGAAGGTGATCGACATCGCCCGCGAGGCGGGCACCTCGCCGGCCACCTTCTACCAGTACTTCGCCGACGTCGAAGCCGCCATCCTGGTGCTCGCCGAAGAGATGGCAGAGCAGGGTGCGCACCTCACCGAGATCATCGCGGCGGGATCGTGGGACGGTGACGCAGCCGGGTCCACCGCGCTCGAGCTCGTCGACGCGTTCTTGGTGTTCTGGGAGGCGCACCGCGCGGTGTTGCGGGTGATGGACCTCGCCACCGACGAGGGCGACGGTCGCTTCCAGAAGATCCGCGTGGGCCACCTGAACGGCATCACCCGCGCGCAGGCCGACGTCACGCGCACGTCACAGGCGGCGGGGCGCCTCCCCAAAGGGATCGACCCGATGGCCACCGCGGGCATCCTCGTGTCGATGCTCGCCCACGTTGCCGCCCACCAGTACGGCTTCGAGTTCTGGGGCATCCGCACCGCCGACCTCCGAGCCTCCATGGCTCGCCAGGTCTCCTGGGGCGTCAGCGGCCTCGTGCCGTCCGACTGACGTTTCGGTGCCGAACCAGAGGTTCGGCACCGAGCTTGTCGGTGCGGGCGGCCCCCGCCCGGGGTTGTGGGGGCCCGGCCGGGCGGGGGCCCCCCCCCCCCCCGCGCGGGGGGGGGCCCCCCCCCCCCCCCCCC
>JBQTKH010000217.1:0-5500 GCA_052386335.1 Microthrixaceae bacterium
TTCTTCGACATCGGCAACGGCAATCTCCTCGCGTTCTTCGACTTCCCCGGGCTCGACCTCGGCGACTACGCCGAAGTGCTCGGTGGGATGCATCACCTCGCGATCTCGGTCGAGCCCGAGCGCTGGGAGCACCTCGAGGCCAACCTGGAAGCCGCCGGGATCGCGACGCAGCACGTGAGCGGGTCGTCGCTCTACTTCCAGGGCCCCGACGGCGAGCGCCTCGAGCTCATCAAGGACCCGTTGCGAGAGATGTACGGCACGACGGTCGCGTAGCTGTCGGGACCATGAGCGGCGCACGGAGGTCACGGTCCAGGACCCCAACCGTGAACCTCTCCAGCGGGGCGTCGATGCCGCTGGTGGGGTTCGGGACTTGGCAGCTCAACGGCGAACAGGCGTACCGGGCGGTCCCCACCGCGCTCGACGTCGGCTACCGGCTCCTCGACACCGCCACGATGTACGACAACGAGGAGGAGGTCGGTCGGGCTCTCCACCACAGCGGGATCGCGCGCCACGAGCTCTTCGTCACCACCAAGCTGCCGCCGGAGAACGCCGGGCAGGAAGAGGAGACCATGGAGGCGAGCCTCGACGCGCTCGGCCTCGATCATGTCGACCTGTGGCTCGTGCACTGGCCTCCCGCCTCCCGCGTGCTGGTCAAGACGTGGGAGCGGCTTCTCAGGGTGCGCGACGGGGGCCAGGCCACCAGCGTCGGCGTCAGCAACTACAGCGTCGACCAGATCGACCGGCTGATCGACGCCACCGGCGAGGCGCCCGCCGTCAACCAGGTGTCGTGGGCACCGTCGCGCTTGGATCCCGAGTTTCTCGCTGCGAGTCGGGAGCGGAAGGTTGTCGTCGAGGGCTACTCACCGTTCAAGAACACGAACTTCCGCGATGCCGAGCTCGCCGCCGCCGCGCAGAACCATGGCGTCTCTCCCGCGCAGGTCGTCGTGCGCTGGCATGTCCAGCACGAGGTCGTCGTGATCCCGAAGTCGGCGTCGCCCGAGCGCATTGCCGAGAACTTCGACGTGTTCGAGTTCGAGCTTTCGGAAGAGGAGATGCGGACCCTCGATGGTTGAGGGCGCTGAGTCACCGATGGAGCTGAACCCGTTCTCGCACGAGTTCCACGATGACCCGTACCCGGTGTATCGCTCGCTGCGGGACCACGCACCGTGCTACCGCAACGACGAGCTCGACTTCTACGCCCTCGCCCGCTACGAGGACGTGCTCGACGCGTCGCAGGAGCCGCTGCTGTTCAGCTCGGCCGAGGGCACCACGCTCGAGCGGCTCGACACCTCGTCGCTGCTCCCGATGATGATCTTCATGGACCCGCCCGACCACGACGTGCAGCGCAAGATCGTGAGCCGCGTGTTCACGCCCAGGGCGGTGGCCCAGCTCGAGCCGTTCACCCGCGCGACGGCCCGGAAGCACCTGGGCGCGCTTCGAGACCGGGGCGGCGGCGACTTCGTGGAGGAGTTCTCAGCGGTGCTGCCGATGAACGTGATCATGGAGCTGTTGGGCGTGCCCCGCGACGACCGCAACATGGTGCGGCACTGGATGGACGACACGCTCGACCGCAGCGACGAGCCGCCCTACATCCCCGACCACGCCATCGAGGCGATGGCGAAGGCAGCCGCGTACTGGTTCGACCTCGTCGCCGGCAAGCGCTCGCACCCCGACGACGGGTTGCTGAGCCGGCTGTGCGAGGTCGAGGTCCCCGCCGAGGACGGCGAGGCGACGCGCCTCACCGACAAGGAGGTCGTCGGGTTCGCGTCCCTGATCGGCTCGGCCGGCACCGAGACGCTCACGAAGCTGCTCGCCAACGCGATCGTGCTCTTCGCCCGGAACCCGTCGGAGTGGGCCAAGGTGCTCGCCGACCGCTCGACGATCCCGGGCGCGGTCGAGGAGACGCTCCGGTACTGGCCGCCGTCGCAGTACCAGGGCCGCGTCCTCACCGACGACGTGACGCGCCACGGCGTGACGATGCCGAAAGGGTCACGGGTCCTGCTCCTGACCGGGTCGGCGAACCGGGACGAGCGGGAGTACGACGAACCCGACCGCTTCGACATCTCACGCGACTCGCACCTCGCCCTGGGGTTCGGGCACGGCCTGCACTTCTGCCTCGGCGCCGCCCTCGCCCGCATGGAGGGCCGGGTGGGGCTCGAGGAGTTCGCCGGGCACTTCCCCAAGTACGAGGTCGACGAGGCCAGCATCCGGCGGGTGCACATGAGCAACGTGCACGGGTTCGCCAGCGTGCCGTTCGTTGCCGCGTAGCCGGTCGCGGGCGGCACGCGCCGGCGACGGCGGCGGAGGCCTGCGGAGCCGGACGGCGGCGTCCTAGAGTTCCCGGCATGCGGAGCTTCGTCGTCGGGCGCGGGAAGGTCGCGCTCCAGGTTGCGCTGATCATCCCGGTCCTGCTGGCGGCCCGCTACGGGATCGACCAGGCCGACTGGCAGTTCGTCACCGCCGGTCCGCTCCTCAGCGCGGTCGTGTCGGGTGGCATCTTCGTGGTCGCGCTCGTCGTCGCCGGCACCCTCACCGACTACAAGGAGAGCGAGCGGGTGCCGGCGGAGATCGTCGGTGCCCTTTCGAGCATCCTGACCGACGCCCGGGCGTGGAAGAAGGAGAAGCTGGCGTTCGACCTCACCGGGTTGGAGCGCAGGGTGCAGACCATCCTCGCCACCTTCCGCTCCGACCTTCAGAACCCGGGTTCGCGCGAGTGCCTCAATGCGATCAACTCGCTCAGCGAGTCGTTCGCCGACATGGATCGGCACGAGATCATCGCGACGTACATCTCTCGTCTCCGCGGCGAGCAGTCCACGCTCCGCAAGGTCGTGCTGCGCGTGTACCACATCCAGGAGACCAACTTCGTGCCCTCGGCGTACGTGCTCATCTGGATCATCCTCATGCTGGCCGTCGGAGTGCTGACGTTCACGAAGAGCGAGGGCAACAGCGAGGCGTACGTGCTGCTCGGCGCGATCTACTTCTTCCTCTTCTACCTGGTGCGCCTCCTCAAGGTGCTCGACACACCGTTCCGGCCGGGGACGCGCACCACCGACGACGTCGACTTCCAGCTCATCAGGGAGTTCTCCGAGAGCCTCGGGGGCTCGCCGGCCATGGACGGCGTCGGCGCCAACAACATCCGCTGGGACGCCCAGCAGTTCGCCACCGACGTCGCCGCCGAGCTGGCCAAGCTCTCCGACCAACCGCCGGAGTAGCTACCGATAGTCGTCGGGGTTCGCGTCGAGTCCCTGCTCGCGGACCTCCTCGATGAACCGCCAGACGTCGGGCTGCGATCCGTCCGTGTCGGTGAACCCGTACTCCCGCGCCAGTTGGCCGGAGGTCGCCGACTGCTGGTTCCAGCGGGAGCGGTCGGGATCGGTCGCGAGCGCGGCTACGGCGCGCCCGACGTAGCGAGGCGACTCGGAGAGCGCAAAATCCGGCGGCGCGGTTCTCCGGTCGACGGCGTCGCGCCAGTTCTGCTCGGAGGTGGCGAAGTTCTCAAGCATCATCTCGGAGCGCAGCCATCCCGGCGTGATGGCCACCGCGGTCGCTCCGTGTGGTTCCAGCTCGTGCCCCTGGGAGAAGGCCAGCCGGCTCACGGCGACCTTGGCCAGGTCGTAGAAGACGGAGATCCGGTAGCGCGACGCGTTGTGCTCGGCGGTGCCGTCGGTCACCTCGACCAGCAGCCCGCCGGGCTCCTCGACGAGGAGCGGGAGCAGGTGGTGCGACGTGACGAGGTGGGTGTCGATCGCGAGCCGGAGTATCCGGAGCCCGCCGTCGAGGTCGACCTCCCAGATCGGAGTGTTCCATTGCGTCGGTCCGCCCTTCAGCAGCTCACCACCCCAGATGTCGTTGACGAGGACGTCGATGTGGCCGTGGCCGTTCCGGATCCGGTCGGCGAGGCCCTTCACCTGGTCGGACTCGAGATGGTCCACCACTGCCGGGACCCCGGTGCCACCGAGCTGGGTCACGAGCTCGGCGGTCTCCTCGATCGTCTCGGCACGGTCGTAGTCCGACCGCAGCGCCCCGGTCCGGCTGCTACGACCGGTGCATACGACCGTCGCACCCGCCTCGCCCAACGCGGCGGCGATGCCGCGTCCAGCGCCGCGCGTCGCCCCCGCGACAACGGCTACGCGCCCGCGCAGGGCATCAGGATCCGGAGACCAGGCGGGAGCGCTCGTCGTCACGCGACCTTCGTGTAGGTCAGGTCGAAGTCGTGTTCCCACGTCGACCCGTGGTGGCAGATCTCCCAGCGTCCGGCGATGCTCTTCCCGTCGTCGCTCAGGGTCCCGGTGAAGCGCTGGGAGAACTCCAGGGAGGTGAAGTCCGGCGTCGTCCGCGTGAGCCTCCAGACGCCGTCGTCGAAGCTCATCTCGTAGACCCGGGCGACGCCACGCGAGTCGAAGTAGTGCTGTAGGTAGTGGTCTCCACTCTTGTCGGGGCCGATGATCGCGATGCCGTCAGGAGCGTCGGGGTGGTGAACGTCCCACCGCTCGACCAGGAACCGCGCTCCCGGCATCCATTCGAAGCTGACCCGGGCGCGCGCGTCCATGGGCGGAACGTCCCGGAAGAGCGCCTCCATGCTCCACTCGCCGACGAGCGGCGCGAGGCGCTTCATCGTGCCGTCACCCACGGCTACTGGTCCTCGAGCCCGAACTCGCCGTACTCGAGCGGACCGGCGGGCTGATACGCGTTGACGGTGACCCCGGTGCTGGTCGTCATGGTGTCGACGAGCTTCAGCGCGGCCGGTACCGCGCCGTCGGCGAACAGGCGCTTTCCTTCTCCGATGACGACCGGGTAGACGAACAGCCGGTACTCGTCGATGAGCCCGTGCTTGATGAGCGTCTGGGCGAGGTTGCCGCTGCCGTGGACCTGGATCTCGTTGCCGGGTTGAGCCTTGAGCTTCGCGACCGCGTCGGCAACGTCGCCTTTCAGCAGGGTCGAGTTGTTCCACTCGACCTTGTCGAGCGTCTTCGACGCGACGTACTTGGGCAGGCGGTTCAGGTTCGTCGCGATGGGATTGTCCTCGTCGGTCACCTTGGGCCAGTAGCCGGCGAAGATCTCGTAGGTCTTGCGGCCGAGCAGGAACGCGTCGGCGGCCTGGAACCACCCGTCGACGACCTTGCCGAAGTCCTCGTCGGCGTAGGGGTACGACCATCCGCCGTGCTCGAAGCCGCCGCTGGTGTCCTCCTCGGGGCCGCCGGGCGCCTGCATCACCCCGTCCAGGGACAGGAACGTCGAGATCGTGAGCTTCATCGGTGGGCTCGCTTTCTGGGGCCGGTTCGGGTTCTACCCTCGTTCGACTCCGCGGCACCACCAAACTCATCGGTGAGCCGGATCAGAAGCGCCAGCGGGTCTGGCTGAGAGACCGCCAGCAGCGTGGTGACGTGCGGGCGTCCGTCGGCACGCACCGTGGAGAGCCAGTACACCTCCGCACGGTCATTCGTAGTGCAGCTGTTCGACCTCACCCTGGAGGGTCGTCCGGCGGACTTCGACGAACAGC